>CAZYPC010000001.1:0-31345 GCA_964649165.1 uncultured Chryseobacterium sp.
CCACGCCGTCGCTGATGTCGTCCTGCATGGTCTTGCCCCACTGCTTGAAGCTCTTCTCCCAGAAGGCCCGCCCATAACCGGTGCTGCCACGGAAGTTCAACTGCAGCACGGCATAGCCACGGTTGGCCATGAACTGCACCTCCGGATCGAAGCCCCAACCATCGCGCGCCCACGGTCCGCCATGCGGATTGATCACCACCGGCAGGTTCTTCGCTTCGCGCCCTTTGGGCAGGGTCAGATAGCCATGGATGGTGAGGCCGTCGCGGCTCTGGAAAGTGATCGGCTTCATGTCCGCCATCTGGTCCTCCTTCAGCCACGGCGTGCGATCGCACAGCAGTGTGGCCTTCTCCTGCCCATCGGCATCGTAGTAGAAGCGGCCGGTCACCTTGTCGCTGCCCACCCACACGGTTCGCTTCGTCTCGTCATCGCTTTCGCTGGCCACGCGCACCTCCATGCCCGGGAACTGCCCTTGCAGGCGCTCGTACATCTTCTTGGTCTGGTCGTCCAGGAAGACCATTTCCTCCTTCTCGCCCTGATAGCCCGCCGTGGTGAGCACCTTGCGCTTGCGGCTGAAGCTCAGACCGCCGTCGTCGTAGTCCTTGTTCGCATAGATCTCCTTGATCTCCTTCTTCCCGGCGATGTCCCATTCAGCGCTGGCCGTCTTGTCGCGCCCGTTCAGGTTGCTGTTCACATAACAGTTCACGTTGTCGAAGGTGAAGAACATCGGGTTCCAGGAATCCTTGAAGCTCACCGTCATGTACTCGACGAATGGTTCTTTTTCCGATGCGCGGTAGAACCAGTTCGTGTTCACACCATCGGTCTTGCTGGCGAACCGGATGACCCCGTTGTGATCCGTGACATAGTTCTCATAGTTCGGCGTGTTGTCCAGTGCCTGCATCATCTTGCCTGTGACGATGTCCACATACCAGGGGTCGAAGACCTCCGGATTGCGCTTGTTCATCACCAGAAGCACGGTGTTCTCCCGTCCGGCCAGGCCGCGCAGGTCGTCCTGCACCCCGGCGCGCACACCCTTCTCCGGCGTCAGGGCCTTCACGTCCTTCCCGTCCGTGCTCGCGCTGAACACGATGAAATTCTCGTCGCCATTGATGTCACGCGAGTAGATGAGGCGGTCGTTCTTCCAGAAGTAGCTGCTAACGTCACGGACCGTGTCCATCGTCACCTGCGTTGCGTTGGTGTCACCCACCTTCTGAACGAAGAGGTTCATGCGGTTCTTCCATGGAGCACGGAAGGCGAAGAAGTTCCCGTCGGGGCTGATCTGGAACCCGCTTTTCTCCGGGTTGCGGAAAAAGTCCTTCATTTCGATCACCGGGGGCGGAGCCTCCATGGCTATGGCCGGTGAGTTCATGGTCTCCTGCTGACCGCATGCGGCGAGGAGCAACAGGCCCACCGTAGCGGACCCGATCGCGATGTGTTTGTTCATGCTTGTGCCGAAAAGTGTGTTGGGCGGAGCGAGCCGCAAAGATGGCCGCTTACCCGCGTGCTCCGATCGCCCTTGATGAGCGGTTGGTGGACAAGCCGAACGGCCGGTCACTCAGCGCATGTACCGCGCAACCCGCACGTGTGGGTCCGCCTGCCGTTCTTCAACCCATCCGAACCCGGGAATGACCGGTCGCACGGCCTCTTCAGGCGGAGCGGCCATGTAGACCACGATCATCTCTTTGGCTTCCTCCTGCCCCGGCGCAGCGACCGCATCATTGTACCACTCTGACCAGGCCTGCGACCAAGGGGGACGTTCATCCCGTGAGCGGTCCATGTGCGCCCAGAGCGTGGTCTTGTACCAGAATGGGCGGACCAGTATCGGAATGGTGCCCGATGGGCGCTGCCAAGCCTTCACTTGTGCCGACACCAACGATGGACGTTGGTCGTTCGGCTTCCAAGGCGTGAACGTGACCAGCATCGCCAGGACTCCGAGAACTGACCCGAGTACCGATGCCCGTGGTGCCTTGAACAGGTGCGTGAGACCATATCCTGCCGCGAGGTAGAAGCCCGGGCTCGCGAAGAGCAAGTAACGGTCCACATAGGCTGCCACCCACGGCTGGATCAGCCATAGCCCCACGAGCGGAACCAGCCACCACAGCAGTGCGAAGCGCAGTGCCAGCGACGAGAGCCTCTCGCGCACGGCAACAGTCGCGAGGGGCGCCAGGAGCATGATCGTAACAACGGGCTGGTTGCTCCAGCGCCGCACCATATGCCAGATCTCCTCCGGTCCGTGTGGCGTTACCCAAGTGCCCTGGGCGATGCTCTCGCCAGCGCGTCGGAAGAAGATGAACGCGTATGGGAGAAACGCCACGGCGGCCAGGAGCGTCGCCAGCAGCACGCGTCGACGCCCAGCACGCAACTCAGGCAAGAACAGCACGCACAGACAACAGAGCCCGACAACCAACCAGGCGAAGAAGTGCGTCCATGCCATCGCGGCGAAGACTGCGGCAAGCCAAGCTGTGGACAACCGCGCTGATACCGCAGGACCTCGGACCACGGACCACATCGCCAGAACGGTCAGCAGGAGGAGCAATGAATACGTCCGCACCTCATGCGCATAGGCATACTGGTGGTTGCATAGCATGAAGAGCAGGCAGGTGATCGCTGCCGTCGTGCGGCCGCCCAACGCACGGCCCAACAGGAAGAGCGGCCAGACGGTGAGTACGCTGAACAAGGCCGATGGTACGCGCAGCCAGGCCTCCTCCAGGGGTGCGCATAGGCTCCATGCTTTGATCAGGAGGAAGTAGAGCGGAGGATTGTTCTCCGTCCTCAACATCTCCAGGAACTCGGGCATCGGACGCGTGGCCCAGAAGACCGTGAACGGCTCATCACCGCTCAGCTCATTCTGGCCAAGCCAGGCGGACTTCAGCAACGCGCTGACCGCCAGCAAGACGATGATGAGACTTCGATCGGAGACCCGGATGCCCATGGGTGCAGGCGCCGAAACTACCCGCCGGAGGCTCTGCGAACGAGACGCGCGCCAGACCTACACCCCGAAATGGAACGCAACGCTGAACGAGAACGGCGGGGGTTCGGACCGCACGTCGATGTTCGGTTTCTTTTTCAGCGCGTCGATATCCTCCTGGAACTCCACTGGGCGGAAGGGCAGGATCAACTCGAAGCGCCAGAAACTCCCCTCGTTGTCCCGGTGATGGTTCTCAACACCCAGCCCCACGGATGGACCATAATAGATCCCGTTGTACTGGTCGGCACCCTTCACGACGATCACCGCGTTGTATCCGTACATCGCGGCCACGAAAGGGCACCACTTCGCATCCGGCAGTATGCGGCCCTGCGCCCCCACGTTGTAGCCGAACCCGGCGAACGCATATCCGCCACCAGCGAACACGACCAACGGCTTGGCCGGGCGGCACTGCACTTGCGCCCCGATACCACCATAGTCGATACCCAGGCCCAAGCCGAGGTTCCACTCCATGCCGCTCGGGGCCGCAGCAGGTCGCTGCTGAACGTAATCCTGCGTGAACGCGATGAGCGGAACGAGCCCGGCCATGGCAAGGAAGGTCCTCATGGACGGAAAGATAGAAGCGGACCACACACTACGGCCTTGCACATCCGGGGGCGGTCGCAGGGATCAAGCCCGTGCGAACGGCCGTTCGATCCTGAGCACCGCGAACGAATAACCCGCCAGAACAAGGGCCCGCATCGCGTAACTCATCGCACCGGCTACCGGCAACAGTTCGCATGACCACCAGGCGAAAACCGCGAATGCCATGTAAGCCAGTACCCGGCTCACATTATACGGCACCGGATAGTGCCGCTGCCCCCACAGATAGCTGATCACCGCCATGCTGGCATAACAGACCAGCGTGGCCCATGCCGCGCCCATGTAGCCCATGCTCGGGATCAGTGTGAACAGCAGAACGAGCGTGACAATGGCCCCGACGATCGCGATCGTTCCACCGGCGTGTGTCCTATCGGTCAATTTGTACCACACGCTCTGGTTGTAGTAGATGCCGAGGAACACATTGGCGAGCATCAGGATCGGTACAACGCGCAGACCTTCATGGTAGGCGGGGTTCGGGATGAACCATTTGAACAGGTCAAGAAAAAGCATCACGCAGAGAAAGGCCGCCATGCACACCGCCACGAACAGGTTCATGATGCGGGCGAACGTCTCCCTGCTGTTCTTCTCCTGCGCGTGGCTGAAGAAGAAGGGCTCCGCGCCCATACGGAAAGCCTGGATGAAGAGCGTGATCAGGATCGCCAGCTTGTAACACGCGCCATAGATCCCGATCTGCGCATCGGCCGCATCTTCCGGCAGGAGGTATTTCAGGATGATGCGGTCCGCTGTTTCGTTCACCATGCCCGCCAGGCCCGCGATCATCAAAGGCAGGCCGAACGCCGCTAAGGCACGCAGCAGTTGCTTCTGGAAGTGTGATGGTGACGGCCAGGAAGGCAGAAGCACCAGCAACTTCACGCCGGTGGATACCAGGTTGATGGCGAACACGTAGCCTACTCCGAAGGCCGGATCATACACCGCATCGATCAGCGCCGTTCGCTCGCCCGTATTGTAGCGCTTCATGCAGTAGAGCAAGAAGAATACGCTAAGGCCCACGTTCACCAGAACGCTCAGCCCATTGATGAACGCGAACTTCCACGGGCGTCCCTGCTGGCGGATGCGCGCCATCGGGATGGTGGTGATCGCATCGATGCCGATGATCAGCACGAGCATCAGTACCGAACCGGCGTATGCCGGGAAGTGCAGTCCGCTCGCGATGGAGCCTGAGAACGCGCTGCCCAGCGCCATGAACAAGAGCGAGGGGAAGAGCAACGCATAGGTCGCGGTGCTGTAGATCGTGCGCCCTCCGTCGCCCTGCTGTTGGAGCGGCGTGTTCATGGAGAACCGGAAGAACGCGGTCTCCATACCGAAGGTGAACACCACGTTCAGGAAGGCCGTCCATGAGTACAGCGCGGTGACCACGCCGTAGTCCGCCGGTTCGAAGACGCCCTTGCTGGTGTACAACGGGACCAAGAGGAAATTGAGGAAGCGCGCAACGATGCTGCTCAGCCCATAGATGGCCGTCTGCCCGGCGAGTTTGCGGAGGACGCTCAAGGGTTCAATCGTTCCTCCAGGTCCATGCGTCCATGCAGCACCCTGATGATCTCGATAGTGTTGGCCGGTCTATCATGCCGATAGAAGATCAGGTGTGATCCGACTTTCAGGCCGAAGTATCCCTCCCGCACATGCCCGAAGTTCTTGCCGGCACTTGGGTCATGTAGGACATGATCGAAACCGTCCAGGATGAGGTTGATGTACCGATCGGCCTGTTCCACCGACCAATGCTCGACCGTGTACAGCCAGATGCCTTCCAGGTCATCGCTCGCGGCCTGGCTTACCCTCAGCTTCATCCCTTGCGGGCGTGCTTGCGGTGCAGACCGGAGAGGAAGTCGTTGCGCTCGAAGTGCGGAACGAAGCCGGACCGCTCGCCTTTCTTGAGTTCCTTGATGAGGCTTTCCTTCTTCGTTTCCTCGACCTCGAACAGCCGCAAGGCCGCGCGGATCACTTCGCTTACGGAGGTGAACTTGCCGGACTTCACCTGCCGCGCCACGAAGGCCTCGAAATGGTCGCCGAGGAGGATTGAAGTGTTTTTGCTCATGGTTGTTCCGAAATCAACGCGAAGCTACCATGCTTTGGTATCGTGGCACATCCGGGCAATTCCCCACACACAGGGGCAGGCCCACAACAAGTTCCGGGTACCGCCATCGCTCACCCCGGGGATGGCCGGTTGCCCAGCGAGTTTGCGGAGGACGCTCACGGAAGATGGAACGCTGATCCCGCGGATGAACAGGATAACGCTGATAAGAAGGGCGGGGCCTTGGATCCGCAGTGGAACGACATTTCGACAAAGATGCTCGCCGCGGCATCCGGCCCTTCTGCGGAAGCTTGGCTATTCATCAACACGCTCGTACCACTCGGGCAGCTGGTTGCGCTGGGGCTGGAGAGTAAACCTGTCCTTGCTCTCGAACACGATGAGATAGGAATGAGGGGGATGGTCATTCGTGAAGTGGATCGAGTCGTACACGACCACATAGTCGGCCGTGTCAGGCGGCCCCCAGGATCCCACGGAATGGCCTGTGCATCTGCCATCAGCGAAGAACTCGATCGTGCCTCGCTTGCGGTCAGCGTTGTGCAGATCCCACTTGCCTATGATGGCATCAGATGGCTGTGTGGCGCATGCTTGAAGCATGGCCGGGAGGGCTGCCACACCAACCGTTTGTCCGGCGAGCTTGCTCAGGACGCTCACGATGTAACGCTGATGACGCGGAGGGAACAGATAGCGCAGCTCAGGCGAGCTGTGGCCGACATCATATCGGTGTTCATCAGTTTGATCCGCGTCATCAGCGTTCTATATACCCATGAAATTCGCCTTCCGCTTCTCCATGAACGCACTCGTCCCCTCTTTGAAATCCGCTGTGCCGAAGCACTTGCCGAACTCCTCGATCTCGCGCGCGAGGCCGTTCACGCCCGGTTCGTAGCCGGCGTTCACCGCGCGGATGGCGGCGGCCAGGGCGGTGGGCGAGTTCTTCATGATGGCAGCGGCCAGTTCGTTGCACTTCGCCAGGAGCTGGTCTTGTGCTACAACGTGGTTCACCAGCCCCCATTGCAGGGCCTCGTCGGCTTTGATCATGCCCGCGGTGAAGATCATCTCCATCGCCTTGCCCTTGCCGACCAGCCGCGCCAGGCGCTGCGTGCCGCCATAGCCAGGGATCACGCCGAGCGAAACTTCCGGCAGGCCCATGCGCGCATTGTCGCTCGCCACGCGGACATGGCAACTCATCGCCAGTTCCAATCCACCGCCGAGCGCGAAGCCGTTCACCGCAGCGATCACTGGTTTGCTCATGTTCTCCACATGGTCGAACAGCTTCTTCTGGCCATCAGCGCTCAAGGCCTTGCCTTCTTCCACCGCGAAGTGCGCGAACTCCTTGATGTCGGCACCGGCAACAAAGGCTTTCGGTCCGCTGCCGGTGATGATCAGCACGCGCACGCTCCTGTCGGCGTCCGCCTCGTTCAACGCCTGGTCCAGTTCGCCGATGGTGTCGCGGTTCAGCGCGTTCAGCTGGTCGGGACGGTTGATGGTGATGGTGCGGATGCCATCGGCATCGGACACGAGAAGGTTGTTGTAGGACATGGGATGAACGTGGCCAAATGTATCGGCTAGCGCACCAGGGGTAGTGCGAGGAAGAAAGACGTGCTTTCGTCCGCGCGCGTTTCGAACCATACGCGACCACCGGCTTGTTCCACCATGCGCTTCACCATGGCCAGGCCCAGGCCCATGCCGCTGCTCTTGGTGGTGAAGCTCGGTTCGAAGATGCGGTCGCGCACACGCTCGGGAATGCCGGCACCATTGTCACGCACCTCTACGAGGGCGCGATCATTCTCGGCACGCAAGGTCACATGGATCTGTCCACGCCTGTCTTCCGGTATCGCCTGTGTCGCATTCTTGATGAGGTTGTTGAAGACGCGCAGCAGGTGTTCGCGATCGGCCTTCACACGCAACGGCCCCTCCGATGAGGAGTGCAGCGTGATGTCCGCGTTCGGCTCGCCGGCGAAAAGAGCGACAGCGTTGCGGGCGACCTCGTTCAGGTCCAGCTCGGTCTCGTTCGCCGCGCTCATCTGAGCGAAGCGAGAGAAATCCCCGGCCACACGGCTGAGCGCATCGATCTGCTCCACCATGCTCGTGGCGAACCGATCGAGCCGCTCCTTCGCGCCCTGGGCATTCGGATCCCATGTCAGCTGGAAATGCTGGATCCCGAGCTTCATGGGCGTGAGCGGGTTCTTGATCTCATGCGCGACCTGTCGGGCCATCTCCTTCCACGCGCTCTCGCGTTCACTGCGCGCCAGCTTTTCGGCGCTTTCGCGGAGCTCCTCCACTTTGCTGTTGTACACACGAACGAGTTCGCCGAGCTCGTCTTCTCCTTGATAAGGTAGCGGTTCGTTGCGCGCGCCCAGTTGGATGCGTTCAAGACCCCGCTTGAGCAGAAGCAAGGGTCGGGTGGTCCAATTGGCGATGACCGCAGCGGCCAGCGTACTCAACAGGAAGAGCAGCACGAACAGGTTCACGATGGCCACGTATCCGGCGGTGCGCTCGTCATCCACCTCGCTCTGACGTGCGAAATATGGCACCGAGAGGTAGGCGAGCACATCGCCGCGATCGTTCAGCAACGGACGATACGCCGCCTGGAACGCGGCGTCGCCGATGTGCTCCTCGTGCGTGAACGCGCTCAAGTGGTCCACGGCCATGGCAACATAGGCGCGCGGATCCATGCGTGTGCCCAGAAGGCCATTGCTGAAGACCTGTTCACGGGAGGTGGCTATGAGCTCGCCGCTCGGTGAATACGCGGAGATGTCCGTGAGCAGCACATCGCTGGCCATGTCGGTCCAGTAGTCCAGGTCGCGTCGCATGTCGGGCCGCAGGACGTCCTCCAGATGAACATGGTGCCGCAGTTCGGCAATGGCCGAGCGTGAGCGTTCATTGAGCTGCTCCGCAACGCGGTCAGCGTAATTCCTGCCCAAGAGGCGCTGCGCTCCGAAGGCGAAGAGCACGATGGCGATACCTGCGAACAACATGATGCCCGCCCGCAGTTTCGCGCTCAGGTCGAAGGGAGGAACCCCTCTCCACGCCATGCACGCGCGCAGCAGAAGAAAGGCCGCACCGAGGACCGAGAAGAACAGGAACAGGTAGGAGAACGTCGTCACATGGTCGATCCATGTGGGTATCGCAGAGCCGATGACCACCGCCTCCGTCGCGGCATCCCCGGAAGCAAGTAATTCAAAACCCCTGTCAGCGATCACCAGGCCATCGGAGGGTATCGGCGTGGACCATCGGGTAGGGAAGGCGTAAGCTCCCGAACTCTCAACGAGGCGCCCCCGTTCGTAATGCGCCCTGGCGTACCGGTCCGCGCGCCGGTCCACAGCACGATCACCGGCCATCAGGAGTTCAGGGAAGCCCAATCCTTCGGGCAGCACACGCGGGAACAATTCCAGGATCAATCGGTTCTGGGTCGTGCCTTCCAGCTGTCCGATGGCACCCAGATAGAGCGCGGATTCGGTGGGTCGGTGAACGTTGCGCAGTGCGATGTCGCCCTCCACCGGCACGCCCTGTTCGAAGCGTGCACGCAGGTCGGCGAGCGTAGGCACCGCGCCACGTGCGGTGGTCGCCCGAAGGCTCCCCGAAGGACCGAAGAGGTGAATGCGGACGTCGTAGTTGTTCCAGGTGCCTTCGAAGAACCGTTGTCTTATGCGCACCTCCAGGTCCGTCGCGGACAGGAAGGCCGTATCGCTCAGCAGGCTGCGGGCATCCGCGTCCTGCGAGATCGCCGCCCGTGCCTCCCGGAAGAGCCATTCGATCATCGGATCCTCCCGCTTTCCAGCGCTCTCGGCCAACGCCTCGCGATCCCGTTCCATGCGTTTGAACGTCTGTCGGTTGAGGATGTGCACGCTGAGCAATGCCAGGCCCGTGATCATCACCAAGGCGTTGGTGAACCGTGTGCCACCCCTCCGCATCAGGGCGAGGGCTACGAGAAGCGGCATTGGCCATAGCACAAGCACCGAATCGAAAACACCCAACAGGTGATAAGCCAGATGGGCCGCACCGAACACTGCCGCGGCCACGATGACCAATGCAACGCCCTTCATGCCCGGCGCCACCCAGCGTGTGAAGGCATCGGCCAGGAGTACCCATGCGAACAACAGGAAGGCGATGGCGAAGAGGGTGATCGCACTGGTGACGTCCAGGCTCTGCGCGTGGAAGAGGTCCAGTGGGATCCGGCTATCCCGCACGAGGGCGATCATCACGTCGTTGATCCAGGCGGCGAAGAGGACCAGGATGATCAACCCGATCACAGCGACCACGATGGGATGATCGGGCACGTTCGCACCAGCGGTCGCTCGCCGGATGAAGGCACAGATGAAGACCAGGAGCGCGACCGTGATCACCAGGTCCCCCAACGAGGGAAGGATCGCGGAAGCGAACAGCAGATTGGGAGCGAAGAGCGCGAACCCTTCGAACACATTCGCGAGCGCAGGGGACAAACCCCACCAACGGAACGCCGATACCAACAGCAGGAGGAGCGCGATCGACGGCCAGCGTCGGCCCCGGCCCACCCACCCGACAAGCCAGGACCACAAGGCGACAAGGGCCATCGCCGCACCGGTGGACGCGGCGAGCAAACGCACCCATGCCTTTGTTCCGGGGGGCGGCGTATCGTCCACCCATTGCAATCGGAAAAGTACCTGTCCCTGTGGATCGCGCACCACCGGACCCAGACCCGGGTCAGTGGAAGCCATCACGCCGGGGGCAACACCAAGGGACGAATGGAAATGCGGCTGGAGGTAGCGGTTCTCGAACGGTGGCTGGAACCAGAGCAAGCGCAAGGCATGCACGCTACCGCGGGGGCTCAACACACCGGTATGGAGGTACACGGAAGAACCGGATCGGATACGTGGAGTGACGGTCGTGTCCAACGTGTGTTCATCCAAGGGGAGCGAGCTTGTCCAGTAGCGGGTGCCGTCCCATCGGGCCAGCAGTTCGACTCCATCAGGCTCCAAGGCATCACTCCGATCGGCGAGCTTGTGCCAGTTCAGGCTGCTGTCGCCGGTGAGCGCCCCGGCCGTTGAGCCACACAGTTCCCCCAGCGCCACGGTGGCCGTCGCGATCCGTTGCTCGAGCCGCTCCGCCTCGCTCTGCAGCCGCTCCCCTGCCGAAGGCTCCCGCATGAGCGCGGCGAAGGCCCCGAACGCGGCAGCGATGAGCAGGTAAAGGAGCGGTCCGCGCATTCGGTTCCAGCGCACAAGGGGCGAGCCAAAGTAACCGGGCGTTCAAGCCCATCTTCGGTGGCGGCGGCGATTTGTAAGACAACGGAACGGGAAAGCGGTCGCTGCGCAACAAGTCGCAACTTCGGCGCATGGCGATGAGCATCACTTTCCATGGGGCGGCAGGAATGGTCACGGGCAGCAAGCATCTCCTGGAGATATCGTGCTCGGACGGAAGGACCAGGCGATTGCTGCTCGACTGCGGCATGTTCCAGGGCGAAGGCCCACAGAGCGACGAGAAGAACCGACGCTTCGGGTTCGACCCGGCGGAGGTGGACGTGTTGGTGCTCTCACATGCGCACATCGATCACAGCGGGCTCATCCCGCGTCTGGTCCGTCAGGGCTTCAGCGGGCCCATCTACGCCACGCCCGCCACGCGGGATCTCTGCACGGTGATGCTCGCGGATAGCGCACACATTCAGGAGTCCGATTTCGAAAGCGACCTGAAACGCGCCAAACGTCAGGGCCGAGCTCCCGAGCACATCGAACCGCTCTACAGCATCGGGGACGTGGCCCCCTCCCTCGCGCTCTTCCAAGTGGTGGCCTACAACGAGGTCTTCGATGTGTTGCCAGGGGTGAGACTGACCTTCACTGATGCCGGTCATATCCTGGGAAGCGCGTGTGTCCATCTCGACATCGATACGGCCGGCGGAACTCGACGCGTCACCTTCAGCGGGGACGTCGGGCGGTACGTCGATCGCTTGCTACCGGATCCCGATGTGTTCCGACAGGCCGATGTGATCATCTGTGAGAGCACATACGGCGATCGGGACCACCCTCCGATCGAGGAGGTCCGAGACGAACTCCTGGACCACGTGCGGCGCGTGTGCGTGGAGCGGAAAGGCAAGCTCATCATCCCTGCGTTCAGCATCGGCAAGACGCAGGAGCTGCTTCATACGGTGAACAAGCTCCACAACGAAGGGCGCCTGCCGCGTGTGCCCGTATTCGTCGACAGCCCGCTCTCGATGAACGCCACGGCCATCTACAGACAGCACTCGCACCTCTTGCAGGACGATGTGCGTGCCGAACTCGCCAGCGACCCCGACCTCTTCGGGTTCAACGGCGTGGAGTTCATCCGCGAAGCGGCACGCAGCAAACAGATCAATGAGCGGCAAGAGCCGGCGATCGTGATCGCCGCCAGCGGAATGATGGAGGCCGGGCGCATCCGTCACCACCTGCGTCACGGTCTTCCGAACGAACGCAATGCGGTGCTCATCGTGGGTTTCTGCGCCCCTGGCACCTTGGGCGCCGAACTGATGGAACGGCCGGACCATGTGCACATCTTCGGAGAACGCGTACCCGTCCGATCGGAGATCCTGCGGATGGAGAGCTACAGCGCGCACGCCGATCGAAGTGAACTATCACGCTGGATCAGCTGCCAAGACGCGACAAAGGTGTTGCGCATGTTCCTGGTGCATGGCATCACCTCATCGTTGACGGGACTGCGCGAGCGGTTCACACAGCAAGGGTTCCATCGAATAGAGATTCCGAGGCAGGGCGAGCGCTTTGAACTTTGATGGGGCCCTGGTCAAACCCGCCGGTGCATCACTACATGTCCACCAAGACCGTCCACATGGAACGGTTCGCCATGGATGACGAAACCCAGTTTCTCGTAGAAACCCCTGGCGCTCTCACGTGAGTTGCACCATAGCAGGTCCGCGCGTTGCGCGCGCAGATGCTCCAGGGCGAATCGTATCAGCTTGGCTCCCGCCCCTTGCGCACGGAAATCGGGATGCATGGCCATGCCCCGCAGACGGAACTGCTTCCACCCTTTCAGCGCATCCTTCTTCTCGGCATAGAAGGACCCCACACCGATCAGATGCTCGCCGAGGAAGACCCCCAGGTGGAAACTGTCGGGGTTGCGGTCGTTCGGATAGTCGCAGTCCTCGATCGCCTGGTGTGGGCGCAGCACCCGGTGCCTGAGCGACCATGTGTCCCGTGCCTTGATGAAGCGGATGCGCATGCGGCTTGTCGCGCCCAAGTTCGGTAGCTTCTGCTCGCTGCGCCAGCCCGTTCGTTCAAACCGAAGGTCCCGGCGCCGGGGGCGGGGGGGCGCCAGCTGGTGTGATCACCGCCTTTTCCGCGACCGGTTCACCGAGCACCACCCTCCGGTAATAGCTGATGATCACGGTGGTGAGCGGCAGCGCGATGATCATTCCGGTAACGCCGAGCAGCGAGCCCCAGACCGAGAGCGCGAGCAGAATGTACTCGGGCCGCAGCCCCGTGTTCTTTCCCTGGATACGCGGCGTAAGCACCAGTCCTTCCAGCGTCTGCGCCACCGCATACACCGCCAATGCACCGATCATCGGGGGCCAGAATGAGCCGTGCCGGTCCAGCGCGAGCAGGCCTGCGCTGAGCATCACGGGGGGAACGCTCAGCAGGGCGAAGTAAGGGATCAGGCTGAGCATGCCCGCGAGCAGCCCGAGGACCAGAGACAGCGGCAGTCCCACGATGCTGAAACCGATGATGTAGACCACCGAGAGGATCAGCGCGATCTTCAGCTGGCCGCGGAAGTACACGTTCATCGCCTTGCCGAGGTCATCCACCACGTCCGCCACGCGCGTTCGGTACTTGGAGGGGATGAGCTTTTCCCAGTTCTCTTTGACGTCTTCCTCATCGATCAGGATGAAGACGAGGTAGATCAATGTGGTGAAAACGCCCAACAGCCCCAAGAGCCAGCCGAAAAGGCTGCTCATGCCCTGCCAGAATCCAGGTAGTACCTTCTGAGCCAGTTTGCTGAGGTTCTCCCCGGTCAGGTAGCCCTGCACATCGATGGTGGATGCCTGGCTGAGCGCTTCGTGGATCCAGGGGATGTGCTGCACTTGCGCCTGCCACACCGGAAGCTCTTCGGCCATCAGCGCAGCGAAATGGTGCATCTCCTCCACCACCTGCGGGATGATGATCGCGAGCAGACCTCCTACCAGCAGGAACATCGCGGATAGCGTGAGGAGCACGGCCGCCGTGTGGTTCTTCACCAGCTTCTTCACGCGGGCCACCCAGGGATCCAACAGGTAGGCGAGGATCACCGCGACGAAGAAGGGCACCAGCACGGCGCGCAGGTAGTACAGCAGCCAGACAAGGCAGGCCAACACGAGCAACCCGCCGATGATGCGCACCAGACGGTCGAGGGTGATGGGGCGGTCGGTGGTCATGGTTGGAGCATCATTTGTTCCAGATGCGCGACGCGGTCGGCGGCGAAGATGGTGGCCGCGCTGTCGTCAGGAGTGGTTTCCGCGCTGCATCCCACCTCGAGGCGTTCACTGGCATGGTCGACAATGATCCCGTGAACGACCTTCCCTCTGCTCGCTTCATGTGCATCCGAACGGATCTCTTCCACGTGAGCGAAAGGGATCAGCAGGATTTTCTTCTCCCTGGGCCAGGGCAGGTCGTTCATGATCACATCGCGTTCCCAAACGATGAACATCCGATCCCGCATGCCGATGAATTCGCGCGGCGGCAGGTAGAGCGCTGCGTATATGAAATAGGTGATGTTGATGAAGAACACGACCCTCCCGGCGATGACGGCCCATCCCGCCGCCGCTGTGCGCATACCTCGCGTGACGAGGGCGACCACGCACGCGATGACGACCGCGGCGATGAACGAGAGCATGATACCTGCGATGAGCCGTTCGCCACGCGTCGTTCCGGCGACGATCATCCTATCGCCATCATCTTCGATCAGGTAGCCATGACCGAATGAGCCATCCGGGCCTATCGGTGTAAAAAGGCTGTCGAGCGCCGTATTTCCCAAGGCGAGCACCGCCATGACCAGCACGCCCAGCACGAGATAGTGGACCCCGCTGCGCGTGTTGTCATCCAGCTTCCAGCCCATCGCCCAAATATCGGTCTACCGGGCTCCAGCCGACTGGTATGTGCCGGGCTGGAGCCCGGTGTACCGACACTATTTGAAATAGCGCATGTCCTCCCCGCTCTTCAACCCACGCAGCGATGCGTAGATCAGCTTGATCACATCCTCCACATCGTCGCGGTGAACGCTCTCCACTGTGGTATGCATGTAGCGCAGGGGCAGGCTGATCAATGCGCTCGGCACGCCGGCGGCGCCGTAGGCGAAGGCGTCGGTGTCGGTCCCGGTGGCGCGGCTCACGGCGGCGCGCTGGAACTTGATCTTCTCCTTCTGTGCCGCTTCTATGATGCGTTTCAGCACGGTGTTGTGCACGGCCGGGCCATAGCTCAACACCGGCCCGCTGCCGCACGCCACGTCACCGCTCTGGATCTTGTTCATCATCGGGGTCTGCGTGTCGTGCGTAACGTCCGTCACGATGGCGATGTCCGGCTTGATCCGTTCCACGATCATCTCGGCACCGCGCAGGCCGACCTCTTCCTGCACGCTGTTGGTGATGTAGAGGCCGAAGGGCAGCTTCACCTTGGTCTCTTTCAGCAGGCGCGCCACCTGGGCGATCATGAACCCGCCCATGCGGTTGTCCAGCGCGCGGCCCACGTAGTGCTTCTCATTGAGCACCATGAACTCGTCCTCGAACGTGGCCACACAGCCCACGTGGACACCGAGCTTCTCCACCTCGTCCTTGCTGCTGCAGCCGCAGTCGAGGAAGATGTTGTCCATGCTGGGCACGGGATCGTTCTTGCCCGTGCGCACATGGATCGCGGGCCAGCCGAACACGGCTTTCACCGGGCCCTTGTCCGTGTGGATGTTCACCCGCATGCTGGGAGCGATGGTGTGGTCGCTGCCGCCGTTGCGCTTCAGATAGATGAAGCCTTCCTTGGTGATGTAGGATACGAACCAGCTGATCTCATCAGCATGGGCTTCGATGACGACCTTGTACTTGGCCGTGGGGTTGATCACGCCCACCGCCGTGCCGTAGGGGTCGGTGAAGTGACTGTCGATGTACGGCTTCAGGTAGTCCAACCAGATGCGCTGGCCGCTGCTCTCGAATCCGGTCGGGCTGGCGTTGTTGAGGTAGCGCACCATGAAGTCGTGCGCGGGTTTGTCCAGGATGGACTTGCGCTTCGTGTCCTTCTTCTTCTCGGTCTTCTTGGCCATGATGTTCCGGTCTTGCTCGGGCGAAAGGGTGAATGGTTCAGCGCGGGGCTGCTCGTTTACGAGGCCCGTAAGCGTGCCAAAACTATCCGCCCCCGGCCCTGAGAACCTCTCCCTCTAACTTCCGTATGAACAGGCCATTCGCGAAAAAAAAAACAGTCACATGCGCACGCTGCTCTCCCTTGCGTTGCTGTCACTCTCCACCCTTCTGTGTGCCCAACCGACGGCCCGCACGAACAAGCCGTTCGACAAGGAACATTTCGATGATGCGGACGGCCTGAGGGCTGCGTTGGCCGCCATGAAGAAGGGAGACGGGTTCTTCCAGAGCGGCGGCACCCACTTCACCCAAGCGCTTGATGAGTATGAGAAAGCCCATTCGTTCAACCCGGACAATGCGGAGCTCAACCTGAAGATGGGGCTGTGCCACTTGAACGGCCGGTATCACCACCGTTCGCTGCCCTTCTTTCAGGCAGCCTATGAGCTGGACAACCAGATCCCCCGCATCCACTTCCTGCTGGGGATGGGTCACCACCTGAACGCCCATTGGGATGAGGCCATCACGGAATACCAGCTCCATCGTGCCGCGATAAATCGGGTACCGGACCCCGAGCCGCTCTACAACTCCGCTGACCGACGCATCGCCGAATGCAAGAACGGCAAGTCCCTCCAAGCGAAACCGGTGAATGGCCAGGTCAGCAACATGGGCCCCGAGATCAACAGTGAAGTCGCTGACTATGGCGTTCTCATCTCCCCGGACGGATCGCATATGACCTTCACCAGTCGGCGTAGCAACAGCACCGGAGGCAAGATCAACAAGGCGACAAGTGAGTACTTCGAGGACATCTACGCCTCCACGCGCACGGGAGCCGGCTGGAGCGAACCACTGCCGATCGAGGCCCCCGTGAACACAGACTTCAACGATGCATCCGTCGGATTGTACAACGACGGGCGGACGATGTTGATCTATCGCGACGAGAACGGGGTAGGTGACCTCTTCGAGAGCACGCGCGATGGTGATGTTTGGAGTGACCCCAAGCCCCTGGGCGAAGCGATCAATTCCCCCTGGAACGAGACCAGTGCATGGCCCAGCGCAGATGGAAAGCAGCTCTTCTTCGTCAGCGATCGGGAAGGAGGTATCGGCGGCCAGGACATCTGGATCAGCCGATGGGACGCCACGGCGAACGCTTGGGGCGATGCTGAGAACGCAGGCCCCAGTGTGAATACGATAGAGGATGAGGATGGTGTCTTCCTGCATCCCGATGGACAAACGCTCTTCTTCAGCAGCAAAGGCCACACCTGCATGGGTGGCTACGACGTCTTCCGCTCGTCCTTGGTGGATGGGCGCTGGAACAAGCCCCAGAACCTGGGTTGGCCGGTGAACAGCCCGGACGACGACCTGTTCTTCGTGCTGACGGCGAACGGCACCACCGGCCACTTCAGCAGCGTCCGGCCCAACGGGTTGGGCGAGGACGACCTGTACCGAGTGGACTTTCTGCCGGAACCCGATAAGCAGGAAACCGCTGCCATGAACGGCGGCGCTCCTGAAGCCGGGACCAAAGCGATGGCGACCATCCGCGGCAAGGTGATGGATCTGAAAATGCTGGCTGGCATGGAGGCGACCATCGATCTGCTGGATCTCGCCGACGGCCGGATCGTGATGACCTTCACCAGTGACCCCAGGACCGGTGAGTACCTCATCGTCGTACCTGCCGGGCACCAGTACGCCATGCACGTGCAGGCCAATGGCTATCTGCTCCACTCGGAGAACATCAATACTGGCGAGGAGAACCGGGAGATGAGCATGGACGTCAACCTGAAATCCCTCGAAGCCGGTACCAATGAAGTGATGAGGAACATCTTCTTCGAACGGGAGAAGTCCACGTTGGACCCCACGTCACTCGGGGAGTTGGGCCAGCTGCTCGTGATGCTGCGTGATAATCCCGCGTTACGACTGGAGATCGGCGGGCATACGGACAGTGATGGTTCCGAAGCCTACAATGACGAACTGAGCACACGCCGCGCCAACGCCGTGGTCGACCATTTGGTGAACAACGGTATCCCCGGTGAGCGATTGGTGGCCAAGGGCTATGGTGCATCCCAGCCTTTGGTCCCGAACGACAACGACGCGAACAAGGCCCGGAACCGTCGCACGGAGATGCGGGTTCTCTAGTTCGCATAGGCTAGCGCATCTCGACCGTTCGCAAACGGTTCATCAGCACCGGGCAGATGGCACTGTCCAGCACGGGCGTGATACCTGGAGCGAAGGCGACGCGCACCCCGTCGAGCAGTTGGGCACGATAAGGGGCCGGGAACCGGGACCAGATCCGGCTCAGGCGCTCCATCGGGATGCTGTCCCGAAGGGAGGCGTGCTCGAAGATCGTCGTGGTCATACCCCAGCCATAGCCCCGCACCAGTTCTTCCCTGCTGTGCTCCGGCTCGAGTTCTGCCATCGCGACCAGGCGATCGGGGTCGTGCCCGTATTTGCGGGCCAGCACCCACCCGGTGGCTTCATCATTCCCGGCCACGCATGGGCCGGTCCGGACCATGAAGGTGATCGAGGCCCAGGCACACACCGTAAGCCATGCCCCCAAGAGCCAAGGTCTCGCGCGGATACGCATAAGGCCCGCCATCATCAACAGAACAAGCAAGGGAGCGATGAAGCTGAAATGCCGATAGGGCAGGTAGCTCTTCGCATCGGACCGGTCGAAGAACAACGGGCTCATCGCATACGCGATGCTGAACAGGAGGATCACCAGGAAGATCAACCACTCCGCCCCCGTTCGCACATGCCTGGGCCTCAGGGCGCTGGCGGATCCGAGCACGATGAAGAAGAGCATCACCAGAACGGTCGTGCGGGAGGAAAGCGGCTCGATAGCCGAAAGCAGCAAGGATGCGGGAAGTGTGGTGGTCCAGACAGTAACCACATGTGGAAGCGTGGAGATCAGGCGCAGTGGCTCGTGTTCCAGGCCGCGGATCCCCAAGGCCGGCATGTTCTCAAGAACGAACGCATTATCCAGGCAGGTGCGAAGCAGCACATGCGGCAGGAAGCCGATGAAAGCCCAGAGGAGAAAACCAGCGGCTCCGACGAGCCTCGGTCTCGTTGTTCCTGCTGTGGTGAAGGACCAGGCCAGATAGGCCGGCACGAGTATCAAGCAGTCGTACGCCAGGCAACCTCCAATGCCAGCCAGTATTCCGAGCTTCCGGTCCGAACGCCCTGGGCCCATCGCAAGCCGGATGAACAGGAATGGCATGAAAGCAACCAAGGAATGCAGACCGAAATCGACGGTTGCCCACGGCAGGATAAGGGGTACGGACAACACCGTCCACGCTCCGAACCAGGCCCCCGTGGGCTTGCCGAACAGCCGGCTCACGCAGCGGATCTGCAGGTAGCGAGAAAGCGTGTCTACCACAAGCGCAGCCCACGAAAGCGGAGGAAGCCATTCCTTGAACGGCGTGAGGGCCACGGCCAGAAGCGAGAGCACCAGGCTTCCGCCCTCGTGCGGATAGTGGATGAGCTCGTGGTAGGCAGGAACACCGGTGTGCAGGGCGTAGCGCAAATTCAGGTCCCAAGCGGACTGGTCCGGGGCACAGCGCCAGAGCACCGCATGATATCCGAACGCGAAGCGGACCACGGTTCCCAATAGCACCAGAACCAGGGTCAGCCCGGTCCAGCGAGCTGGGGCGCGGCTCTCTGCAGCGTCCTCACCGATTTTCCCCAGGCGTACGAACATCTCGGGGGCGCTTCAAGGCCGTTTTCGACCCTTGCAATGGTACCATCCCCGGTCATCCCGGAGAGAGTTGGGGGCGGCCCAATGGTTTTCAACACCTGTGAGCAAGTGGTCCGAAGCCCCGATCCGGCTACATTTGCGCCCCTTCTCCTGGCCACGGTCCAAGCCGGGATCCGCCGCACATGGAAGCCCTGCCCGAACATACCATCCAGTTCTCCGGACTGAAGGACGGCAGCCACACGTTCAGCTTCGCGCTGGGCGATACGTTCTTCCAGGCCACGGCCGTTGAGGAGTACGAACGTGGTGGGGACGTGAAGGCCGAGGTGGTGCTGGACAAGAGCGAACACCTGCTGGTGGCCAACATCCATGTGGACGGCCACCTGAACATGACCTGCGACCATTGCAACGCGCCCATGCGTCAGCCTGTAAAGGGGGACCAGCGGCAGATATTCCAGCTGTCGGGCGAATCCGACGTGGACGATGAGGAACTGGTGTCCCTGGCGGTCGATGCGCACGAGCTCAACCTGACGCACTTCCTGTTCGAGTGCATCAGCCTGCACCTGCCCATCCGGCATGTGCACCCTGAAGGCCAGTGCGACCCTGAGGTGGATACCGCCCTCAAGAACATCGCAGTGGACGAAGAACCCGAGCCGGACCCACGTTGGGACGCGCTCAAAGCCCTGAAAGACCGAGAGAATTAGAACTAGAACGATCCCGTCACTCGCATGGCGGGAGAATACCTACGACGATGCCAAATCCGAAGCGCCGATTTTCCAAGACCCGCACCGCCAGCCGCCGCAGCACCAAGAAGGCCGGCGTGCCCACGCTGAGCACTGACACGAACACGGGTGAGGTCCACATGCGCCACCGCGCCTATCAGGTCGGCGATGACCTGATGTACCGCGGCAAGGTGGTGTCCACCAAGGCCAAGTCGGAGTAATTCCGGTATCCGCTTCATTTGCCCCGCTTCCGCCACCCGGCGGGAGCGCGTGCGTGGCATGAGGATCGGACTCGACATCATGGGCAGCGACCACGGTCCGGTCGTGCCCGTTCGCGCTGCCGTTATGGCGGCGAAGGAGCTTGGAACGGACGTTCGGCTCGTACTCATTGGAGACGCTGCGATGATCTCCGACGGCCTGAAGGCCGAAGGTGCGGATCCAGCGGACTTCGATGTCATTCCGAGCCAGGACGACATCACCTTCCATGACAACGCCACGAAGGCGCTACAGGCCAAACCCAAGAGCAGTATCTCCTTGGGTTTCCATCTGCTGAAAGAGGGCCGGTTGGATGCCTTCGCCAGCACGGGCAATACCGGTGCGATGCTGGTCGGCAGTATCTTCAGCGTAAAGCCCATCGAAGGGGTCATCCGCCCTTGTATACCGAGCGTTCTGCCGAAGGAGAACGGCGGCTTCGGCATCCTACTGGACGTGGGGGCCAATGCGGACTGCAAACCGGATGTGCTCTGCCAGTTCGGCCTGCTCGGCTCCTTGCTCGCTGAGAGCGTCTATGGGATCAACAACCCCAAGGTCGCCTTGCTCAACATCGGGGAAGAGGACAAGAAGGGCAACGTGGTGGCCCAATCCGCCTTCGGCCTGATGAAGGAGAGCAACCAGTTCAACTTCGTCGGCAACATCGAAGGCCGCGACCTCTTCAACCACAAGGCCGATGTGATCGTGTGCGACGGCTTTGTGGGCAACATCGTGCTGAAAGCCGTAGAGGCCTTCCATGACCTGCTCAAGGTGCGCGGCGTACATGAGCCCTTCTTCGATCGCTTCGACTACGAGAATTATGGTGGTTGTCCGGTGCTTGGTGTGAACGGGAATGTGATGATCGGACACGGCATCAGCAACGAGGAGACCATCAAGAATCTGTTGGTCATGAGCCGGAACGTGGTGAACGCCAAGCTCAGCGAGCGGATCCGATCCGCATTCCAATATCAACCCCTATGAGGACGACAGCCGCGATCACTGCCGTGCAAGGCTATCTGCCGGACTTCGTGCTGAGCAATGCCGTGCTGGAAACGCTGGTGGACACCAACGATGCGTGGATCACCGAACGGACCGGCATCAAGGAACGACGCATTCTTACAGGCAAGGACCAGGGCCTCAGCGTTATGGCCGCAGAAGCGGTTAGGGGGCTGTGCGCCAAGCGCGGCATTGACCCGATGGAGATCGACCTGCTGATCTGCTGCACCGTAACGGCCGACATGCAGTTCCCGGCCACCGCCAACGTGGTTTGCGACAAGGTGGGCGCGAAGAACGCCTGGGGGTTCGACCTGAACGCCGCCTGCAGCGGGTTCTTGTACGGACTTACTACCGGCAGCCAATTCATCGAGACCGGCAAATACAAGAAGGTGGTCGTCGTGGGCGGGGATAAGATGTCCTCGATCATCGACTACACGGACCGGGCTACCTGCATCATCTT
Organism: uncultured Chryseobacterium sp.; assembly: GCA_964649165.1. Taxonomy (GTDB): domain Bacteria; phylum Bacteroidota; class Bacteroidia; order Flavobacteriales_F; family PHOS-HE28; genus PHOS-HE28. Next base: position 22,004 of record CAZYPC010000001.1, read on the forward strand.
CGGTGACGGTGCGGGAGCCGTGCTGTTGGAGCCGAACAACGAAGGCCTGGGCATCATCGATTCCATCCTGCGCAGCGACGGCGGTGGTTGCCAGTATCTGCACCAGAAGGCTGGTGGCTCGGCACGTCCGGCCACCGCCCGCACCGTGGAACGCAAGGAGCATTTCGTCTATCAGGAGGGCAAGGCCGTGTTCAAGTTCGCCGTCACCAACATGGCGGACGTGAGCGCCGAGATCATGGAGAAGAACGGCCTGAAGAGCGAAGACGTGGCCTGGCTGGTGCCACACCAGGCGAACAAGCGCATCATCGACGCCACGGCCCACCGCATGGGTCTGGATGACAGCCGGGTGATGGTGAACATCGAGAAATACGGCAATACCACTAGCGGCACCCTCCCGTTGTGCCTCTGGGAGTGGGAGCCCCGCCTGAAGAAGGGCGACAACATCATCCTCAGCGCCTTCGGCGGCGGATTCACCTGGGGGGCGGTGTACCTGAAGTGGGCTTACGGCGGCTGACCCGGGCCCCTTGCACGAGCCGAGCCTCGGTCGGGCATCGCGCAAAAGCAGGAGTTGCCCGATCCTTGTAACCTCTACATTGGCGATCCTTCTCCGGAAGGCGGCCCATACCAAATGAGCGAAGCGATGAACCTTACCCAGATCCAGGAGCTGATCAAGTTCGTGGCCAAGAGCGGCGTGAGCGAAGTGGAGATCGAGCAGAAGGACTTCAAGATCACCATCAAGACACCTGCAGGCAGGAAGGAAGTGCAGGTGATCGCCGCTCCACCACCGGCATACGCGCCTGCACCCCTGGCGATGCCCGCTGCGGCTCCTGCAGCTCCAGCCGCAGCACCCGTAGCTGCTCCCGCGCCTGCAGCAGCGCCTCCTGCGGATGCGAAGTATGTCACCATCAAGGCACCGATGATCGGCACCTTCTACCGGGCCGCCGGTCCCGGAAAGCCGGTTTTCGTGAACGTGGGCGACACCATCGAGAAGGGCAAGCCCATCTGCATCATCGAAGCGATGAAGCTCTTCAACGAGATCGAGAGCGACGTGAGCGGCAAGATCGTGAAAGTGCTGGTGGACGACGCCAAGCCCGTGGAGTACGATCAGCCGTTGTTCCTGGTGGACCCCGCTTGAACGCGATAAACCACAGAGGCCACAGAGCGCACAAAGGAATACGCCGCGCATGCGTCGCCCCTCAGTTCGTCTGGCCCGCGTGGTCGAATTGGATTTCTCTCTGTGCCCTCCGTGCCCTCTGTGGTTAAATCAGGAAGCATGTTCAAGAAGATCCTCATAGCCAACCGCGGGGAGATCGCCCTCCGGGTGATCCGTACGGCCCGCGAAATGGGCATCAAGACCGTGGCCGTGTACAGCACCGCCGATCGGGAGAGCCTCCACGTGCGTTTCGCCGATGAGGCCGTGTGCATCGGCCCACCGCCGAGCAAGGACAGTTACCTGAACATGGTGCGGATCATAGCGGCGGCGGAGATCACCAACGCTGATGCGATCCATCCCGGCTACGGTTTCCTGAGCGAGAACGCCAAGTTCAGCAAGCTCTGCCAGCAGCACAACATCAAGTTCATCGGGGCCCTGCCCGAGCAGATCGAGGCCATGGGGGACAAGGCCACGGCCAAATCAACCATGATCAAAGCCGGTGTGCCCGTGGTGCCAGGCTTCGAGGGGTTGATCACGGACATACCGTTCGCGAAGAAGGAAGCCAAGCGCATCGGCTACCCCGTGATCCTGAAGGCCACGGCCGGCGGCGGTGGAAAGGGCATGCGACTGGTCTGGAAGGAAGAAGAGTTCGAGAACGCCTACGAGACGGCCAGTCAAGAAGCCGGCGCCGCTTTCGGTAATCCAGGGATGTACATGGAGAAGTACATCGAGGAACCGCGGCATATCGAGATCCAGATCGCCGGTGATCAGTACGGCACGTTCTGCCACATGAGCGAACGCGATTGCTCGATCCAGCGTCGCCACCAGAAGCTCGTGGAGGAAACGCCTTCGCCTTTCATGACCAAGGCGCTGCGCAAGAAGATGGGCGAAGCGGCGATCAAGGCCGCGGCCAGCGTGAACTATGAGGGCGTGGGCACCGTGGAGTTCCTGGTGGATAAGAACCGGAACTTCTACTTCATGGAGATGAACACACGGATCCAGGTGGAGCATACGATCACCGAGGAGGTCATCGACTACGACCTGATCCGCGAGCAGATCAAGATCGCCGCCGGCGTGCCGATCTCCGGCTTGAACTACGAGCCCACGCGCCACGCCATCCAGTGCCGCATCAATGCGGAGGACCCGTTCAACAACTTCCGCCCCACACCCGGCAAGATCACTACCTATCACGCGCCTGGTGGTCACGGCGTTCGGATCGATACCCATGTGTACGCCGGCTACAGCATCCCGCCCAACTACGACAGCATGATCGGCAAGCTGATCGTTGTGGCGGCCACGCGTGAAGAGGCGCTGGCCAAGATGGAACGAGCCCTCAGTGAATACGTCATCGAAGGCGTGCACACCACAATCCCCTTTCACCAGCAGCTTTTCCAGAACGAGAAGTTCCGCGAGGGGGATTTCAACACGAAGTTCCTGGAAGGCTTCGAGTTGAAGCGACCGGGGTGATCATGGTTGAACAAGCCGGGTATCCTCCTCAGGGAAAGGACACCTACGGACACCGTCATCATCGACGATGTTACACTTGGTGTTGCATCAAGGCCCGATCTTCATCCCATGAACCTAAGCCCGACCGGCCGCGATGCGTCCATCGTACGCATCGTCAACCAGAGCAAGCACGCGCTCCCGAACTACGCCACAGAGCACAGCGCAGGAATGGACCTCCGCGCGAACCTCGACGCTCCCATTCTTCTTGCGCCCGGTCAACGCGCCCTGGTGAAGACCGGCCTCTTCCTTGAACTCCCGGAAGGCACTGAGGCCCAGGTGCGTCCCCGAAGCGGCCTGGCGCTCAAACATGGGGTTACTGTGCTCAACGCACCAGGCACCATCGATGCGGATTACCGCGGCGAGGTCGGGGTCATCCTCATCAACCACGGGCAGGAGCCTTTCGAGGTGAAGGACGGGGAGCGAATTGCCCAATTGGTCATCGCACGGTACGAACGGGTCACCTTCACGGAAGTAGCTGACCTTGCGGTGTCAGAACGCGGGGCCGGGGGCTTCGGCCACACTGGCCGGAATTAGGCACCTTCGCGGCCTGAACAGCAGCCCGGAAGAGCAGAAGTCGCTTCGGCGGGCTCAGCGTGACACTCAAGAAGAGGCATGAAGATCATCGTCCCGATGGCGGGCATGGGCAAGCGGATGCGTCCGCATACCCATACGACCGCCAAGCCACTGCTACCCATCGCAGGAAAACCCATCGTGCAACGCCTTGTGGAGGACCTCGCCGCTGTTGCCGGCGAGCCTGTGGAGGAGGTGGCCTATATCGTTCACCCCAGCTTCGGCAAGAAGGTGGAGGATGAGCTGGTGGGTATCGCAAAGGCCATCGGTAGCAAAGGCACGATCCACTACCAGAAGGAGGCTCTCGGTACGGCCCACGCCATCCTGTGCGCAGAACCCGCCCTCAACGGCCGCATCATCGTGGCTTTCGCCGATACGCTCTTCCGTGCCCAGCTCAAGCTGGACAAGGACTGCGACGGTGTGATCTGGGTGAACAAAGTGGAGGACCCGAGGCCTTTCGGTGTGGTGAAACTCGACGACAAGGGCATCATAACCGAGTTCGTGGAGAAGCCGCAGACCTTCGTAAGCGACCTGGCCATCATCGGCATCTACTACTTCGCCGATGGGGAGTACCTCCGCAAGGAGATGCAATACCTCATCGACAACGACATCAAGGACAAGGGCGAGTACCAGTTGACCAACGCCATGGAGAACATGAAGCGCAACGGCGCCCGCTTCAAGGCCGGCAGCGTGGACGTGTGGATGGACTGCGGCAACAAGAACGCCATGGTGGACACCAACACCCGGGTGCTCGGCTTCCTGAAAGGGGACAAGGGCCTGGTAAGCAGCAAGGTGAAGACGGAGAACAGCGTGATCGTTACCCCCTGCTTCATCGGCGATGACGTCACCATCAGCAACAGCGTGGTGGGCCCGAACGTGAGCATCGAGAAGGGAAGCGTCATCTCGGGCAGCGTTGTGAGAAATTCGATCCTTCGCGGTAATACGCGTGTACAGGACTGCGTAATGGACAACAGCATGATCGGGGAACGGGCTAGCGTCAAAGGCCAGGCATTGGACGTCAGCGTAAGCGACGACAGCACGATCGGCTGATCTTTGTACTCGATGCTCCGCTCTCGCCGCCTGCTCCTGCCACTGGCCCTGCCGCTTTTCCTGGCCTGTGGAGGGGCGAAGCCCGTAGCCGAAAAACCCCGGGACCACGAGGGTGCGGAAGCCACGCATGGCGGCACGGGCAAGAACAAGCGCGCCCTGGTCATGCGCCTGTTCATGGAGGCCAATCAAGCCCGGCTCAAGGGCGAATTGCCCAAAGCCGTTCAACTCTTCGAGGCCACGCTCAAGGAGGACCCGGAGAACGCCGCCAGCATGTTCGAGCTCGCCAAGCTCTACAACCAGGCCCAAGCCCCGCAGGAAGCCCTCGCCCTGGCCAAGCGCGCCGTGGCAACGGACAAGGACAACATCTGGTACCGTTTCCTCCTGGCGGACATGAGCCTTCAGAACAACGATCTGCCAGGCGCCGCCAAGGCTTATCAGGACATCATCGCCAAGTGGCCCGATCGGTACGAGGTGTATTTCGGGCTCGCCGGCACCCTGGCGGAACAGAAAAAAATAACTGAGGCCAGGCAGGTTTATCGCGACTTGGAGAAGCGCATCGGCAGCAACCAGGAGCTCGTCATGCGCGAGTACGACATGCTCGCCAACGCTGGCCAGACCGAAGCCGCACGCGATCTGCTCATGGACGCCATCGCGAAGCACCCCGAAGAGACGCAGTACTACGGCATGCTCGCGGAGGTGCACGAGACCCTCGGGGATACGGCCAAGGCCGAAGATCTGTACAAGAAGGCCCTCGCGCTCGACCCGGATGACAGCATGACCCGCATTTCCCTGGCCCAGTTCTATTACAACTCCGGCCGGGCACAGGAGGGCTTCATACACCTCAGGGAGGCGTTCGGTGACCCCGACCTGGACATCGACCCCAAGATGCAATTGTTGCTGGGCTTCTACGAGATGAGCGGTCACCCATCAGGCGATGCTCCGGCGGACCTCGTGCAGCAGAGCCACGCACTGATCGAGGAACTGAAAAAGGCGCATCCGCAGAGCGGCAAGCCCTGGAGCATCGAGGGTGATTTCTATACCCGTGAAGGCAACAATGCGGCGGCCCGCGAAGCCTTCGCCAGAGCCGTGGAGTTCGACCAGGACCGTTTCCCCATCTGGTCGGCCTTATTGCAGTTGGACGCCCAGCTCAATGACTACGCCGCTCTTGACCAGCATGCACAGCGCGCCACCGAGCTCTTCCCCACACAGCCGGAGTTCTACCTGTACAAGGGCATCGCTTCCAGTCAACTGAAAAAGCATGACGAGGCCATAGAGGCGTTGGTCAGCGGGCGTGATCTCGTCGTGGACAACAAGCCGCTTGAGGGCCAGTTCTGGAGCAGCCTGGGGGACGCATACAACGCCGCGAAGGAATTCGCGAAAAGCGATGTCGCATACGACAAGGCGCTTGCCATCAACCCGGACGACGCCACCGTGCTGAACAACTACGCGTACTATCTCAGCGAACGCGACGAACAGCTGGACAAGGCCGAGCGGATGAGCCGGAAGTGCAACGACCTGCAGCCCGGTATCGCGACCTACCTGGATACCTATGCGTGGATCTTCTACAAACAGGGCAAGTACACGGAGGCCCGGACCTGGCAGGAGAAGGCCATCGCCAACGGCGGTGACAAGGAAGCCGTGCTGATCGAACACTACGGCGACATCCTGTTCAAGCTCGGGGACACCACCGGCGCGGTGGAGCAGTGGAAGAAGGCCAAGGACCTGGGCGGAGCGAGCGAATTGATCGGGCGCAAGATCACCGAAGGCAAGCTCGTTGAATGAGCCGCACCCTGCGGACCATCGGGCTCAGCTGCCTCGCGCTCCTGGCAGCGTGCAAACCCATCCGTGAAGTGATCCCCTTCCGAGGGGAGATCCCCGCCCGGGGACCTGACAAGCTGCTGGAGCGGCTTGTCTCCGATCGCATCACCGATGTACGGTATTACAGTGCCAAGGCCGGGGTCGAACTCAAGGACAGCACCGGGTCGAAGAGCTTCAAAGCCCATATCCGCTGTGCCATCGACAGCGCCGCGTGGATCAGCGTCGTACCCGCGTTGGGCATCGAAGTGGCGCGTGCGCTGCTGACCACGGATTCACTCAAAGTACTGGACAAGCTCGGCGACAAGTACTGGACAGGTGACACGGCTCAGGCCCGGAGGAAATTCGGGCTCACCCCCGAGCTCGACCTTTTCCAACAGGCCCTGCTCGGCATGCCCATCGGCCTCGACCCGACGGACAAGTACAAGAGCGACCGCGAGGACGGGCAATACACCCTGACCAGCAAGGAGAAACGACGCTTCCGCCGTGCGGCCGAGGATCTCGCCGTGGATGACACCCTCGCGAACGATCACGACATGAACGAGCGCCGGCTGGAACGCACGCTGCGCAAGGCGGAGAAAAAGGATGCCATCGTGTTCAAGTATTGGCTGGAACCCGACAGCTTCCGCGTGACCCGCGTTCTGGTCAGTGACCTGGCACATGATCAACAAGCGGACGTGCGTTATTCATCACGAACCACCGTGAATGGACACAGCCTTCCCAGCGTCGTCAGCCTTTCTTTGTCGGACCCCGCGCGCCACGCCGAAGCCGTATTCGAGCTGGACCGCATCAGCCTCGATGGGCCGCTACAGATCAATTTCAGGATACCGGAGAAGTTCGTTCCGATGGAATGAGTGGTTATCGGTTGTCGGTTGTCGGCTGTCGGTCCAGAGGGCAGACAGCATCGTTATGCCAGACAACCGACAACCGACAACCGACAACGGTGCACCCCGTTGTTGGCTGTTGCTCCTGCCGTTCTTCCTGACATTCTCTACATCAGCCCAAAGCCGCAAGGACCTCGAAAAGAAACGGGACCAGCTGGACAAGCAGATCAAGGCCACCAGCGCGCTACTGGCCGCCGGGGAGAAGGAGCAGAAAGCCACCCAGCGCCAACTCGAGCTTCTCCAGGCCCAGATCGGCCAGCGGCAAGAGCTGATCAACACCATGAACGGCGAGGTGTTCCGGGTGGACAAAGAGATCGGTGAGACCGAGGATCTCATCGCTTCACTCGAGACCGACCTGGGGAAGCTGAAGGAGGAGTACGCACGCATGCTGCAGTATGCCTACATGAACCGCGACTCCTACGATCGTCTGAGCTACATCTTCGCTGCAGAGAGTTTCTCGCAGGCCTTCCAACGCAGCCGCTATCTTGACCAGCTTGCGGAACAACGCCGACAGCAGGCCGCACTGATCACCTCCACCCAGGAAAGCCTCGGCAGCAAGGCACAAGACCTCAAAGGCCGCCGAAATGAAAAGGTATCACTGCTGAGCGAGCAGCTGAACGAGAAAAAAAAGCTCACGGTCGATCGGAACGCACAGGAGGGCACCCTGTCTTCCCTGCGCAGGGAGGAGGACAAGCTGCGCGAGACGATGCGCAAACAGAAGTCCAAGCGGGATAATCTGGCTGCGGAGATCCGCAAGGCCATCGAAGCCGAAGTGCGCAAAACGAACAGACCGGCCAAGGGTACGAGCACGGGCGCCGGGGCCAAGCCTTCCGCAAAGATGGAACTGGAACTGACGCCGGAAGCGAAGGAACTCGGCAGTGATTTCGAGAAGAACAAGGGCAAACTGCCCTGGCCCGTCGCGAAAGGGACCATCACCGGGCGCTTCGGCCGCCAGCCGCATCCGGTCATCCCAGGCGTCGAGATCGACCTTGCGGGCATTGATATCAGCTGTGAGAAAGGCGCGGGCGTTCGCGCCATCTTCCGGGGTGAGGTGAGCAGCGTGATCGTGATCCCTGGCGCAGGCAAGGCCGTGGTGGTGAGCCATGGCGCCTACCGCACGGTCTACAGCAACCTACGCGAAGTGAGCGTCAGCAAGGGTCAGAAGGTGGATACCAAACAGAACGTGGGTACTGTGATGACCGATGAGGATGGCTCCACCGCGCACATCGAGATCTGGAAGATCACCGCAGCGGGCGACCTTGTAAAGGTGGACCCCGGTGCGTGGATCTACAGGGACTGACCACGGATCACAGCACCCCCACCGGCCCATGGTTCGCCGTTCGGCGGATCGGTGCACTAGCCGCCCCGTTAACCGACTACTTTAGCCGCGCGGAAGGGGTCCGGCACTTTTGACCCTCCCGCATGAACCATGGGCGGCAAATTCGGCGCAACGGAGATCATCCTCATCGCGGTGGTGATCCTGCTCTTCTTCGGCGGTAAGAAGATCCCGGAACTCATGCGCGGCTTGGGCCGGGGCATGAAGGAGTTCAAGGATGCCAAGGACGGCACCGGTCCCAAGGACGAGAAGTAGTCCACCTATCAGGCATGTCGACCCCGCGTACGTTGCGTGAGGCCAAGGACGCTTTGTCCGCAGGTACAACCTCGGTGGTCGAGCTCACCCGCGCAGCGCTCGCAAGGGCCCGAGCGCAGGCTGAACTGAACATCTTCCTGGAACTCTTTGATGAGAGCGCCTTGACCAAGGCCGCCGAGGTGGACGCCAAGTTGGCCTCCGGCACAGCCGGGGAGCTGGCCGGAGCCATCATCAGCATCAAGGACAACATCTGCTACAAGGGCCATCATGTGTCGGCCTCATCGCGGATACTCGAAGGCTACGTCAGCCCATACAGCGCCACCGTGGTGGAGCGGCTCCTCGCCGCCGATGCGGTGATCCTCGGGCGCACCAATTGCGACGAGTTCGCCATGGGGAGCAGCAATGAGAACAGTGCCTATGGGAACGTCGGGAACCCATTGGATCCGAACAAGGTTCCAGGAGGAAGTAGTGGCGGTGCCGTGGCGAGCGTGGCTGCGGGCATTTGCAACGCCGCTCTGGGCAGCGAGACCGGCGGCTCTGTTCGCCAGCCCGCCTCGTTCTGTGGCACCTTCGGGTTCAAGCCTACTTACGGGCGCGTGAGCCGTTATGGCCTGATCGCCTTCGCCAGCAGCTTCGATCAGATCGGCCCGGTGGCCCATACCGCCGAGGACCTGCTTGCCGTTCACCGCGTCATCGCCGGACACGACCCGCTGGATAACACGAGTAGCCAGCGTCCACTCGGGCAACCAACGATCGACAACCCCAGGTCGGGG
>CAZYPC010000001.1:31445-95932 GCA_964649165.1 uncultured Chryseobacterium sp.
CACGAGTAGCCAGCGTCCACTCGGGCAACCAACGATCGACAACCCCAGGTCGGGGTCCGGGAAAGGCCGGCAACCGCTACACATCGCCTATTACCGCGAGTGCATCGAGCGCCCCGGTCTGGACCCGGAGATCAAGGCACACCTGCTCAACAACATCGAGCGCCTGAAAGAGCGCGGTCATTCGGTTGAGCCCATCGAGCTGCCCATGCTGGACCACCTGGTGCCCACGTACTACATCCTGGCCACAGCGGAAGCCAGCAGCAATCTCGCGCGCTTTGATGGTATCCGTTATGGACACCGCAGCAAGGCGGCACAGGGCGTGGATGATACCTACCGCAAGAGCCGCACGGAAGGTTTCGGGGCGGAGGTGAAGCGCCGCATACTCCTCGGCACCTTCGTGCTCAGCGCGGGCTATTACGATGCTTACTACGCCCAAGGCATGCGGGTGCGCCGTCTGATCCGCGACAACACGCTGAAAGCCTTCGAGCACTACGACCTGGTAATGACGCCGACCTGCCCCACCACCGCTTTCGGTCATGGTGAGATCAATGATCCTGTGGCCATGTACCTGCAGGACATTTTTACCGTGCAGGCCAATCTCGCAGGGGTGCCCGCCATTTCCATCCCAACGGGAACCCACTCCAACGGCCTGCCGTTCGGTACACAGCTGATGGCGAAGCCGTTCGATGATGAGCGGCTCATCATGCTCGCGCACCAACTCTTCGTCTGACGACGTTCTCTATTCAGAAAGCTCCATGGGTCCGGTTTACCGGCTGATGGGTTCTTGGTTACCTTTCGTCGAAGCCGCCATTCACAGATGATCGTGGACCGCTCCCTAGAACCATGCGGAAGGCCGCGCGTATGAAGCCTACTTTTCGCCGCCCATGACGAAGCACCTCGCCTTTTGCCTGGCCCTGGCCCTTTCCATGGGACCTGCGTGTCCACTCTTCGCCCAGAGCACGATCCCCAGTGATGACGAGGTACTGGCCCGGATAAACGACCTGAGCAACCTGCCCTGGCTGAAGAACGACCCTTTCACCACGGACGTGAAAGCCCTGAACACCCACGGTTTCGCCCCGACCGATACACCGAGCTACGCTCCCGACGTGGTACGCCACCGGCTCGCCCTGCTCGATGAACGCACTCCCTTCAAGCTCACCTACAATGAGCCGGTGCAGGGCTATATCGACATGTACACCAAGCGGAAGCGCGAGCAGGCCGCACGCATGCTCGGCCTGGCCCAGCTCTACTTCCCCATTTTCGAGGAGGCGTTGGACAGGCATGGAATGCCCCAGGAATTGAAGTACCTGGCCGTGGTGGAGAGTGCCCTCTTCCCGGGAGCCAAGTCGCGCGCAGCCGCCGTGGGGCTCTGGCAGTTCATGATCGGCACCGGCAAGATGTACGGGTTGGAAGTGGACAGCTACGTGGATGAACGCTGCGATGTGTACCAAAGCACCGAAGCCGCCTGTCTGTATCTGAAGGACCTCCATCGCATCTTCGGCAATTGGGAACTGGCGCTCGCTGCTTACAACTGCGGCCCGGGCAACGTGAACAAGGCCATCCGCCGCTCCGGGGGAACGGACTACTGGAGCGTGTACAATAACCTGCCCCGGGAGACACGCGGCTACGTCCCCGCTTTCATCGCGGTGAACTACCTGTTCAACCACGCGGCCGACCACAACATCTATCCGGTCATTCCGAATTACTGTGCGTACGAGGTGGATACCGTCCAGGTGTGCTACCCCGTGGACCTGGCGAAGCTGGCCGAGATCAGCGGCGGTAATGCGCAGGAGATACTCGACCTCAACCCGGTGTACAAACGCGGTGTTGTGCCCGACGTGGATCAGTCCGCCACGCTATATCTGCCACGCACGCTCGTTGCGGACTTCATTGACCGTGAGGACTTCATCCGCTACAGCTACCTGCCCGACACGCACATGCCCGCCCCGGTGGCGAAGGGCACGAGCAAGTCGTCCGATAGCGGCACGGCGACGGCACAGCGCACGCACACCGTACGGCGTGGGGAATCGCTCGGCACCATCGCGCGCAAGAACCATGTGACCGTCAGCAACCTCCGCGCGTGGAACAAACTGCGCAGCGACCGTGTGCGCGTCGGCCAGAAGCTCATCGTGAGCAAGGGGACGAACGCCTCCTCCTCCGACCAGAGTTCCAGTGAGCAGAAGAACGGAGCGAACAGCGCGACGGAGATCATCTTCCATACCGTGCAACCCGGCGACACTCTGTGGGGCATAGCTCAGCGCTATCCCGGTGCGTCGGTGGAGGAGATCAAACGGATCAACAACGCGGACGACCTTGAACACCTGAAGGTGGGCAAGAAGATCAAGGTGGCCGTGCAGAAGAGCTGATGCACTTCCTGTTCTCCGCTCGATCGGCCGCGCTTGTTCACATAACGTCTAGCTTGAACAGCAACGGGCTTCCCGTTGAAGTTCAGGCAATAGTCCGGACGATGATCGCGTTCACTGAGAGGACCATCGTGCATTGTTGATAATTCGACGAGCCGAACGACCCGGTCGTCGGCTACTTTGCGGTGGTCAGCAAGACGGCTTTCACGTCGATCACCAGCCATGGAACTCACGCGCATCCGTCCGTTCGCCCACAAGCACTGCCGCTTCAAATTGCGCAGCGGCAAAGAGGTTTTCGGCGTGATCTGGGAGGTCGAAGGCTTGGAGAAACGCTCCCTCTTCTTCGCCAGCATCGGTGATTATGAGCGCCTGCAGCGTGACCCGAACAAGCCGGTGAGCGTGATCAACCTCCGCCCGGAGGAGATCATGCATGTGGAGAGCATCGCCTCCTGAGGCGACACTTCCGCGATCGTCCTTCTTCAAGTTCCGTGTGTTTTCGCTCGGCGCTCGCGGCGCTGTGCCCATAGCATGATCAACGGACTCAGCAGAAGGCTCCCCGGAAGGATCAAGTAATACCACGGACGGAAAAGTGTCCAACTTGATGGCAAGTAGTCCCGGTGCCATGAGGTAACGATGATGACGATCCGTTCGAACAGGCCGAACGGATCCGCGAGCACGATCGCCATGGCCCAGGCCCACCACCACGAACGACGCAGCGGCTTGATGAGCAGCAAAACGATGGGCAAAGTGAGAAACAACGGCCGGGCCCAGAACCAAAGAGAACGGGTATGCTGATGGTCATATGCCAGTGTGTTCGCCAACCATGCGAGCAGCCCCATACCTGCTCCGACGACCGCGAGCCACGCACAGGACACGAGCATCTTGTTCCATGCCTCTGAACGCTCGCGTCGGATGGTTCTCCAGGCAGCCAAAAGCGGGATCGACAGGACGAACAGTGCCTGGAGCAGATCGGCCAGCCAGGTCAGGTATGGCCAGACCACGAACATCTTCAGTGACCGGACAGCAGGCCTGCGCGCTCAACAAGGAACGCGTAGATCAGCGCCACCTCCTTCAACCGTTCGAAACGCCCGCTGGCCCCGCCGTGGCCGGCCTCCATGTTCGTTTTGAGAATGATCGGATCGGCGGACTTCTGGTGTTCGCGCAGGCGTTGCACCCACTTGGCCGGCTCCCAATACTGTACCTGACTATCGTGGAATCCGGTCAGTACCAGCATCGCGGGATACTCGGCGTCCTTCACATTGTCGTAGGGTGAATAAGAGAGCATGCGCTCGTACGCCTCCTTCTCCTTGGGATCGCCCCACTCATCGAACTCCCCCGTGGTGAGCGGGATGCTGTCGTCGAGCATGGTGGTCACCACGTCCACGAAAGGCACTTCAGCCACCACGCCGTTCCACAGATCGGGTCGCATGTTGGTGACCGCGCCGACGAGCAGGCCCCCGGCGCTACCACCCATGCAGTACAAGCGCTCCGGGTCCGCGTATTTGTTCTTCAGGAGGAACTCGGCGCAGTCGATGAAGTCCGTGAAGGTGTTCATCTTATGCTCCATCTTGCCGTTGTCGTACCAGGCACGACCCAGCTCTTCGCCGCCCCGGATGTGGGCGAGGGCATAGACGAAACCCCGATCGAGCAGGGAGAGCCGCGCACTGCTGAAGGTCGGGTCCATGCTGTAGCCGTAGGATCCGTATCCGTACAGGAGCAGCGGTGACGTGCCGTCAATGCGCGTGCCCTTCCGATAGACGATGCTCACTGGCACGCGCTTCCCGTCACGCGCAGGCGCCCATACCCGTTCGCTCAAATAGTCGGCAGCGTTGAACGTGCCCACAACCTCCTGCTGTTTGAGCAGCCTGTCCTCCTTCGTGTTGAGGTCGTGCTCGTAAACACCGTTCGGAGTGGTCAGGCTGGTGTACCCATAGCGCAGCTTGTCGCTGTCGAATTCCGGGTTGATACCTGTGGATGCTACGTAAGCAGGATCATTGAAGAGGATGGGATGTTCCTCCCCAGTGCTCAGCTTCCGCACACGCAGGTGCGTCAATCCATCCCTGCGTTCGCTGAAGACCATGTGGTCCTTGAACAGATCCACATCCTCGAGCAGTACATCCTCGCGATGCGGCACCACCTCGGTCCACGCCTCTTTGGACGTGTTCTTCACCGGGCATTTCATGAACCGGAAATTCGTCGCCTTCCAGTTGGTGAGGATGAAGAACTCGCCGTTCGCGTGCTGAACGCTGTATTCGTGTTCCTCTTCGCGCGGCAAGACCACGGTGAACTTACCCTTGGGCTCACTGACGGGCAGGTACCACTCCTCGGTGCTGAGGGTGCTGCCCGTGGTGATCATCACGAACGCGTTGCTGCGGTCCCGGTACACATCACAGCTGAAAGCACCGTCCTTCTCGTGATACACTTCCACATCGCTCTTCTCGTCGGTGCCGAGCGTGTGGCGGAAGATCTTGTAGTTGCGCAGGGTCTTGTCCTTGCGGCTGTAGTAGAAGGTCTTGTCGTCCGCCCAGGCGCCGCCGCCGCTCGTATTGGTGATGATGTCCGGCAGTTCCGTTCCTGTGGACAGGTCACGGAAGCGGATGGTGTAGAGACGCCGGCTCACCGTGTCCACACTGTAAGCGCACAGGTCGTTGTTCGGACTGATCTCGAAGTCTCCCAGATCGAAATAGTCGTGCCCTGCAGCCATCACATTCTCGTCGATGATGTCCTCCAGCTTCGCCGGCAGGCTACCATCCGCGTTCGCCTTTCCGCGCATGTGCACGGCGTACTCCTTTCCTTGTTCGAACCGGTGATTGTACCAGTACCCGTTCTCGCGGTAAGGCACGCTCAGATCCTCTTCCTTGATACGCCCCTTCATCTCCTTGAAGAGCGTTTCGCGCAGATCCTTCACGGGGGCGAGCAGGCTGTCGGCATAGGTGTTCTCCGCGTTCAGATGCGCGATCACCTCCTGGGTGTGCGCGTCCGGCGTCGGGGTCTGCCTCTGCTCCTCGCTCAAGCGCATCCAGAAGTACTCATCGTTGCGAATGTGGCCGTGCTCGGCCATTTCGTGGGGGACCTTCTTGGCCTGGGGCGGCCGGGGTTGTTCGGTGGGCATGGGTGTCGGGAAGTCGCCGCAGGCACTCATCAGAGCGAACGCTGTGATCAAGCTGAGGCGGTTCATGGGCGGGCTGAGGCGGGCAAGTTAGCCGCCCGATCAGTCCAGTACGGTGCGCAACACATCCAGGGAACGCAGCTCTCCGAACCCCTCGACGTGCAACCGGAAATAGAGGAGCAAGTCGTCCATCGTGCACCGACGGACCGCTGCGGAAGACCCGTGGAGCCGCCCTTCCTGTACGCGATCCTCTACCTGCGTGATCAACTGTGCGAACAAGGCCGCCGAGGCCGGCTCCATGCAGAACTCATGAGGTGCCTCTCCTCGGAAGAAATATCCTTCACGTAGATCGAACCGGTCCTCCCCTTCCTGAGGTGGTTCGGGGAAGAAACCCAGGCGCTTCGCCAGGCCGACAAGCATGAGCAGTGGTTGGTGTGCCGTATCGGGGTCCGTATCCAATGACTCGAGCGTTTCCAGAACGAAGTCGAATAGCCGGGGGTCGGCCGCCTCTTCACGCAAGGTGCGATCGAGCACCTCCTGTGCGAAAAGCAACAACACCCCCCGACGGGGTTCCTGCTGAACGCGTGTATAGGGCCGATCGATCCGCAGGTCACGCACCGTGCGCATGCGGTGTTCTCCTGCTTCGGGAGCCACGAGCTCCACGCGTGAAAGCGGTTGCAGCGCGGCCTGTCGGGAAGTGTCTTTCCCGCCCGTCCGAACGATGTAGGCACGCAGGCCGAAGCGCTCCGTATAGGCGCGCAGCACCACGCTTCTGTCCGAGTACTTTACCGTACGCAGGACGATCGCCCGGGTCGCTTGGGGACCTGTGACCCCGCGTCGATCAGGATGCGCTGGTGACATGCGGGATCGTTGGGGCCGCTCAGCGTACCACCATCACCTTCGTGTTGCAATGCAACGTACCGGTGGGGTCGGATGCGAGCACGAGATACACCCCTGTGCTCACCCGCTGTCCGCTCAGGTCGGTAGCCGGCCATACGGCCTGGCCGCCATTGGACACGGTGCGGTACACCAGGTTGCCCGCCATATCCGTGATCCGCACGTCACTGTCCGCGATGAGGCCCGTGATCGCGACCGGTCCTTGATAGGCTTCACGGACCGGATTGGGGAATACCGTCGCACATGAAGCTTCCCTGCCGCCTTCCGTCGCTTCCCCTCTGTAGCTGACGATGCCTTGATCGGTGGCGATGAACACCTCGCCGGTCACGCCATCGATGGCGATGCTCGTCACGTTATTGCTGGGCAAAGGGCTGTTCTCCTTTGTGAAATGCGCCAGTTGTTCCGTCCCGTCTGGGCTTACCAGGAAGGCACCGCTGCTTTGCGTGCCGAGCCATTTCCGATTGCCGCCATCCACTACGACCGCGCTGACCACTTCGGTCTCCAGGAGGATCTGGATATTGCCATCCTGCTCGATGAGTATCTGCTGACAATCGAAATTCTCGTCGCTGAAGATGGCCTCCGGGTTGTAAAAGACCGCGATGCCCTTCCCCGTACCTACCCAGACCTCACCATCCTGATCCTCGGCGATGGCGAAAACGTCCAGGGTGGGGAGCTTTCCCTGGTTCTCGAAGGTGGTCAGCAATTTGAACTGATCGTCTCCCGTCTCATCGATCGTCCCTCCGTCATTGAACACGAGGATCCCGGCGGTCCGCGGGCGCACCAGCCACTTCTGCCCGTTCTCCATGGCGGTGATGTCAGCTACCAGATCCCCCCCCCCCAGCACGTTGCCGGGATCAAAGGATCTCCAGGTTCCATCCCGCTTGCGCACACTCACCACGTTCTGTGTGTAGGCGTTCGAAACCCAGAGATTGCCGTCCTCATCAAAATCCAACCCTCCCACGTCAACGACCCCATCAGCGGGATTTCCGTTCGTGCCCAACGAGCTGTTCGTAGCGTTCCAGATGGCCTGTACTACACCGTTGCGCCATTCCAGCACGCCTTCATCCCAGCTTCCGGTGTAAGCATGGCCGGGATCTTCGGGATCCACGGCAACGGCCATGGGATCCACGGCGCCACCCCCGAGGTTGTTCACGCCCATCATCAGCGGGTCGTCGGCCTCCTGCACCGTGCGCCACGTCCCATCTTTGAACAGATGCACCCCTTGGTGATTGAAGGTGCTCGTCCAGGTTCCGCTCACCGACCCGCTGGCCACCATGAGCAGGCCGTTCTGAACATCCAGTTTGACGGCACCGCTCGACCTCGGTCCGTTCGGCGCCGCTTCGAGCCCCGCATCCTGGCCATCGCAACGCACCAGGCTCCGGTCGCCCGTGGCCACCCACACTCCTCCATTGGAAGCCCCGGCCACAGTAGTCACGAGGAAGTACTTCCCGTTCACCGTGTTCGCTTGGAAAACGCGCTCGAGCGCGCTGTTGTATTGACGGGCCTCGAACGTGTGACCGATGACAAGCCGCTGGCCGTCCGGAGAAACGCTCATGCCTCTCACATCGCGTCCGTACGCATCAGTCAACCTTTGCCACCCGCCGTCCCAGTAGTAGATCGTGTCGGTTTCGGCCGTGCTCGGTGGTGCCGCCGACCAGTTCACGAACAATCTGCCTCCGAATGATTCGGCATCGGAGAAAAAACCATTGGCCTGGGGCAGGTCGGCGCGCTGGTGCCAGCTGGTGAAGGCCGCCAGGTTCGCATCCTGGCGCCAGGCGCTGAAAACTCCCAGTTCCGTGGCCGCGTAGATCGAATCCTCATGGAATGTCAGCGTGTTCACACGGTGTTGCGCAGCGTTCGGGAAAATGATCCATGTGTCTTTCACCTCCCTTCGCACCAGGTCCATCACAACGATGCCGAAGCCACAGCTGAGATACGCCCGGTCGCCCTCGCATGTGATGCCGTAGACGCGTTTGTCGCCAATGATCCCGCTGCGCTGGATGTCACTGAGGTTCACACTGGACTCGCCGAAGACCACATCGACATTGCCGTTGCCATAACCGACCACCAAGGCGCCCAGCGCCGAGTTCCAACCCAGGGCGCTTACGTCCACGTCGCTCAGGGCGTTCACCTTGTTGATGCGCGTTGTTTCGTTCGTGGCGGGGTCGAACTTGAAAACGCCGTTGCGGGTCGCGCAATAGGCCGCCCCGCCGCCTTCCACAACGGCAACCGTGCTCAGGTAGGCGAAATGATCCCTCCAGTGTCCGATGGCGGGCTGTGCGACCGCGGACATTGAGCACACCAAAAAGGCCAGTATGTAGACGAGGGTGCGGACTGTTTGCATTCGGGGCGGGTAAGGGGCACCGGTATGAACGCGCTCAGAACGCGATCGGTATGGGCAAAGTAACCGCATGAACGCGAAGATCCCCCGCCTGAGGCGAGGGATCCGGAGAGGTCACGAGCGGAGTCGAACCGCTGTAGCAGCTTTTGCAGAGCTGAGCCTAGCCACTCGGCCACGTGACCGCTTGAGTGGGCGGCGAAGATAGGTGGAAGGGCAGTCGGATGGCAGCCCCCTGTTCAGCGACCGCACCAGCCTCATCAGCCCCTCCCCTCGATCTCGTAAACCACTTGGGCCACGGCCCCCCCAACCGGCGGATGTTCCTTGGTAAGGCGGACCTGCCAGCGGAACTCCCCGGGCCAGGTCGCCTTCAGATGGTTCAGGAGACGGCGGGCCACGTGCTCGATGAGCGCGCTGCGGATGGCCATTTCCTCCAGTACGATGGCGGTCACGCGACCGTAGTCGATGGTATCCCGAAGATCATCGCTGTTCTCGGCCTCCGTGAAATCCCCCTCCACGCGTACATCGACGCGATAATGACCACCGATACGGGCCTCCTCGGGCAGACATCCGTGATATCCGAAGGCCCGGATGCCATTCACTTCGATCATTCCCATGATGCGCACAGTTCGAGACCGGCCTTCAATCGGGCGATCACTTCCTCTTTTCCCAGCAAAGCGCTCACATCGAACATGCCCGGACCCTGCATGCGCCCGGCCACGAACAGACGGTATACCGGCATCACCTGGCCCACTTTCATTCCTTTCTCCTGTAGCACGGTGTTGAACTCCGCTTCCAGGCTCCCCGGAGCGAAGACCGGTAACGCCGCTAATGCCGTCAAATAAGCTTCGATGGCGGGGGCCGTTTCAGGCTTCCACCGCTTTTTCAGCTCCTCGTTCGCCGCTGCGTTGCCGCTGAGCGGGGAGCCCTTGGTGAAGAGGTAGACCCCTTCCAACATGTCCTCAACGAAGGTGGCGCGCTCCTTCAGCAGGGCTGCCGCATGGGTCGCACGTTCCAGCGTCGTCGTGATGCCCTTTTCCTTCAAGCGTTCGAGCAACTTCGCACCGAGCTCCGCATCGGGCCGCATGCGCAGGTACTGCTGGTTGAACCACTTGGTCTTCTCCGGATCGAACTTGGCTCCGCCCTTGTGGACCCTTTCGAGATCGAACAAGCGCGTGAGTTCTTCCAAGCTCATGATCTCCTGGTCGGTCCCGGGGTTCCATCCCAGTAGGGCCAGCATATTGATGAAAGCTTCCGGGTAGTATCCCTTTTCCCGATAACCGCTGCTCTTCTCCTTGCTCACCGGGTCGATCCAATCCAGAGAGAACACCGGGAATCCCAGTCT
The DNA here is from genome assembly GCA_964649165.1 of uncultured Chryseobacterium sp. GTDB lineage: Bacteria > Bacteroidota > Bacteroidia > Flavobacteriales_F > PHOS-HE28 > PHOS-HE28. Next base: position 41,498 of record CAZYPC010000001.1, read on the forward strand.
GTCTCCATCGCGCTTGCTGAGTTTCCCGTTCCCATCGGGCTTCAGTATCAGCGGCAGATGGGCGAAGGCCGGACGCTCCCAGCCGAAGGCCTCATAGATGAGCACATGCAATGGCGCGCTGGGCAGCCACTCCTCGCCGCGGATCACATGCGTAATGCGCATCAGGTGGTCATCAACGATATTGGCCAGGTGATAGGTGGGCATGCCGTCGCTCTTGAACAGCACCTTGTCGTCGATGTTGGCGCTGTGCACCACCACCCAACCCCGGATGATGTCCTCGAACCGCACTTCGGCGTGACGGGGTACCTTCAAGCGCACCACATACTGGTCGCCGCGTGCAAGGCGCTCCTTGACCTCATCCGCGCTCAGGGTGAGCGAATTCTTCATGTGCTCGCGCGTCACCGCGTTGTAGGCCGGGGCCGCCACGCCAGCGGCTTGTAGCCGAGCGCGCATGGCCTCCAGCTCCTCGGGCGTGTCAAAGGCATAGTACGCCTTGTCCTTGGTGATCAGCTCCTCCGCGTAGCCCTTGTACAGGTCTTTCCGGTCGCTCTGCCGGTACGGTCCGTGCGGGCCACCCACCCATGGACTTTCGTCGGGTACCAGTCCGCACCACTCCAAGCTCTCCTTGATGTATTGTTCAGCGCCGGGCACATAGCGCGTCTGATCAGTGTCCTCGATGCGCAAAAGGAACTGTCCACCGTGTTTCCGGGCGAAGAGGAAGTTGTAAAGTGCGGTACGGACACCGCCCATGTGTAAGGGACCGGTGGGGCTGGGTGCGAAACGGACACGAACGCTCATGATGCTCAGGCTCAAGAAGGACCTGCAAAGGCTCCCTCCATGGAAGGGCGGCGAAAATAGCCCCTGTCGGTGAGCGAAAACGCCGCTCTGGCAGCTTCTGGAATTGGGCTTTGAGACCTGCGAAGCCTCGTCTCCTCCACCGCTTGTCAACAAATTCGTCGAAATATTTTCACCATTCGTCGAAACGACGCGCATCTTTGCCGGTGAAAACCCGGTTCACCATGACGCTCCAACATCTTCTACAGGCGACTGCGCTCCTCCTTGCTCCGGTTGCACTACGTGCCCAGTGTAGCGAAGTGCCCTTGGTGGACAAAGAACTCTTCGACCTGCTACGCAAACAGCCCACGCTGTCCGCTATGCACGCGGAGTCCCGCATCGATGTGGTGAATGATCGTTTCGAGCCCTGCGCGCGCAGGAAGGAGGCCCGATATGTGCGCACCATCACCCCGGTTCAGCACGGCTACTCCGTCCGGGTGCAGACCCCGCATGGCTTCACCCTGATGACCGGCATGTTCAAGGACGAGGCCGCGACCATGCCTCATGGCGATTTCCGCTACTACGATGACGCTGGGACCCTTCGGGCCGAAGGCCGCTACGTGGACGGCCGCAAGATCGGCGTATGGCATCGCTGGGATGACCGTGGTACCGCGCTGTCCGACAAGAAGTACGATGGGCTGGACTGGGAGGGCATGCAACTGAAGCTCGGGCTGACGAGCCAGTGCTGCTATCTGGAGGATATGGCGGCTGAATAACCTCTCTTGGGGAGGCACCAAAAGCGAAGGAGCGCGATGCCGGGCTTGTTGCCGTCATCGCGCTCCTTCTGTATGCAGGCCTGCTCGCTCAGCGGAGCTGTACGCCCTTCAGTAGCAGGCGCTGCCAGGACGGGTTCTGCCGCAGGTAGTCCTTCACCTTCGGGCAGAGCGGGATCAGCTTCAGCTTGCTGGCCTCCACGTGGGTCAGCGTCTTCTCCGTGAGCACACGGTGGGCATCGCCGGTGGCCAATTGCTTGGGAACATCGGTACGCGTCAGGAAGATGCGGTCTCCCTGATGGTCATACTCGATGCGGGCGCGCTGGTCGCCGACCTTCAGCACGAATTGGCGCGTGGCCTTCTCGTCCATCAGGGTCAGTTCGTTCAGGTCGCTTACGGCAGGGGTGGTTGTTTTTGCCATGGTGAAGAGGTCGGCAAAGATAACCGTAGCGATCACCATTGTTCATAAGTCGGTTCAAAGGGTGGTCCGCTGGTGGGCAATACGGCCAATGAACCAGTTCAATGGCGGAGGGCTTGAGGTGCCCAGACCTTTGTGCCCACTGAAAGCCAAGCACATGGACCGCAAGGACTTCCTCCGCACGGGCCTGCTCGGGGCCGGGGCCTCAACGTTGACCGGGGCGGTGCTCGCTTCCCCGAACCAAGAAGATGGTCCCGCTACCCGAACGACCGGCTTCAACCACCTCCCCACCGAAAACCCACGCATCATGGCCAACACCGTCCTGCACAAAGCCGCCAGCCGCGGCCACGCCGATCATGGCTGGTTGAACAGCCATCACACCTTCAGCTTCGCCAACTACTACGATCCGCAGCGCATGCACTTCGGCGTGTTGCGTGTCCTGAACGACGACTCCGTGGCCCCCGGCATGGGCTTCGGCACGCATCCGCACGACAACATGGAGATCATCTCCATCCCCCTGGAAGGCGATCTGGAGCACAAGGACAGCATGGGTAACATTGCCGTCATCCGCCACGGGGACGTGCAGGTGATGAGCGCCGGCACGGGCATCCGCCACAGCGAATACAACCGCAACAAGGACGCGCACGTGAAGTTCCTCCAGATCTGGGTGTTCCCGGACAAGCGCGGCGTTCAACCCCGCTACGATCAGGTCACCCTCGACGCCAGCAAGCGCCACAACCGCCTGCAGCAGATCCTTTCGCCCAAAGCCGAGGATGAGGGTGTCTGGATCCACCAGAACGCCTGGTTCCACCTCGGCACCTTCGACAAGGGTTTCCGCACAAGCTACGCACTGAAGGACCAGCGTAATGGTGTGTATGTCTTCGTCATCAAAGGGGACGTCACCGTGAATGGCATCGCCCTGAACCAACGCGACGGGCTCGGTGTTGAGCAGACCACAACGCTCGACATCCAGGCCGACAGCGACGGTGCCGAAGTACTGCTGATGGAAGTTCCCATGGAAGTGAATTCATGACGACCGACACCCGAACAGACGCGCGCGTGATCAAGAAGGCGCGCACCGACCACGATGTGCTACCGGTGATCCGGGAGCGGTTCAGCGCACGGGCCTTCAGTCACGAGCCGCTCTCGGAGGAGCAGCTGATGACCTTGTTCGAGGCGGCCGCCTGGGCACCGAGCGCGATGAACGAGCAGCCATGGCGATATCGCTATGCGCTGCGCGGAACGGGAGCATTCGATCACCTGTGGAGCCTGCTGAACACCGGCAACCAGCCATGGGCGAAGAACGCCGCGGCACTGGTTGTCTGCTCGGTGATGACCACCCTGGAACGCAACGGGCATCCCAACCACAGCCGCCTGCACGACCTCGGCCTGGCCAACGCGCAACTGCTGACGCAGGCCACAAGTATGGGCATCTTCGGCCACTTGATGGGCGGCTTCGATCATGGCCGCGCACAAGAGGAGCTCGGGCTTGATCCGGCGCACGAGGAAGTGTTCTGCATCCTCGCACTCGGACGGATCACCTCTCCGGAAACGCTGGAAGAACCGTTCCGGACACGGGAAGTGACGGCGCGTTCGCGGAGGCCGTTGCACGCTACCATGACCCGGCTCTAGGCCACCTTGCCAGCTCCCGGATACCGCGGTGCCCGGCGCTGGGCGCCGTCGCGGTTTCGGGAACGGCAAGGAGCATCTTTACGTCCCCGCCACACAGCGGGATGAAACATATGCGCGTGCTGCTCTTCCTCCTCGGCGTCGTTCTGCTCATCGTGCCCGAGTTTCTGCGGGTCTACTACATCATGCCCTTCCCCGGCAGTCAGGAGGACGTGGCGACCGACCTGCGACAAGTACACATCGCCTATTGGCTCCATACCAACATCTGGTGGGTGCGCCTGATCGGTCTCGCATTGCTCATCGGGCCGTTCATCCACTACATGAAGCACGGCAACCTGTGGAAACGCATCGGCATCCTCTTGCCCACGGCGTTCGCGGTTCTAGTGTTCTATATGTTCAACTTCAAGTTCATGGCGGACAAGATGTTCTACCCGCCGAAGGAGAAGACCCTCACCCCCGTCCCCTCTCCGGGGGAGAGGGGAGCAATGCCGGATAGTGTGGCGAACCATCTGGCCATCGTTGTTGAGCGCTACGGCGATGCGCGGGCCTATCCCATCGAGCTGATCGGCTATCACCACCAAGTGCTGGACACGATCGGAGGAGAGCCGGTGATGGTCACCTATTGCACCGTGTGCCGCACGGGCCGTGCGTGGAAGCCCGAAGTGAATGGCCAGCCGGAGACGTTCCGTTTGGTGGGTATGGACCATTTCAACGCGATGTTCGAGGACAGCCGCACGGGCAGCTGGTGGCGGCAGGTGACCGGCGAGTGTATTGAAGGGCCTTTGAAAGGACAACGACTCGAAGAAGTACCGAGCGAGCAATTGACGCTCGGCGAGTTCAGTGCACTTCATCCCGCAGGTCTTGTCTTCCAACCAGATCCGAACTTCTCAGAACAGTATGCGGGGCTCAAGGGCTTCGATGATGGCACGATCGAAAGCGGTTTGGAATACCGCGACCCGGAGAGTTGGCAGCCCAAGAGCTGGGTTTTGGGTGTGGTTCACAACGGACAGGCGCGGGCCTACGACTGGAACGATCTGCAAAGTGACTGGCTTGTTTTCGACACCCTTGGCGGTGATTGGATAGAGATCGTTTCTTACGAACGGGCTGCCAGAGCTGAAGACATTGAAAAACTCGACTCTCTTTGGGCTCGACAAGCTCGTGGCGAACGGGTGGATTCCCTCCAGGCTCGCTTCTATGTTCATGAACCTCGATCATTTCATGTGCGGCTTGCGGCAGGTAACGAACGCTTTTCGTGCCATGGGAGCGGCGTAGACCCGCTATCCCCACAGACCCAAGAAGAAGCCCGTGTTCTTGACAGCCTTCGCATTCCATCCTACCAGGAGTTCTGGCATAGCTGGCGCACCTTCCACCCAAACACCACGCGGTACGAGCCGAAGAAGTGATCTTCGCGATGGCGGGTCAAGCCCGCCATGACAACCTTCACAGATCATGGCACACGATCCCCTTTTTGAACAACGCATCGCCGAAGCACTGAAAGCGCAAGGCGCGAAACCCGAGCACAAGAAGATGTTCGGTGGTGTGGCCTTCATGGTACACGGCAACATGAGCGTGGGCATCACGAACAAGGGCGACTTCATGGCGCGCTTCGATGGCGAACGACACGAAGAGATACTGAAGTGGCCCGGTGCCAAACCGATGACGTTCGGGCACAAGAGCATGAAGGGCTTTCTCTTCGTGGATGCCGATGCGGTGGGTACGAAGGCCGCGCTCGACAAATGGATCAAGCTTTCGCTCGCATACGTGAACGACTTGCCGAAGAAGACGGCCAAGGCGGCTGGAAAGTCAGGGGCCAAGAAGGCCGCGCCGGGGAAACAGCCAACCAAGAAGGTCGCACGGAAGAAGTAGCGGCTCGCTTCGCTCGTGATTACCGATTGCTTCGCTTTGCTCGCAATTACTGGTCGCTGCGCTCTCGAAACCCAAAGCAGTGACCGACCGTATGAGCGGGCCCACGGCCCGATTCAATGGGCCGCTCCCAATGAGCGCTCTCGCACAACTCGCCACTTCCCTCGGCCGCGTCGATGAACTGCCGAACATCGCCCTGGCCGAATCCATCGCAGCGGAGAAGAACATCCCCGCGATCCGCGAACTGGTGGATGTGCTCAACGGCAAGGACAAAGCGCTGAAGAGCGACGCCCTGAAGGTCCTGTACGAAGTGGGCTACCGCGCGCCGGAGCTGATCGCACCCTTCATCGCCCAATTCAAGAACCTGCTAGCCAACCCCGACAACCGCCTGGTGTGGGGGGCCATGTGCGCCATCGATGGCATCGCGACGATCAAGCCGGACGCCGTGTTCATGATCCTGCCCCAGATCATGGCCGCCGTGGACCGCGGAACGGTGATCACCCGCGATCACGCCGTGAAGACCCTGGCCAAGCTCGCCGCCCAGGAACGCTTCGCGCGCACAGCCATGCCACTGCTGCTCGAACAATTGCGCACCGCACCGGTGAACCAGTTCCCCATGTACGCTGAACTGGTCGCGGCGATCGTCTTCCCGCAGGACGTGAACAACATGCGCCAGATCCTGGAGGCCCGGCTGCCCGAGCTGCCCAACGAAGCGAAGAAGAAGCGCGTAGAGAAGGCGCTCCGCAAGCTCCGCGCGGCGTAGTTCATATCATCCGCAGATAGCGCAGATGACGCAGATGGGTCGCTGACGCGACCTATGCGCGCACCAGCCGGCCGTCCACTTCCGTCGCTGTGCCGCATCTTCACGGCCCCGACACGTCGGGATGCGACACATGGAAGGCTTCCTCATCCTGCTCGCCGTACTGATCCCCATCGCGCTGCTCGTGCTGCTGGTCATGAACATCAGCCGGATGAGCGGGCTGAAGGAGGAGGTCCGGCTGATGCGCCTGCAGATGCAGGAGCTGATGAAGGCCATGGCGTATCGCCCCGCCGGTGCGGCACCGCCGGTGAAAGAAGCGCCATCTGCCGCAACCCCTCCTGTGACGCCGGTGGTCGCACCACCCGTCCCGCCACCACCACCTACGCCGGTCGCACCACCGGTGGTCGTGCAACCGCCCCCCGTCATTCCGGTACCCGCACCTGTGGCACCTCCGGTCATCACCGACCCGCCGCCGACCATGGTGCCACCACGACCGGCGGATCCGCTGCACGGCCTTCGCGAAGAGTTGCGCGAACAGCAGGCCGCCGCATCCGCGAAGCCGACCGCTGTTCCAGAACGAGTGGTCATCGCTCCGCCGCCGCCGCGACCACCACCGTCACCGAAGCCATCGTTCCTCGACCGCAACCCGGACCTGGAGAAGTTCATCGGTGAGAACCTGATCAACAAGATCGGCATCGCCATCCTGGTGCTCGGCCTGGGCTTCTTGATGAACTGGGCGATCGACCAGGGGTACATCAGCAAACCCGCCCGCACCCTCATCGGCATCGGTAGCGGGGGCCTGCTCATTTTCCTCGGGCACCGCTTGCGCGAGAAATTCCGGGCCTTCAGTTCCGTTCTCGTCGGTGGCGGCCTCGCGGTGCTGTACTTCAGCATCGCCTTCGCCTACCGTGTCTACGAGATCATCCCACAGACGCCCGCCTTCCTGGTCATGCTCGGGATCACCGGGCTGGGCGTTCTGCTCACGCTGGTCTTCGATCGTCGCGAACTGGCCGTGATCGCCCTGCTCGGAGGGTTCGCGGCACCATTCCTCGCCAGCAGCGGAGACGGAAACTACAAGGTGCTCTTCAGCTACCTGCTGATCTTGAATACCGGCATGCTGGTGCTGGCCAATTACAAGAAGTGGCACCTGATCAACGTGATCGCGTTCCTGCTCACTTCGATCATATTCGGGGGCTGGTTGAGCATGCGCTTCCTGGACATGGATCCCAGACCGGTCTGGCTAGCGATGGGTTTCGCCACGGCGTTCTTCCTCGTGTTCTTCATCATGAACCTGCGCTACAACCTGAAACACGGCTCGCAGTTCGTGGCGCTGGACTTCTCGTTGCTGCTCGCGAACACGGCCGTGTATTTCGCCGCGGGACTTTCCATCCTGCAGAACGTGAAACCCTCGCTCGATGGCCTGTTCGTCATCGCGCTCGCGGCGTTCCACCTCGTGTTCGCGTGGATGTTCCACCGCCGCGCCAACGCTCCGAAGCACTTGGTCTACCTGCTCATCGGGCTTGTGCTCACCTTCCTCAGTCTTGCCGGTCCCCTGCAGCTCCACGGCAACCACATCACGCTGTTCTGGGCGGCCGAATGCGCGCTGATGCTCTGGTTCTCCCAGCGCGCCGGTATCCGCCTCGTGGAACGCGCGAGCATGCTGGTGGGCATGCTCATGCTCATCAGCCTGCTCATGGACTTCTCCAAGCACTATGGTGCCGAGCCGTTGGCGCGCCTGACCCCGCTGCTGAACCAGGCCTGGATCACCGGGACCGTGGCGGCGGCGGCGCTGCTCCTCTATGGCAAGCTCTGTGAAAAGCTCCCCGCCGATCGGGATGTGGTGCCGGGTCTTTCCCCGGCGATGTTGCGCACCATCGCATTCATCCTCGGGACCATCGTGCTCTTCCTGGTCAACTTCCTGGAGATCGCTCACCAGCTCGGATACGTCTACAACCAGCAGGTGGTGATGATGGCGCTCTCCACCTATACGTTGGCGGCACTCGTGGCCATCCATCTGCTCACCCGCACCGCCCATAACGGCGTGCGCGTCGCGGTCCTGTTGCTGCTCGCCTTCGCCTTGCTCCATCGGATCACCGGATTCTACCACGGCAGTATCCATGCGTTGCTCGATGTGCGCACAGGCAACGGTGGTGCCGGGTACGCGCTGTTCCACTACGCCTCCTTCGCGGCCGCCTGCGCGGCGCTGGTGTGCGTCGCCATGGCCGCTCGCAAGCTGATCCCGCGACCTTCCGCCGGATGGAACGCCTATCTCTGGTGCATCTGCGCGTACCTCGTCTTCTTCGCCAGCCAGGAGCTGGATCATGCGATGCTCGCCTTCGCTGCACCTGCCACCAACGACGCGGTGGAGGGCATGTGGGCCGAGGGCGTCGATCCGCGGACCATGCTGCTCGACGCGATGTACTCGTTGCGCAAAGCCGGGTATCCGATCCTCTGGGGCCTGGGCTCCTTCGTGCTGATGTGGTACGGTATGCGCACACGCCAGCGCACGGTGCGCATCATCGCGCTCTCGCTGTTCGGGATCACCCTGGTGAAACTCTTCGTCTACGACATCAGCGGCATCAGTGAAGGTGGCAAAGTGGCGGCGTTCATCTGCCTGGGCATCCTGCTGCTCGTGGTGAGCTTCATGTACAACAAGCTGAAGGTGCTGTTGAAGGAGGATGGACGATCAGATGATCAGAACGATCGCTTCGCTAACGCTCGCGAGATCAGATGATGGTCGCAAGCCGAACCCTTTGTGCGCTGACAGGTCTTGGTGCGGCGCTGGTCCTGTGCGCCCAGCCGCAGTGGAGCGCGCCGTTGGCCCCTGTGGAGCGCGGGGGCTACTATACCGTCGTGCTTTCGCCGGAAGTGATCGGCCGATCCCGCGAGGACCTGTCCGACCTGCGCCTGTTGGACTCGGCGGGAAAGGAGGTGGCCTACCTGGTCGAGCGCGAGCCCGCGATGTACGAACGCTCCTGGATGCGCTCCTACAAGCTCCTGCGGAACGAACGGCTGAAGCGCACCACGGTGGTGGAGATGGAAGCCGACAGCACGGGCACGGTGGATGAACTCCTGGTACGGGTGCGCAATGCGCGCGTGAGCAAACGCGCTCGGATCACGGGCAGCGATGATCGCTCGGACTGGTACATGATCCAGGATGAATGCCTCGCCGTGGGTGAAGGCGATGGGGCGACGAGCGTGCTCCGGTTCGTGGACCTGCCCTTGAGCGACTACCGCTACTACCGGATCGTACTGGATGATTCCCTGAGCGCTCCCGTGCAGGTGCTGGACCTCGGGCACAGCGCTCGCATGCGCAGTGAAGGACGCTACACGGAGATCGACGGGCTGTCGTTCACCCGGACCGAAGACCGGTCGATCACGCGGATCGCGTTGTTCGGCGGCTCGCCCTTCCGTGCGGAACGTCTGCGGTTCAACATCCGGAGCGATGTGCCCTTCCAGCGCCGCGCCAAGCTCGCGCATCATGTCAGCTACACCGTGCGTGAGCGCAAGCGCGAGGTGACGCGGATGAGCGAGGAACCACTCGGCGACCTCACGTTGACCCGCAGCTCGCGCGGCAACGTGCCGGGGCCGAACACCATTGTCGATACGCTCTTCGTGCTGATCGAGAACGGCAACGACCGGCCACTGGACATCACCGGCATCCATGCGCTGCAACTCGAAACACGACTGGTCGCGAAACTGGAGGCAGGAGCACGGTACACGATCACCACGGCGGATACGAAAGCGACGATGCCCCGGTATGACATCGCCCACTTTCGCGACAGCCTGCCGACTTCCATCGCCACCTTGAACGTCCCGGCAATGACGGCACGACCGAAGGCACCTGCCCCGGAACCTCCATTCACGCCTTCGATGTACTGGGTGTGGGCGGCGATCATCGGCATCGGCGCGATCATCGCGGTCTCCTCGGTGCGCTTGCTGCGGCGGTCATCAACGAACGACTGAATGCGGAATATCCTGACCGGTCTGTTGGCCTGGGCCATCGGGGCGACGATATCGTCGCCCCTGCGGGCACAATGCGACGGATGCCTCGCGAACATTTCCTGTTCCGTGGATCCCGCCTACCCGACGCTCTGCCCCACGCAACCGCCCGATGCGACCGCCGGGGAACCCTACAGCGCGGACATCACCTTCTGGTTGCCCGTGAATTTCACCGATCCCGGTACCGGCTTCAACGTGGACTTCATGCTCATGACCATCACCGGCGTGAGCGGTCTGCCGTACGGATTGGACATCACCTACAGCGAACCCTCGGGAGTCTATCATCCGCAGGATAACCAGTACGGTTGCGCGCGCATCTGCGGCACGCCGATCAGTGCGGGCACCTATACGGTCACCATCAGCATCCTCGCCGGCGTGGAGTACAACGGATTCCCGATCAACGCCGTGGAGCAATTCCCGCTCACGCTGGTCGTGCAGCCGGGAACGAGCAGCAATACCAGCTTCTCCTTCACGCCGAACACCGGTTGCGGATCAGTGGAAGTGCAGCTCGATGCGCTCATTGATGGGCAGGGTTCTCCAGTGACGTACGCATGGGACTTCGGCAACGGCAACACGGGCACGGAAGCGACAAGCACCCAAGCCTATGACGCACCTGGCACGTACAGCATCAGCTTGGAGACCAGCATCGGTGGCTACGTGCTCAACAACGTTTCCGTCGGTGGCGTGAACGACAACTGGTGCGGTGATGTGGAGGAGATCGAGCTCTTCGGCAGCTGCCAGGGCGACCCGGACATCTACTTCATCCTCACCGATGGGCAGGGCGGGACCTATGAATCATCGCACGGCGAGGACAGCGGGAGCGAAAGCTGGAGCGGTTTGAACATCACACTCGGCACACCGCCCTACGCCATCGAGTTCTGGGACGAGGATCCGATCAGCGTGGATGACGCGCTCGGCACCTACAACATCCCGCAGAACGGCGAAGGCGACTACACCTTCACCGTTGCGGGCGGGACGTTCGGCAGCCTGCACATCGACCTGGTCCCGCTTCAAGTGTTCAGCGACACGGACACGGTGGTGGTCTTCGCCGCACCGCAACCGATAATCAGCTACGATACGCTCGATGCGCAGATCTGCGTGAGCGACACGGGGCTGGTCGGCATCACCTGGTTCAATGATGGGGACACGGTGATGACGGGCAATGTCTGCATGAACGCGGACAGCTCGGGCACTTGGTGGGCCGTGGTGAACAATGCCTTCGGCTGCCCGACAAGCACGGATACCGTGGTCATCTGCCCGATCATCACCATCGAACAGAACGGCGAAGTGCTCTACACCGAGACCGATCTCAGCAATTACCAATGGACATGGAATGGCGAGCCCATCGCAGGTGCGGATGGGCCGTTCATCATCGCGGAGACCGGCGGGCTTTATGCCGTGAGCGCGACGGACGAGAATGACTGCCTGCTCAGTGCGGAGTTCCAGCTGGTGATCATGTCGGCGCCGAGTATGGCCGTGGGGTCCGACCTCCTTCGCGTTTTCCCATCGCTGGCGAACGACCGTATCACCGTACGCACTACGATCCCCGGATCGATCCGCGTGGACGATGCCTTTGGCAGGACCGTGCTCGACCTCGGGAAGATCGCACCGGGGGACCGGATCATCGCCGTTCAGTCGCTCCCGGTAGGGCCTTACCACGTGCGATTGGACCATGCCGACGGCTCGGCCGTAGCGCGGTTCGTGCTGCAGCATTGATCCGAACGAACAGGCGGCACAGTCCCCTGCAGAGAATTTATTGCCGGAGCCGTGCCGCCCGCCTCAATGCCCCCCGGTCTTACCCGTTTCCCGGTGGACCTGTTCCCATTCGCCCTCATGCCGGGCCCTGATCCAGGAGTTGGAGCTTGGTCGTGTCTTCCTTGGTGGGATCCAGCGAACAAAGCACTGGATCGCGTGTGTTGGCCAGGCCACATTGGGCGTGGCTCGCGCAGCCAGCAAAGAACAGCAAGCAAGTGCCCATGACCCGAACGACTCCATCAGGGCGTACTCGCGCTCCGCTCCCCCCTCTGACGGCCCTTCTCCCTGCGTCTCGTTCACGGCAGTACTTCGTTGTCCCGGCAAAGTAGCGGTTAGCGCGGGTCAATCCCTGCGGGCCATATCCATGATCACATGAACCAAAGGACGGGCGGTGTGTACCATCCACACCGACCTGCTCGGATCTAACATCTGTTCACATGGCACGCCCTGCCCACCCCCCTACTTTCGGCCAACATTCCCCACGCTGGCGCGTTCCTTGACCGCCAGCACCCCCTATGCCCTCCGACTACAACCTGCTGATCGAGAAGCTGGATGCCTTCATCCGGAAGTACTACAAGGACCGCCTGATCCGCGGGGCCTTGTACAGCACAGGCCTGCTCGTGCTCTTCTTTCTGGGCGCATCGCTCAGCGAGTACTTCGGGCGCTTCGGCACCACGGCGCGCACGGTGTTGTTCTGGGGCTTCCTCTTCGTGGCCGCTGGCGTGTTGGCGCGCTTCATCGTTTTCCCCCTGGTGAAGCTGTTCCACCTCGGTAAAGTGATCTCGCATGACGAGGCCGCGAACATCGTGGGCCAGCACTTCCGCGAGGTGAAGGACAAGCTGCTGAACACGCTGCAACTCCGCGAGCAGGCCAACAGCAACTTCGTGAATCGTGAACTCATCGAGGCCAGCATCGCGCAGCGCAGTCGCGAACTCTCTCCTGTCCCCTTCGCGGCGGCGATCGACTTCTCGAAGAACCGCAAGTACCTGCGCTACGCCCTGCCTCCCCTGGCGGTGCTCATCATCCTGCTCTTCGCCGCGCCCAGCCTGATCACCGACCCGGCGAACCGCATCATCAAACACGGCAAGGAGTTCGCGCCCGACGCGCCGTTCCGCTTCATCGTGCTCGACAGCAACCTCACGGTTCCCGAGCAGGAGGACTTCGAGCTGCATGTGGCCATCACCGGTGAGTTCGTGCCGCAACTGGTGGAACTCGATATCAACGGGCAGCGCATACCGCTGGTGAAACAGGACGCCGCGCATTTCACCCATCGCTTCCGGAATGTGCAGCAGGCCATCGACTTCAAGCTCACGGCCGAGGGTTTCTACAGCGATGGCTACACGCTCAACGCCGTGAGCAACCCCATGCTCACCGACCTCGCGCTGCGGTTGGAGTACCCGCCCTACCTCGGCATGGCGAACACCAGCACGAACGGCAACGGCGACGTCACCGTGCCGGTGGGAACCCGCATCACCTGGACCGCCACCACGCGCAGCACGGACGAACTGCTGCTCGCTTTTGACGACACCACCTTCGCCCTGCAGCCACAAGGCGACAATGCCTTCCTGTCGTCGCGCCGCTTCCTGCAGAGCCGCACCTACACGCTCGTGCCGCGCAAAGGAGACCGGGTCGCGCAGCACCCGCTGCAATACCGCGTGGATGTGGTGCCCGATCTCTACCCTACCATCCTCGTGGAGCAGAAGACCGACAGCACCTCTCCGAAGCGTCTCTACTTCAAGGGCGATGTCGCCGACGACCATGGCTTCGCCAAACTGGTCTTCCACTACGGCTTCTCCGAGGGTGGCGACAGCGTGATGACCGATCGACGCGAGCGCACGCAAGAGCTCACCATCGACCGGAAGAACACGCGCCAGGAGTTCTTCCACTATTGGGACCTGAGCGACCTGCGCTTGCTGCCCGGCGACAAGCTCGAGTACTGGTTCGAGGTGTGGGACAACGACGGCGTACACGGCAGCAAGAGCGCCCGCAGTGGCACGCAAGTTTTCGAAGCTCCCACGTTGAAGGAACTGGCCGACAAGCAGGACGCGCAGAACGAAGTGGTAAAGGACCAGTTGAAGGAGAGCATCAAGGATGCCCAGGAACTGCAGCGCGAACTGGACAAGATGCGTCGCGACATGCTGGACAAGAAGGAGCTGAACTGGCAGGACAAACAGAAGCTCGAGAACGTGATGCAGAAGCAGAAGGAACTGCAGCAACGCATCGAGAAGACCACCGAGCAGTTCAAACAGAACAACCAGGAGCAGCAGAGCTTCAAGGAAATGGACGAGCGCCTGCTCCAGAAGCAACAGCAGGTGCAGGAGCTCTTCGAGAACGTGTTGAGCGAGGAGATGAAGAAGCTCTACGAGGAGGTGCAGAAGCTCATGGAGCAGATGAACAAGGAGGACCTCCAGCAGAAGATGGAGGATATGAAGATGAGCCAGGAGGACATCGAGAAGGAGCTCGACCGCGCCATGGAACAGTTCAAGCGCATGGAGGTGGAACAGAAGGCCGAGGACATCGCCGACCAGCTGGAGGACCTTGCCGAGAAACAGAAGGAACTGTCCGAGGAAACGAAGAACGAGAAAGGCGACAACAGCGAACAGCAGAAGAAGCAGGAGGAGCTTAACAAGGAATTCGAGGACATCCGCAAGCAGCTGGACGAGCTGGAGCAGAAGAACAGCGAGTTGGAAACCCCGGTGGAACTGCCCAAGACCGATGAGCAGGAGCAGGAGATCCAGAAGGAGCAGGAGGGCAGCCAGCAGGACATGCAGCAGAAGGAGAACCAGAAGGCCGGCGAGAAACAGCAGAAGGCCGGGGAACAGATGGAGCAGATGGCCTTCCAGATGAAGAGCGCCATGGGCGCCAATGAGCAGGAGCAACAGGAGGAGGACATGGACGCGCTGCGTCAGCTGTTGGAGAACATCGTGGAATTGAGCTTCGACCAGGAGGCCGCACTGAACGACCTGGGCCGCACCGCCGCGAAAGACCCCCACCTGGTGGACATCGGCCGGCAGCAGAAGAAGATGCGCGACGACGCCAAGGTGATCGAGGACTCGCTCTTCGCCCTCAGCAAGCGCGTTCCGCAGTTGCAGGCGGCCGTGAACCGCGAGATGAACGCCGTTAACGAGAACATGGACCAGGCCATGGAGCACCTGGCCATCAGTCGCGCCGATATGCGCGGCAAGCCCCAGGCGGCGGACAAACAGCAGCGCGCCATGACCGGACTCAACAACCTGGCGCTCCTGCTGGACGAGGCGCTGCAACAGATGCAGCAACAACAACAGCAGAGCGGCATGCCAGGCAGCGGCAAATGCAACAAGCCCGGCGGAAGCGGCAGCAGCAGCGGTGACAGCAAGAAGATGGCCAAGACCAAGGCCAACCAACAGGCCTTGAGCAAGCAGTTGGAAGAGATGAAGAAGGCCCTGGAGAAGAACGGCAAGAAGCCCGGGGGAAAGCCCGGCCAGAAGCCGGGAGAGAAGCCCGGGGCCGATGGTAAACCCGGCGGCATGGGGCTGCCCGGCATGAGCCAGCAGCTCGCCCAACTCGCTGCACAACAAGCCGCCATCCGCAAGGAGATGCAAAGGGCCGCCCAGGAATTGAACAAGGATGGCAGCGGCGCAGGGCAGCCCCTGCAAAAGCTGGCCGAGGAGATGGAGAAGAACGAGAAGGACATCGTGAACCGCAACATCACGCAGGAAACGCTGAAGCGCCAGCAGGACATCATGGTGCGCCTGCTGGAGGCCGAGAAGAGCGAGCGCGAGCGCGAACTCGACAACAAACGCGAGAGCAACGAGGGTCGCGAAACGCCCCACGCGGACCCCGCCCGCTTCTTCGAGTACCAGCGCAACAAGCAGCGCGAGGCCGAACTTTTACGAACAGTACCCCCGGGATTGAAGCCGTACTACAAGGCCAGGGTGGCGGAGTATTTCGATACTTTTGACCGACCCCGATAACGCCCGATGGCAACCCTTACCGAGGACGTCCAGTTCACCCAGCGCATCGAATTCCCCGCCAAGGCGGAGAACATCGCGCTGGCCGAAAAGCTCATCGATGAGGCCTGCCAGAAGCATGGCGTGCACGAAAGCCATTATGGCGACATCCTCATCGCCATTACCGAAGCGGTGAACAACGCCATCCACCATGGCAATCGGCTGGACCCTGCCAAGAACGTGATGCTCGGCTACAAGCTCGACGGGGACAAGATCGTGTTCGTCGTCGGCGATGATGGCCCCGGCTTCGACTTCGACCATCTGCCCGACCCCACCGACCCGCAGAACCTGGAGAAGCCCCACGGACGCGGCGTCTTCCTCATGCGCACCCTGGCTGACAGCATCGAGTTCAGCGATAATGGCGCCACCGTGGCCATGGCCTTCAGCCTGCAGCCGGTGAAAGAGTGATGGCCAGGTCCGGCCGCATCGAATTCCTCGCTCGTTCCGTTCCCTCCGCCTATCGCGACCGTCGCCGCTTGCGCAAATGGCTCGTCGCCGTGGCCAGGGACCACGGGCATAGCATCGGTGAGCTGAACTACGTGCTGATGAGCGACAAGGAGTTGCTCACCTACAACCGCGAGTTCCTCCAGCACGATGAGTTCACGGACGTCATCACCTTCGACGGCCAGACGGGCACCGGCGTAAGCGGCGATGTGCTCATGAGCCTGGACCGCATCAAGGACAATGCGGGAACGTTCGGCGTGAGCGCACAGCATGAACTGCGGCGGGTGATGGTGCACGGATTGTTGCACTTGCTCGGACATACGGACAAGAGCGCCGTGAAACGCAAGGCCATGAGCGCGCTGGAGGACAAGTACTTGGCGCGCTACTGAAGAACGTGCCGCTGTCGCGGCATCAGATTTTACCGCAGAGAGCGCTGAGGTGCGCAGAGAAATTCGGATCACCGGCCCATACCGCTAGCCACGGGCCGGTCTTCAAGGCAAACGCACGCCCTGCTGCACCAGCTGTCCGCGCAGCACCTTCGATCGCTGCACCAGCTTGGAGGTCTCGATCGCGCTCTGCTCGAAGGGCGGCGCTGATTTTTTAAGCCTCTTGCGCTGCCGCTTCATCTCCTTGTCGAGTCCTTTCACATCGTCGCGGATGCGGCCCAGTGCGGCCTTGCGGTCCTGCCCGGCCTTCGCGATGGCATCGATGCCGGTGGCGGTCGTTTCCAGCGCATCGCGGTAAGCCCGCAGGGTATCCCGGTACGCGTCCATATCGAACCGCATCGCTGTGAACGCCTTCGTTCGGTCCGACATGCGGAGATAAGTGCTGTCACCGATGACGGCTTGCGCGCGAGCGGCCAAACCGAGGAGGGGAACACAGAACAGGATGATCAGGCGCGACATGGCGCAAAGATGCGCCCATCGCACGACCGCTCAGTTGTGCGAGCTCACCCGCTGCACGCCCAGCATATCGCCCATGCGGCACAAGGCCCCGCCAACGGCCGCGTATCCGGTAGCGGCCACCGCCTTCAACGTGCTGTGCCGCTTCTTGAAGCTCCACACGTCCTTCAGGAACAGCGGGAAGTTGTGGTCGTTCAGCAGGTCGAACGCCACGGAGATCGTCGGCTCCAGGCTCTTGGCCGTGTGCCAGATGCCGAAGGGGATGAACAGCGTTTCGCCAGGGCCTACCACGAAGCGGATGGGCGTGGCGTTCCTGTACTTCGGGAACTTGGTCAGGTCCACATTCTCCAGATCCGGGATCTCGCTGATCCACGGGTCGCCCGGCTTGGGGTACATGTATTCGTCCTGCCCCCGCGGCCACACCGTGAACTCTTTGTGGCCGTAAAGCTGGTTGACCCAGGCGCTCAAATGGTAGTAATCCACGTGCGCGTAAGGGAACTTGCCCCCCGTGCCGCCGATGAACAATTCCAAGGCGCTGCCCCAGTAGCCGCGCTTGAACCAGGAGCTCTCCAGCCAGTTCGGCTTCGCGTAACCGAGGTTCACCGGCATCACCATGGGCAAGACCTCCGGCAGGGTTGTCGGGATGTGGAATTTGCATGGGTAGGGCACCGGCCGGCTCGTGTCCTTGCCCTCCACCAGATCCAGGATCTCGGTCATGGTGTAGGTCACATCATTCACCTCGGTCTTGCGGTCGCCGTAGTTCTTGCGGAACCAGTCCGGCGTGAAGGTGTTGTACGCCCCCCACACCTTGGTGGCGTTCTTCAACACCAGCGGGATGCCCGGCTTCCAGTGTTTCTCGATGAACTCCTCGTGCGTGATCTCTGACGCGTCGACCTTGCGGACTTCCATGGCGATGATTGAGCACGCTGGAACGCGCGCTCCGAGGGGAAAGATACAGGCGCTCCCGAGGGGGTTCGCGCTGACGGAAGTCAGGCCATCAACGATCGGATGAGGATGCGACTATTCGATGATCAACTTGGCCCCGCTCAACCAGGTGCTGCCATGGGTGAGGTGAACGTAGTACGCACCGGCACCCAGCGAATGCACATCCAGTTCGTTCTGGCCCACCACCGCTTTTTGCACCAGCACCTCCTGACCTGTCGCATTTACCACTCGTATCCGCAGGTCGCCCGAGGATGACATCGACGAAGGCAAGGACACCGTGACCACCGCACTGCCACGCGTCGGATTGGGCGCCACGCTCAGCGCATCCTTCAAGTTCGTGACCTGCGAAGTGATCGCCGTACTGAAGTCATCGCACCCCGGCACCAAACAGCCCATGCTGTCGACCTTCACCACCCACAGGTCATGGTCGTACTGCGGTGGGTTGTTACCGCTCGCACTGTAGTTCACCCAGCCAACGGCGATGAAGCCTCCATCATCCGTGGGCAGCACATCGCGGAAGCTCCCTTCACCGTCGTCCAACAAACTGTCCGCATAGAAGTAGTGTCGCATCCACAAACTGTCCCCGTCCGAGTTTGCTCGGAGTAGTACTCCCTTGCGATCGCCATTCTCCTGGTAGCTCTGGCCGCAGGTGATCAGATCGCCGAAGGGTTCAACTTCCTTAACCGCGAAGAAGGTCGTGTTCACGGCTTCCGCGCCATACATGTGCGACCAGACCGTGTTGCCTGCGGCGCCAACCTTCACCATGCATAAAATACCACCCAAACCCGCTTGTTGAGGGAACGCACTTGCGAAAACGCAACTTGAATCGGCCAAGGTCTCAATGTGAGCGTTCGGGGAATCACCAATTGAATCACCATAGGTGCGTTCCCAAAGGAGTTCGCCTTGCGAATCCACACAAAACACCCACTGATCGCTTAGTCCGACATGATACGTCTTTTGTCCCCCGAGATAGTAGCCACCGTTCGGAGCCGAGCTCACCGAGACAATTGATTCAATCGTTTCCAGTTGTCCATATGTTTCGCTCCATTCAGTTTCACCCGCACTATCGACTTTCCATAACAAAGCATCGCTGTAGACAGGATTTGCGATTTCTGCGGCAACAACAAAGCCATTATTTGATGATTGCTTGGCCTGATAGCCAATGCAAGTTCCAGCAGCCTCGTCGAATTCCGACAGAACGGCCACATTACCTCCGTCATCCACCACAATCAACACGGCTCGAATTGTCCCTGTTGTATCCGTCGTACTTCCACCGAGAACATAACCGCCCGCTTCGGTCCGGTCAGCAGTATTCGCCCAGCCCGGGTACACAACGGTCCATGGATATCCCAGTCGATGCTCAGCAATGGGAAATCCCTGTTCGTCCACTTCAATCGTGATGACAGATGAGCCGTAGTACAGGCTATCAGTCCAAGGGGCGTTACCTATACACAGGAAGTTCCCATTGGTCATTTTCTCGACGGCCCAGGCAACTTGCC
Organism: uncultured Chryseobacterium sp.; assembly: GCA_964649165.1. GTDB lineage: Bacteria > Bacteroidota > Bacteroidia > Flavobacteriales_F > PHOS-HE28 > PHOS-HE28. The sequence continues at coordinate 61,251 of CAZYPC010000001.1, forward strand.
ACTCATGTTGGCCCAGTACATCATAGCGCCGCGAGAATTGCTGTGCTGGTGTGGCTGAGGAGCATACGCTCCCCAGCCACACCAGCACAGCTATGCGCCAAGCGCCCATGCGTTCAGCGTAGAACTTCGAATTTGGTATTGCCGGCATTAATGCCGTCAATGAAGAGCCCGGCAGTGTACACACCAGCCGCCAGGTCCTTCTCCGGGATCTCGAACATGCCAACGCGCCCAGAGAACTGATTTTCCAGTATGATCCGACCGACTGGGTCCACCACGCGGATCACCGCCTGATCAGCGCCCTCTGGTAACTGTGCCACCAAGTAAACCGGCCCATTCGAGGGGTTCGGGTAAGCGGTGAGCAACGGTTCCATCACCGCACTGGCGCGCTCCTTGGCTTGTGCGCTCCGGACCGGTCGCGGCAATACAACCTCCTCCGGCCATTCCTCGCCCAACATCATAAGCCACGCTTGCGCGGCGCCCGCACCACTGCCGTCCGTAGTTGCGAGCTGTTGCAAGGTGCCTACTCCGCCGGCGTCCAGGTCAGTGGCCTTCTGGTAATGCTCCAGCAGGTTCACGTAAAGATCCTGCACGATGAAGTAGTCCTCCAGGTCGCGGTCAAGCAGCCCGGCGTCCACTTCCGTGCGGGCCAGGTGCAGATCGCCCATGGCAAGCGCGAGTCCAAGACGATCCACGGCCGACGTACGCTTCGGATGGTCCGTGTGCAGTTGAAGCGCGCCACTCAGGGTGGCGCCTTGTCGGCCCAGGAGTGCCTTGGATGTGTAATCGCGCAGCGCATTCGCCTTGTTGCCGTAAGCGCGCGCCATGTCGCTCTCCATGAGGCTGAGCATGCTGATGCCGCCGCCTTGGGCATTGTTGATCAGGGTCTTGTGGTAGTCCGTCAAGCCAGAGGATTCCACCAGCGCCAGCACTTCGGCCTGCAGCGGACTGTTGGCGATGAGGGCCTGCGCCACATGCCAAGGATTCATGGCGGGCACCCGGTTGATGGTTTCCTCCCACGCCCGGAGGGTGACGCGCGGTGCAACCAGCATCAAGTGATTGCGCACGTCGTAGCTGCTGTTGTGCGCGTCGCGGATATAGTCCAACAAACCGGCCGTGTTCCCGCCGTCCGCCCAGTCGTCATAGACCTCCCGCAACAGGGTGAACTCGGCCTCTGCCGCGGCCGCCGAGCCCACATCGGCCGTGGCAACCATGCCGCCACTCAGGTCAACCGGACAAACGAGGGGCTTGTCGTATTGATGAACTGTCGGCATGTACTGCGCCGCCTGATCGATCACCGCGCTCGCGCATTCAGGCACCACCCGCAGCGGAGTGCTCGCCGGATCGTGGTGATAGTAGTCGAACTGGTTCAGCCCGAATTCCACGTAGAGGTTCTGCTCGGAACTACCACCCAGACAGAGCGGTTCGAACGTGTTGCCACCGGGCGCTTTGTTGTCCGCATCACCGCCCTGCTGCTGCCCAATGGTCGCTTCGTCGGTAAAGGCGATGTCGTAGTCGTTGGCGGTGGTGCTACTGTAGTCGTTGCATTTGAAGTGCAGGCCGCCGAACTCGTCCGCGCCATGGTTCTCCTTTTGGATGACGGTACCCGCGCTGTAGCCTGCGGTGCCGTTACCCGTGAAGCCATTGTAGCAGTTATTGTAGAACAGGTTGTTCTCGATGCCGGTCTTGCTGAAGATGCTGCCGGCCTTGGGCCAATCGCTACCGGTGGCGGTGAAGACGTTCTCCTCGAACTCGAAACCGGTGCAGGCGTACAGGGATGAGCCGTAGTTGTACTGAAGCCCGGTCACCGGATGGTCGGGGACGTTGACGGTATTCCGGGTGATGACCGAGTTGGAGGAGCCGGTCAAGTAGATGCTCAATCCGCAGCCATTGAACACGCCTTCGTCGAGCTTGATCATCCGGCCTGCGGTCCAGGTGTGGTGCCGCACCGCGAGGTAGAGACCGGTGAAAGCGGGCACGGTGAGGGACACGGGGTCCCGCTCGATGACGGCCGTAGTATGAAAGGCGAAGAAGCCCATGCCCCATGTGAGGGCGTTGGCGGGATCGCTCTGGGCGGTGTTCTCAAACGAGCAGCCCCAGAGGGTCATGGGCCCGGCATCCTGGGCCACGACATGTGCTTTGGGGTTGAGGGTCGAGTAGTTCAAGGCGGCGTTGGTGCGGAAGGTACAACGGGTGTAGGTCTGCATGGCCCCAACGTCGAACGTGTGCGGTGCCCTGTAGACGTCCCACTTGTTGTTCTCGAAGACGGCATCGGTAAGGGTGATGTTGCCGCCGCCGCTTCCGTCATCCACGCTCGGGTTGACAGGATCCCCGTCCGAAGCGAGGATTCCGGTGAAGGCGTTGCTCACCTTCCCGCCGGATTCCACAATCACACTCCCCGCGCCGGTACCGGTCCCATCACTGAGGACTTTCACGCCATCCCACATGCTGGTGGGGCAGCCGCTCACCGAGGTGAGGTGGGCGTTGTTGCGCATGAGCAAGGTGGCCCCCGGCATCACCTTCACGTTGGTTGGGAATGTGAACTGGCGACTGTCCGCGAAGCCGATGGTGGCCCCATCGATGGTGAGGGTGAACCCCGGATCGATGACGAAGCTGCCCTTCACGTTCATGGTAGTGTTCCAAGTGGTGTTAGCGGTGATGTGGTACTCGCCGTTGGGATCGAGCGTGTACGGGGCATACGATGCGCGGGGATCGCAGGGGGAGAGTTTGGCGAGGTAAGCGTCGTCGAACGCATGGCCGGTATTCCCGCTGATCAGGATGCCGCCGTCACCCGAATCGCAGATCTTGAAGTTGCATTGCCGCTGGCGGATGTTGTCCGGGAAGCACACGGACACAGGACCTGCACCTGGCGCAACACCTGGGCCGTCACCATCGTCCCATTGATACTGCCAGAACTGGTCGCCGGTATTGGGGTCCAACTTGGTGCAGTAGCTATCCGTGCCCCAGTAGGAAAAGATGTCGTTGTTGGCAGGTGGTGCCGCATCCCAGTCGATAGGTTCGATCCCTGCGAGGTCACCCGGATCGGGATCATAGCTGTAGTTGTTCTGCAGGCAGGTCTGTGCTTCGGGTGTAAGGTCATCAAAACCCCACCAGTCGTTCGCACTATGGGGTGGCGACCATCGCGTACTGGCCACGGCGATGTTGCCATCGCTTAGCGGACAGACGGAAAGTTGGAGGTCGAAGCCCCTGAAACCTGGGCCGAGATCGCGCAAGAGCGTAACGGTTCCGGGCAGTTCAGGATCGATCCGGTAGATGAAGGCTGAGGCTTCGTGGTTGCCAGGGAAAATGCTCCCGTTGAAGTTCGCGAGCACCGGCCAGATGATCAGAGGCTGTCCGTTGTCCATCACAAAACAGATATCCGTGCTGTTCTGGTTCAGTGTCAGCTCGTGCTCCGTGAACTGTTCATTGTCAATGGAAACATCCTTGTACCAATCCGGCTTGTGGGGGAGGGCGGGGTCTGTGGAGTCATCCATGTAGAACATCCACGAGGAGTACTTGCCTCCCCAATCGGGCGTCCACGCCCTGTATCGGAAACCGGAGACCGCGAAATGCTCGCCCGCTTCTTTGGGTGTGCGACCGATCGCGTAGCCCCAGGTGTTGCCATCCGCTGGAGGGAAGTAGATCTCTTGTGCGGGGTCATTCGCATCCGTCCCATCATAGACATGCTGCCAGTTGAGGTAGCCCTCTTGGGTAATGTCCAGCACGATAGGCCGATGGCCAGTGGCTCCTTGTACCATGCCGACGACACGGTATCCGTCGAGCGCCTGTTGCTGGTCGTAAGTGGGTTCCACATCCCACCCGATACCGACCCGCGAGGCGGCCTCCGTGAAGGTGGCGTCCGGCCCATAGAGATTCGACCAGATGATGGACCCATCCACAGGGTCGATCTTCATGACGATGAGCTTGTCTTGGCCATAGCCGCAACCTGAAACGGTCAACGGTTGTGTACCCGATTGTGGATTATACCGGACGACCGTTGCCGGATCCAAGTTGCTCGGGACCCGATTCGTGGAATTGCGGCCCGTGACCACGATCTTGCCTTCACCATCGATGACCAGTCCATAAAGTTGGCCGGGCAAATAGGTCTGGTACCACTGCACGTTGCCTTCCATGTCGAATCGGGCGACCGTTCCGAAGATCGATCCGCCGCTCCATCTTTCGTACGTAAGGAGATGGCTCGGGTCAGGTTGACCTGTGGCATCCCCGTACACGCAGTCACCTTGGGTGTCGGTTGTTCCAAAAAGGAAGTTGGCGAACGTGGTATACCCACAAGCTATGCTACCCACGGGAACATCGTTTTCATAAATGACCTTCACGGCGTAGAACCAGTCGATGCCGCTCTGGTCCTTGGTCTGCGTTCCTTGCGGCAGATTAGCCGCAGTCCATTGGGCAGGAGCATTTGTACCGGTCACATAGGTGTACCATACCCCGGCAGGGCGATCCTCAGGGGCATTCCAATCGTGCCATTCCACCGTCGGGGCCGGCTCTAGGACCTGCTGCCCCAGAACCCATTCAGGCGCGCTCCAAAGCGCACCGACCAGAAACACCCCCCCCCCGTGCCATTTTTCCGCGACCAGCGAGGCCAAAAGCACCTTCCCACCACACGGAAACACGGGCATGCCACCCGCGCTTCGGACTCCTGTTCTTTGTCTTCATGTTCTGTTGGTTTGTTGTCCATGGGAAAAGGGTACCCACGGAGCGGAACAAACCTCAACAGCGTTCCCGGCCCCCGCAATACCCTGCGGGGGGTAATTTGCAAGGGTCCGGCCACGGGACTACACTTCCTATACACTTCGGACCTCATGTTCCACGGGCTCCGTCTGCCGCAGGCAAAGGATCTCCACCCCTGAACGAAAACCATCCATGAGCGGAGGATGACCTCGCACACGCAGTGTGCCCAAGACAGCACGCCGTGCGACCGGTTTACTCCTTCGCCGTCCCCTGGATGTACCCCATGCACTTGTCGAACACCACAGCCGCCACCTTCCGCCCCATGGCCAAGCCCTCCACATTGTCCACCTGGATGTGGTAGCCACCGAGCACGCGGCTGAACCCGGCCTGCTCCGCTGTACTGCTGAACGTGGGGAACTTCAACGTGATGCTGTCCGCGGTGATGCCCGGTTCGGTGAGCCAGCCGGGTAGCAGGCGCACCTCCACGCCGTAGTCGTCGCTGCCGGTGTACAGCTTCAGCGCTTCGGCGCAACCTCCGCTCACCGTGCTGTGGCCGCTCGGGTAGGCCGGGAATGGCGGACAGAGGAAACTGTCCGGCGAGTAGGGCCGCCAGTCCTTGCCCTTCATCTTCACCATGCCCTTGTGCGGGCCGCCCCAGCCCATGATGTCCTCCTTGCCCATGATGTAGTGTACCTGCTGGTAGGGGCGACTCGTGTCGTAGTAGTATTTCGTTTCCCAGCACGCGATGAAACAATCCATCGCCGTGGCGGTGACGATGAAGTACATCTTCACATCATCGTCGAGGGTGTGCTTGTCGCGCACGCTCACGTCGCGGCTGAAGATGAGCCAGTGACCGGCCTGCTGCACGCTGCGCGGCCCATCGCGCATGAACTCCACGAGCGCTTTCTGCTCGTTGGTGAGAGCGGCTTGCAAGGCGACGACCTCCCGCACCTCCTTCTCCAGTTGTGCATCCCCCATGCGTGGCGGCGGCGGGCTGCGGAACTGGCTACCGCTGTCCAGGGCGAAGGGCCTCACATGACCCCAATGCGGTGCGAGCGCGCCGGGTGCCCACTTGGTGCCATCCTCGCGGATGAAGGTCTTCGGCTGCCAGCGGTCGATGTCGTTGAGCTTCTCCACCGTGTTCTTCGGCTCGTAGTGCGTGTAGTCACCGCACGGCTTGGGGGCACGCGCGTCTTCTCCGTACATATTGCTGCCGTCGTTGCGGCAAGCGCCCACCACGGCCTTTGATGCCAGGTTGCCGATCCCGGCCGGGGTGGCCGGGTCCTCGCTCCAGTTGTTCGGGTCAAAGCCGAACTCGGTGAGCCGCTGCGCGAAGAAGGCCGAATCCGCCGGGTACACGGTCTGCAATGCCCGGCACGCGGCATAGCTGATGGCCATCTGTTTCGCCGCGAGGTCGCGTTCCTGCGCCGGCCGACGCTCCACCTTCAGATGTACCGCTGCGGCTGCGCTGTCGTACCGGCTCCACGCGTCGTACATGGACCGGGCGACGAGTGCGACCAACCGGCTGCTCACCGGCGGACGTGGGCGATTGCGCTCCGTGTCGTTGGCCGTGCCCTCCAGAAGTACACCTCCCCATTTGTAGGCCATGTTGTCCCTGCCCGTGGGCTCTGGCGCGGAAGGTTCTTCTTGAACTGTGGGGGCCGGTTGCTGCGAACAGGCCGCCAGCAACAGCAGCACGGGGAGGAGCGGGTGACGCATCTCGGTGGAAAGGGCCGTGAGTTTAGCACGCTTCGATGGCTCCGACACTGATCATGGGCAGGACGCATCGCGCGCAATGCGGGGACTCGTAATTTCAACCCCATGCGGACCATGACCCTTCTCTCGGGAACATTGTTGGCCGGCGCCATTTACGCCCAAGGCACCTTCAGCCTGACCAGTACCACCGTCGGCGGCCAGGCCACGGATGAACAGGTCTTCAACGGGTTCGGCTGTACGGGCAAGAACATCAGCCCGCAGCTCAGCTGGCGCAACCCGCCGGAGGGCACGAAGAGTTTCGCCATCACCATGTACGACCCGGATGCGCCCACTGGCAGCGGCTGGTGGCATTGGGTAGCTTTTGATATCCCCGCCTCCACCACAGGCATTCCGGCCGGTGCCGGTACGCCCAACATGCCGGGCATGCCGGCGGGTGCCGTGCAGAGCATGACCGACTTCGGCCAGCCGGGTTATGGCGGTCCCTGCCCCCCGGCCGGCCATGGACCGCACCAGTACATCATCACCGTGTACGCGCTGAAGACCGATAAGCTCGGACTGGACGCCAAGGCGGGCGCACCCATGGTCGGCTTCAACCTGAACCAGCACTTGCTCGGCAAAGCCGGTCTGGTCTTCTACTACGGTCGTTGAACGGAGCGCCATGACCATCGAGCACCGCGAGACCCGCACCTCCATCGCCCGCATGACCCGCGTGCGGCCGGATTACCTTGAAGTCATGTACGAGCCGGGATGCATGCTCACCTCGGCCTTCTTGAAGGAGGTGCGCGAGGCCAGGCGGGAACTCATGGGCGGCTCACCATACATCATGTTCAGTATCCTTCCAGAGGATGTGGACTTCGAGCTCGGTGCTGTGAACGTGGACCACCTGGCCGACGACCGCCGAGATGGGAACTTCCTCGCCATCGCCGTGGTGACGCGCACGAACATGATCGAGATGATCCTGAAGCTCTACTTCTCCTATTACCCGCTGCTCACACGGCTGCTGGTGACGGACAAGGAACGGGAAGCCCGCGAATGGGTGGACACCCAGTTCAAGGAGTTGGGGCGACCGGTGGTGTGATCCTCAGCGGTTCACCGCCGCCTCGAAGGTGTAGTGGTGCACCTTTTCCACGATATCGATCACCATCGAGCCGCTGAGCCCTTGCAGTTCGCCGGTGGCGGAATCCGGCACCACGGTGATGCGCTGCTCAGGTTGGCCACGTTGCATGCTGCTGCAATGCATCAGCGCGAACCCGCCCTCACGCCCGAGCAGCTTGCCCGTGAAACGCTCGAGCGCCACATAGGCCCCGGACGCTTTTTCCCTGTCCATCATCCCGAGCATCTCCACCACGCTCGTCCCCTCCAGGTCGCCGTGGAAGGTCTTGTCGAAGCGCATCCGGCCGGCACCCAGCTCTTCCGTGCTCTTGTCCGCCGAAAGCGGTGTGGCTTTGATGTTGAATGTGCCCTTGAGCGTTGCGTTCATGTATGCCGTATGGGCACCAAAACTAGGAGCGGATGCCTGGCGGCTGGAGCGGCCCGGCCGTATCAGTCCCGGTCGCGTTCCAACGACTGCTTGCTGTTCTCCTGCCGTTCCCTGCGCTTGTCCTGGAGCTTCTTCTTCCCTTCTTCCTTTTTCGCCTGCCACTTGGCGTATTGTTCGGCGGTGAGCACAGCTCTCAGACCCGCTTCGTAATGATCGCGCCGATCCTTCATCGCGGCACGACGTGCATCACGATCCTGATCGGCGGCGGCACGGTCCTTCTCAACCCCGGTCGCTTGCTCACGGTTCAACACTTCCACCCGTTCGACCTGCTCAGCGCTCAGCCCCAGCTCCTGCGTCATCCGTTCCGTGCGGGCCTTCACCCGTTCGTCGACGGTTCTGTGCGGCCGCTCCTTGGGTGCCACCCCGTCCTGTGCGTAACACGATAGGCTTGCGGCCGCGAGGGCCCCCATCATCATCCACTTCTTCATTGGTTCTTTGGTCTTGTTGATACATGGACCAAGGCCGCGCCAAAGGGTTCGATCGCTCCGCTCCAGTGTTAACTGAACTTGGGAAGCGCCCTGCCGCTAGCGCCGCCCTGCTCCGGCGTATTGGTCGAGCCAGCCGAACACCGTGCTGTACCACTGCTTGGAGTTGCGCGGCTTCAGCACCCAGTGGTTCTCATCCGGGAACCGCAGGAAGCGCGACGGCGTGCCTTTGGCCTGCAGCGCGGTGAACGCGCCGATGCCCTGCTCCACAGGTATGCGGTAGTCCAGGTCGGAGTGGATGATGAGCATCGGGACCGTCCAATCCTTCGCGTGCAGTGCGGGGTTGAAGGTGTCGTAAAGCTCCGGTCGCGTGAACGGTGAGCCGCCCTGCTCCCACTCATCGAACCACATCTCCTCGGTGGTGTAGCCCATGCCGCGCGAATCGAAGACGCCGTCGTGCGACACCAGGCATTTCCACGGCTCCTTCCAATTGCCGGCGATCCAGTTCACCATGAAGCCGCCGTAGGATGCACCGAGAGCGGCCGCGCGGTCGCTGTCCAGGAACGGGTATGTTTTCAGGGCGTGGGCCCAGCCCTTCTTCAGGTCCTCCAGCGGGCGGTCGCCCCAGTGCTGGCTAATGGCGTCGCAGAACGCCTGTCCATAACCCGTGCTGCCGTGGAAGTCGATCATCACCACCGCGTATCCCGCCCCGGCATAGCTCATCGCGTTCCAGCGGTAGGTCCAGATGTCGCCGAAGCTGCCTTGCGGACCGCCATGGATGAGGAAGGCGACAGGGTACTTGCGCCCCTCCACGTATCCGGCCGGTTTCACCACGTAGCCGTACACCGTCTCATTGTTCCATCCGGGGAAGTTGAATTGCTCGTAGGCACCGAACTCCTTGTCCTTGAGTGACGCGTTCACGCGTGTGAGGTTCACCGCGCCCTCGTCGATGAGCAACGCCTTCTCCTTCGCCGCGTAGAGCACCGCTGGGCTGTTCAGCGCGCTCTTCAGGAACACGAAACCCTTCGGTGTCCAGCGGAACGCATCGATGTGCCCGTCCTTCGACAGCGCTGTGACTGCCCCGCTTTTCACGTCGATGCGGAAGAGCTTGTGCTTGCCGAGGTCGTCGGCCGTCACCAACAAGCTCTTGCCGTCAGGGCTCCAGGTCATCTGGTCCACGCTGCGGTCCCAGCCGGGTACCAGCGGGGTCACTGCGCCCGTGCTCAGGTCGCGCAGTTGCAGCTCGAAACGGTCGGCCTCGAACCCCGGCCGCTTCATCGCCTTGTAAGCCAGTGTTCTCCCGTCCGGGGACACGCACGGGTTCGCATCCCAGGCCGGGTTGGAGGCGGTGAGGTTCGTGAGCGCGCCTCCCGTAATGGCCACGCTGTACACATCGAAATTGGTGCTCCACGGTTCGGTGGTGCCAGCCAGCCGCGCGCTGAAGTACACGGTCTTCGAATCCGGCGCGATCCAGAAGTCGTTCTCGTCGCCGAACGGTTTCGAAGGCACATCCCCATCATAGCCCTGCGTGAGCGCGGTGACCTTGCCGCTGCCGATATCCACATGGAACAAGTGGTTGCGCGTGCCGTCCGCCCACTCGTCCCAGTGCCGCACGAAGACCTTGTCGAACACCGAGCCGCTGCCCATCTTCTTTTTCTCGCGCCATTGCGCCGTCAGGCCCGGTTCATCTCCCTTCACCGACGGCAGTACCGACATGGACAACACGAGGCCGGTGCCGTCCGGGGTTACCCGGAACGCGCCGACGTCCAGCGGCAACCGTGTGACCTGCCGGGCCTGTGAGCCGGCGATGTCCGTGGTCCATACCTGCATGCTGTGACCGCCTCCACGGCCTGATAGGAAATAGATGCTCTTACCGTCGGGTCCCCATTGCGCGCCGGCAGCTCCACTATCCGAAACAGCGAGCCGCACCTCAGGTGTCGTGGGAGCACCCAGGTCCTTCAACCACAAGGAGGACACACCCTTGTTCTTCTCCATGTCGGTGGCTCGCACGTTGAACAGGGCATGGCGCCAAGTGGGGTCCACGTCCAACCCACTGATGCGGTCCAGCATCAGCAGGTCGTCCACGGTGAAGGGTGTGCGCTGCGCCAGGGCGAGGGCGGGCAAGAGCAGAACGAGCGGGAGGAACGGACGGCGATGCATGGGACGTATTTGTGGGCGAAAGCTATCGTCCTTCCGGTCGTACCGACCGCGGCCTCGATCCCGGCCGCCACTTGCTCGTCCGCGCATACCCCTTTACGGGGGGCGTCGCAGTTTCGCACCGTCAACAACGAACAACAACCAAACAAACACTTATCAAACATGGCATTCCGCGCAGACCTTGAGATGAACGGCAAAACGTACCGCCTGCTGCATTGCAGCTACGCCCTGAACCGCGATGTGGACCACACAGGCCGCCCCGCGAGCGAAGTGAAGGGGGGCACGGTCTCCTTCGAGATCGAAAGCACGGAGGATACCTCCATCTGGGACCTGATGATCGCCCAGTTCAAGAGCACCGACGGCACCATCACCTTCAAGAAGCGCGACGAGGACGCCAAGATGAAGGAATTGAAATTCGAGACCGGCTACGTCGTGGCCCTGAGCGAGAACTTCGACAGCACGGGTGGGAACCCGATGAGCCTGAGCTTCACGGTGAGCGCCAAGAAGCTGACCCTGGGTAGCGAGGGCCTGGAGAACGAGTGGCCTATCTGAGCCAGCTGAGACGGGAGCGCGGTCGTGGGGACACGGCCGCGCTTCTTTTTTGCAGCACCCATAGTGTGGGCTGCGGACAAAGGACGGAGGCCCCATCCCTGGGGCCTCCGCCGTGTTCAAGCATTGCGACAAGGGGTCGCCCATGCGGGTCATTCCCGGCCTCAATGCTTCATCTCTTCCTTCTTCTTCTCGGTCAGATCGCTTGTGCCCTTCTGGCGCATTTTCTCCCATTTGGCGTACTGCTCGGCATTCAATACCGTCTTCATCTCGCGGTCGCGCTCGGTCATCAATGCTGCGGTCTTGTCGCTCAGTTCCTTCTCTGTTGGCTTGGGCACTTGTTGTTCAATGGCTTCGTGCTTCTTCACATAGCGGTCGGCGATCTCCTTCACCTTCGCCTTCTGCTCATCGTTCAGCCCGAGCTGCACGTTGAGTTTTTCGGTATTCACGGCAACCCACGCCTTATCCATGGCATCGGGTTCGGTCGTCTGGGCCTGGGTGTTCATAACGCCCATAAGCGCGATCGCGCCGGCCAGGATCAGGTTCTTCATGTCCTTTGTGTTTGTCCATCTGATCGGTCCATTACCGGGCCACCTCTTGGCTAACCATCGATGAACATTCTCAAAGGCCCGCCACATCAGGGTTCCGTGCCAAGTGATCCTCATCGAGGCCCTGGTGGGCGTTGTGTACGGTCGTGCTCAGTGGTGGGGCGTGTTCGCCTCGTACATAGCCCGTCACCGGGCAGGGGAGCGACCTCCAGTGAGATGCTCCCGTTCATAAGTACCGCTTGCGCATACCGTGGATCTGGTTAGCTTGGTCACACCATCCCCACCAGACCGTGCGCCTACTACCTGTTCTACCGTTCCTCGTGTACGCGTGCCTTCTGCCCGCCCGTGCGACCTCACAGTCCATCGCACCGGATGGCACCGTGAGCGCGGGTGGACATGGCACCGGCACGACCGCCATGCTGTCGTGGTCCCTCGGGCAGATCTCCGGTGCACATCTCACCGGCAGCTCCAGCATCATCACGGCTGGCATTCAGCAGCCAGAGGTGCCGTGGGCACACCTGAGCGCTCGCGTACTTCTGGGTGGCCCGTACAATACCGTCTCGGCGCTGATGAACGACGGCCTCCGGACCGGCTCGCTCATCCCCGCTTCCGAGCCGTACACAGCAGCGGGCTTCGTGCACCATGGCGAAGGTGGCGGCGAACTGGTCTCCCCGGCCACACTCGCGGTCAGCGGCAGCAACGCGATCGTGGATTGGGTCTTCGTTGAGCTCCGCTCGGCGAGCCTTCCGCAGCAGGTGCTCTCCACCCGGTCGGCCCTGGTGCAACGCGACGGCGATGTAGTGGACACTGACGGAACATCTCCGCTGCGCATCAGCGCTATGCCCGGCAACTACCATGTGGCCGTGCGCCACCGCAACCATCTGCCAGTGATGACGCTCAGCCCCGTGGCCCTGGGTCCCACCGCCACGACCGTCAACTTCATCGATGGTAGTGCGACCACCTACGGCACCGAGGCCCAGCGCCTGAACGGCGCCGTGCGCCACCTCTGGCCCGGTGATGCCACCGTGAACCAGCAGGTGAAATATACCGGAAGCGCCAACGACCGCGATCCCATTCTCATCGCCGTGGGCAGCACCACGCCCAACAACACCCTGGCCAACCAGTACAATCCGAAGGATGTGAACATGGACGGTTCGGTGAAGTACACCGGAACGAACAACGACCGTGACCCCATCCTGGTGACCGTGGGCAGCACCACACCCAACAACGTGCGCCCGGCCCAGCTTCCCTGATACCACCACCCGATCATGCGACTTTCCACCATCTTCCTTGCCCTGCTGCCGCTGTCCGTTCTGGCGCAGGTCCCGCAGGCCTTCGAGTTCCAGGGTGCCGCACGTGACCTCAGCGGCAACCTGCTCGTGTCCCAGGCCATCTCCCTGCGACTGGGTATTGTTTCCGGCACCAGCGGCGGGCCGCTGCTCTACCAGGAGACACAGGCCACCACCACCAGCGCCCTGGGCCTCTTCACCGTGCAGGTGGGCAACGGCACGCCCGTGCTCGGCACCTTCGCCGCCATCGCCTGGAGCACCGGGCCCCGCTTCCTGAAGGTGGAGATGGACCCCGCCGCCGGGACCAGCTACCAGCACATGGGTACCACACAGCTCCTGAGCGTGCCCTACGCTCTTGAGGCCGGTAGCACGCCCTGCTTCACCGCCTCCGCCACGGGTGATACGCTCCGGCAGGGCAACGGCTGTTATCTGATCATCCCCGGTCTCAGCGCCGCCAACCCCACTTGCACTGACGCCGATGGCGATGGCTTCTTCAGTCTTGCCGGTTGCGGTACGGCCGTGGATTGCGACGATTCGAACCCGGCCATCAAGCCCGGCGCGACGGAGCTGTGCGACGGTATCGACAACAACTGCAGCGGTGCCGTGGATGAGGGCAACCCCGGTGGTGGCGCGGCGTGTACCACCGGCCAGGCCGGCGTATGCGCGAACGGGATACAGCAATGCGTGGGCGGTGCGCTCACATGCGTCCCCAGCCAAAGCCCTTCTACAGAAGTCTGCGACGGGCTCGACAACAACTGCAACGGTGCCGTCGACGAGGGCAACCCAGGGGGCGGTTTGTCGTGCAACACCGGCCAAGCAGGTGTGTGCTCGGCGGGCACTACCCAGTGCCAGAGCGGGGTCATCGTGTGCGTCGCCAACGTGAACCCCTCCGCTGAGGTCTGCGACGGGCTCGACAACAACTGCAACGGTGCGGTAGACGAGGGCAATCCCGGCGGGGGCGTCCCTTGCACCACCGGACAACTCGGGGTATGCTCGGCGGGCACCACCCAGTGCCAAAGCGGAGCCATCGTGTGCGTTCGCAACGTTAACCCCTCCGCAGAGATCTGCGACGGGCTCGACAACAACTGCAGTGGTGCGGTGGACGAAGGCAACCCGGGTGGCGGCATCGCCTGCAACACCGGACTGCTCGGCGTTTGCTCCACCGGCACCACCGCGTGCAGCGGTGGCGCGATCATCTGTGTGCAGAACGTATCAGCTACGGCCGAAGTGTGCGATGGGCTGGACAACAACTGTAATGGTGCCGTCGACGATGGTGCCGCCTCCGCATGCAATGACGGTCTCACCTGCACCACGGATGCATGCAGTTCGGGCACATGTACCAATACCGTGCAGGCGGGTTTCTGCCGTATCAGCGGTGTGTGCTACGCCAACGGCACCTTGCGACCCGGCTTCCCCTGCCAGGTGTGCAATTCATCGGTGAGCAACTCCGCCTGGAGCAACGTGACCAGCGGGACCGTATGCGCCGCAGCAAGCTGCTCAGGAGGTGTCTTCACCGCGGCGAGCGTATGCAATGGTGCGGGGTCTTGCGTAGCCGGCTCCACGACCAATTGCTCCCCGTACACCTGTAACACCGGTGGCACCGCCTGCCTTACCAGCTGCACCACCAGCAGCCAATGCGCATCAGGCTTCTACTGCAACGGCAGCACCTGTGTGGCGTTGAAGGCCGCCGGATCACCTTGTGCCTTGAGCGGCGAATGTGCGAGCGGTTTCTGCGTGGATGGTGTGTGTTGCAGCACCAGTTGCACCAGTACCTGCAAGCGTTGCAACATCGCCGGCTCGTTGGGCACCTGCTCGAATATCCCGGCTGGCACCGACCCTGACAATGAATGCACCGGCAACTGCAATGGGGCCGGCGCTTGCGGGCCATAGGAACTTGACCGGTCCCTCGCGCACCCCGTTCTTCAGCGCAGCGTGAATCGCTGGGCCGCCCAGGCGCCAGTACCACACAGGAGGTAGACTCCGGCTGCTGCGTTCTCCATGTGCAGCACCGTGCTGGTCGACCGTTCGACCATGCTCGTCACCCTGCGCCCCATGGAGTCCAGCACACACAACGGCCCGAGCGCAGCGCCATCCGCTGAGGTGATCCGCAACAACCGGCCATCGAGCACGACCATCGGTGCGTTCGAGCGCTGATCACCGATGCTGTTGCTCATATCCACGCACGGCGTGTAGTAGTCGAACGGCACGGTGACCTGCGTGCCCGCGACCATCACGGCGGCGGGACCGATGTTCTCGAACATGTTCCCCTGCTGGCAGACACCGACGTTGTATTCCAAGCCCACGTTCTCGGGCTCTTGCACATGCAACGTGTAGTGCCCCGGCGGCAGGCATAGCTCCGCGAAGGCCTGTTGTTGGTCCTGCATGCTGATGCCGAGGGTCCCGCTCGCCACGGTAACACCCAGGCTGTCGCTCACCTGCCAGTTGAAGCTCGCGGTAAAGAGCTGACCGCCACCGGCCATGTTGTAAAGGAACACCGTGAGCGGCGTGCAGCTATCCGGCGGACACAGGTCGGCATCCACGGCCCAGGTGCAGGTATCGATACCGTCCATATTGTAGTGCAGCAGGACGAGTTCGCCGGTGATGGGAGAGACCGGCAGGGCCGCACCGGGTACAAGGCTCAGGTGATGCGTCTGCGGCGCATGACCGATGCCGAAGAACTCCATTGGTTCCACGGCCACCGTATCGCCACCGGCACCGATGAGATGGAACTGTGGGCCGCTGAAGAACAGTGTGCTCGTGTTGTGCACGTACACGTTCAACATCGAGTCGCTGAAGGGATGGTAGCGTATATGCAGGATGGCCAGGCTGTCGCACAGGTCCTGCGCGAACAGTGTGGCGGGGAATGCGCAGGCCAAAGCTGATGCGCACAGCAGGCGGTGTCGGGAGGTGGCCATGGAGCAAAGGTGATGCGCTCCGCTAGCGCGGACATTGCACAGGACCGGGCAAGACTTGCAGACTTCCGTGCTCTTCTGCACTAGTGCATGGCCGCAAAGGACAAGGCCAGCACCAGGAACAGCAGGCCGATGGCCCAGGCCGCGAGCAGGAGCGGATGCTTGCGCTCGAAAACGAAGTGGTCAGGGCAGTGGTAAGGGTCGGTGCGCATGTCGTTAGTCCAAGATGGTCGGGCCCAGCGAGGGAAGTCAAGGGTTTATTCCTGGTGGATGGTGCGTGTCGCAGATCCATCGTCGTTGGGGGGGTGTGCTCCCGACAAACCCCAGCGGTGCGCAGAACATGCCCCGGACCGGAACGCGGAAATGAAGTCCGTTCGTTTGGCAAAACCGCAACAGTCGCAGCCAGGGAGGTTTCGGGCCGCCGTGGCACGCCTCATGCACCTCCCTTATCACGCTCAGCATAGTTGAAGGAGAGGTCCTCCAGATGAGCTGAGCCAGACAGGCAGGAACCGGGTTCCTGCCTGTCGACTTTGGGGGACCTCTTGAACCTCGTGGTCCTCAGGTGAACGTCACATGCGCACAGAGAGGGTCCACCTGCTCAGTGCGGTACGCCGTTCGCGCAGTGGGATGTACGTCCAGTTGACGGGCGGTTCACCTTCGTCACATCCGAACCCATCGAACAAACCCGTCCCTATCATGCGTTATCTCCTTGTGAAACGATTCGCCTTCCTGCTGACCCTGGTGATGATCATGGCCTCCTGTGCCAGTAACAACGGCATGGTGCGCAAGTGCAACGGTAAACGCGGAGAGCGCGTGCCGATGGGGGTGTTGTGAACGACATCCTCCAGCCTCCACTCACTCGCACCGCTGTTGCCCCGCGCGCTGGAGTGAGTGTCGGCTTGGTGCGCAAGTGCAACGGTAAACGCGGAGAGCGCGTGCCGATGGGGGTGTTGTGAACGACATCCTCCAGCCTCCACTCACTCGCACCGCTGTTGCCCCGCGCGCTGGAGTGAGTGTCGGCTTGGTGCGCAAGTGCAACGGCAAACGTGGTGAGCGCGTGCCGACGGGGGTGCTGTGAGCGGCATCCTCCTGTCTTCGGAGGGCTTGGGAACGCTTCCAGATGGAGGTCGTAGCGCCGTCACTGACCCGCCCCGCTGCCGGCCCGCGCGCTGGAGTGAGTATCGACATGCTAGTCCTTCACGCGCACCACGCGCGTGCTGTAGCGCTCGGTGCCGGTCGCGGCGATGACCATGAGCGGGCCGGACGAGTTGTTGAACAAGCGCGACGGCAGTTTCAACTCCTGGACCACTGTGAGGATCGGTGGGCAGACAGAACGGCCCAGCGCATCCAGCACGGTGAGCCGCCATGTGCCCTTATGCGGTAGCTCCAATCGCAGGTCTCCCGTGAAGGGGTTCGGGTAAGCACCGAGTGATAAAGGCTGGTCGTCGTGCGCATCCTGCACCGGCATGGGTATCTGCGCGCAGTTGAGACCGGGCTTCGAAATGAAGCCATCCCACATTTCATCCTCTGCGGTGAAGAGGGAATCGCCCCAGTAGGAGACGCCGTAGGTGCTCCGTATCTCTCCCAAGAGCATGATCGTGCCCTCGGGATCGCGGAAAATGGGCGTGCGATAGCTCGTGACATTGCCGTACGCGTTGGGCAGGGTGGTCCAGGGGACATAGACGTGTTGCAATGCACCCTCCCTGTTGTAGACGGTCATGAACAGGTCCCCGCCACTGGCGGCACACCAGAGCGGTGGTGTGCTGATGGAGCTGATGTAGCCATTGGCTCCCCCTCCGCCGAACTGGCTTACTGCCGTGAGCTGGTCGCCGGTGAGGTCGAGCCCGGTGGTCCAGCTGTTGCAGTTGAAGAGCGCGCCGTTGCCCCAGGCCAGGTGTCCGCTCGCATCCAGCTTGGCCACGAAGAATCCGCAGTAGCCGGTCATCTCTGCCACGCTCCCATCCGAATGATGCAGCTCGCTCACCTGCGTGGTGTAATAGTGGTCGTTGTTGCCGGTGATGAACAGGTCGCCGTTCTCCGCTGTGGCCACGGCCACCACCTGGCTGCCGAAATCGTTATCGATCGCGTACAGGCACCATTGGAATTGTCCGTCGGCGTCGTAGCGCGCAGCGTACATATGCCCTCCATAATCGGGTTCCGTGGGTTCTGCGAGGTAGCTGGGGCCATCATTCGCTGAATAGAAGGTGGCACCGTATTCCAGATCGCCACCCAGGCTGATGGTGCCGTCCGCATCCACATCCATGTCCCAACATTTCACCGGATTCGAGTAGTCGCTCGCGATGTACGTCTGCCAGATCGGGACTCCGATCGGCGATGTCCGCAGCAGGAACGTGCCGTGATCCACGGCCTCGGTGTTGAAGAAATACTCGACGCCTTCATACCAGTACCGGCCGATGTTGACGAGGCTGCCCATGACGTACACATTGTCCAGGCTATCCACGTCGATCACGGAGGTGCTCGCCTGGTAGAAACACGAATGCCATTGGTGCCGACCACGAGCATCAAGGCACATGAGGTAGCCATTGCCATACTCGAAGTAGGGCAGCGTGTCCCCGGCATTGTCGAGGAAGCGGTTCACGACGTCGGTGCCGGAAATGAGAACGTTGCCGTTGGACTGAGAGCTGATCGCGGCGATTGTCGAAACCGGCTCACCGAGCGTTTCCACCCACCAACGCAACACGCCGGAGTAAGTGTACTTCGCCATGAAGTCGCTCGACCCCGACGCGAGCAGCACGGTTCGGCCCTGCCTGCTCGGCAGCAGGATGTTCTCCACGGATTTTCCGCTCACCAGGAACCCATCCCCGGTATCGTGGCCGTCCGTGATGCAGGCCCGGCCACTGCCGTTCCAGAGCGGGTCGTTGCCGACCATCATCATGGTCCAGCAGCTGTCCTGCGCGCCTTCCTCGAAAATGAAAGGACCTTCACTGGTCAGCGTGTCGTAGCAGCCGGCGTCGCTCCAGCAGATGAGCGTGACCTCCGTAGGTCCGGGTGAACCATAGCTGATGCCTTCCGGATCCTGGAGTCCGGAGCCCGGAGGTTCGGCGGTGGGCCCGAAGTCCCAAACGAAATGCTGCGCATCGTCGCAATGCGCGTAGAAACCCACGCCCTCTCCCACCAAGGCGTTCACGAGATCGCTGTGCAGCCGGGCCCGCGTTTCTTCCACACGGATGTGGATGGTATCCGGCAAGGTGCGCGTGCAATTGGCGTAGATGTTCCTGGCCTCGATCACCAGGTCCGCGGTGCCTTCGATGACAGCGGTGTTCAACTGGAGCGCTCCGCCGTTGCCGGTCGCACTGGCGAGGTCCTCCTCATGGGTGATGTCGCGGCAGGTGTATGTCACATCGGTCTGCGTGCCCGCGATGGTGATGGTGGTCGTGCCCTGCTTGCACAGGATGCTATCAGATACGGCAACAGCAAGGTCCACCAACGGAGGGTCCACGATGTGGATCTGCAGATGGGCCGTGTCGCTGTATATGCCATTGCTCACGGTGAACATGAGCTGATGCACGCCGACATCATCGATCACCAAGGAGAAGTTGCCCGAGCAGGACCCGGCGACGGGCTCGCCATCCAACTGCCAGCTGCAGGAGTTATCGGACCAGCTGGACGTGCCACTGGCCAGGGTGGACTCGCCCACGCAACCGCCTTGGGACAGGATACCACAGAACGGCATGCTGTTCCCGCCACCATCAGCGGTGTACAACACCCGTCCGTTCTCACCCACGGCGTAGCCTTCAACAAAGTCGACGTCGAACTGGATGTCATCGATAGCGCCGGTGCCCGCACTGGGTTGCCATTCCAGTATCCCGGGGTTCGAGCCGCCCTTGTACATCCCGTGTCCCGTGGCCACCCAGCAGCTGTTAACGCTCATCACGATGTCACGACCGTCCAGCGGATAAGGCTCGAACGAGGTGAGGTCCGTGGGCGATGCGCTGGAAGAGAACCGGTAAACGGCTCCACCTACGCCATACTGCTGCGTGGACGATCGTGCCCTGATCCCCCGGAAGGTGCGGCCGGGCGAAAGATGTGGGGTGAGGGTGAGCCCAGAGGTCTGGTCGCTGCAGAACACATACACGCCATCGCCGCCGATGAGGAAGGTGCCACTCAAGGAGTTCAAGCTGAGAAGGGGCATGTCGAGTCCGCTTGCCACCTCGGTGAAGGATGCCAGGTCCGTGCTGCGGAGCACCAGACCATGGTCCCCCACCGCATGGATGCGGCTCTCGGCCGAATTCACCGAAATGGCGTTCAGTGCGGACGGTGTGGGCCCCACGTGCAGGAAGGCATACGACTGGTCACTGATGTTCACCTTCAGGATGATCGCCCGCTGGTCCACCGTGTCCGTGCCGGCGAAATAGGCGATGTCCTGCTCCGCCTCGCGTGCCGTAACCCCCGAGAAGCTCGTGTGATCGTACTGCGCATCATCCGCTGACGAACCGGTGATCTCGAAGCGCGTCCAGGCATCCGTGCCAACCCCTGCGGTGGTGCTGAAGTAGATGCCATGCTCTCCACATACCACCACGTGCGTATCCCACCAAAACACGCCCGTCAGATCATCGTCGATGCCCGAGGCGAGGTCCGTCCATTGGGCATGAGCTGGGCGCAGCAGGCCGAGTAATGCAAGTAGAAAGAACGGGCGCATCATGGACGGTCCTGGATGATGAAGCGGAAGGTCCGGGCGGACATGCCCTGACTTGAAATGCTCAAGGTGTAAGGGCCGGGCGAGAGCGCACTGATATCCATCGGGAACGCGGCGCGGCTGACCCGATGCAGGCAGGTGCGTCCCAAGGCATCTCTGACGATGACCTCTTCTTCGCCCTCGCGCGGCGTGGCCGACAGGAGGAACAAGTGATCGCGCGCGGGCACGGGATACAGGGCCCATCCATCAATGCCTTGTTCCAGCATGCCGACGTAGACACTCATCGTCGCGCTGGTCCATATGCATCCGAAGCTGTCCGTGTAGGTCACTGCATAGCTGCCATCAGTCGCTGGCACGAAGGCGTTGCTGTCCGCGCCTACGATCGCAGCGCCATCAAGCGACCATTGATAATCGGTGTAGTCCGGAGAAACGCTCAGCACACCGCCGAGGAACGTCGGCACCTCCAGCGCCGGTATGCTCACCTGGAACGTGATGGTATCGATGCCGAAGTCGTTCGATACGATCAGCATGACCTGGTAGTCTCCGGTCGACGGAAAGCTGTGTGCGGGGTCCGCGCTGGTGTCCGCTGGACTGCCGTCATCGAAGTCCCAGAAATAGGTACCGGGTCGCACGCTCAGATCCTCGAACTGCACCGTGAGGTCCTGCGGGCAGTCGTGCGCGAACCAGGCGATGGGCGGCAGGTCCGCGTGGTTGAACTCATCCGCCCCGATATCCGGATACTCTGCATCACGCAGGTCGCCATCGATGTCGTCGACGGCCAGAGGCATGGGCACGGCCCCGAACTGGATGAGCGGATGCGCGGCGTGCAGGTCGTTCGCGTTATCCACGAAGTGGGGATCCACGCTCACGGAGGATGCCTCGAGCCCGGTGGCGTTCCGAAAGGTGTCCAGATCCGTGTACCAATCCCACGTGCTGTGTATCACCGCGAAGCCACCATCGCTGCGGTGGATGTCGTTGTGGTCGCTCGTAAGTCCCTGCGTATTGTAGTCCGTGTACAATACCACCGACGTATCGCTGTGCAGGATGTTGTTGCGCAGCACGATGGAGTTGACCTCGTTCAGCGCGACCGCACCGAAGAGCGAATTGTCGAAGACCCATACGTTCTCGGACTCCCGGAGGTAGACGCCCTCGAACGCCGTTGTGTGGAAGGTCCCGTTCTCGTTGGACATGGAGACGTTCCGCGTGTATCCGCCGGAGATCATGTTGTTGTAGATCTGGACCGGCAGTGCGCTGTAGCCGATGGCGCGGTACGTTTCGATGCCGTGGTCGTACAGGCCGTACATCGTGTTGTGGTGCACGTAGGTGCGGTATATCTCCTCCTCCCATCCGTCCAAGTAGACGCCGATGCCGCTGTTCGTGATCCGGTTGTATCCGATATCCAACGAATCGCCATAGATGATGCCCTGGATCCGGATCGCGACCTCGCAGGAATCGAAGCTGTTGTTCCAGATGATGTTGGGGCCCACATGGCGGTTCGACCCGCTACCGCCGAGTTCGATCGACGAGTAGACCATGGCGTTCTCCAGGTCGCGGAACTGGTTGTGGGTGAACGTGTGCGAATCGCCCTTGGCGACGGAAATGCCGTTGTGGAACCCGTCCGCCGGCAGGCCCTGGACGATGCAATGGTCGAACGTGATGCGATGACTGAAGGTGACCTCCAAACCCTTGTAGAGCCAACCGCTGCTCCCGCCCACCCGGGGGTAGATGGTCAGGTATTGAAAGGTGAGGTCGCTGCACTCATAGACCCCACTGAGCGTGGTGATCACGTCCTCGGCCTGTTCCGTTTCCGACTTGATCAGCACCGGATAGTACGGGGTGAGACCGCTGATGTAGACGGCGAGGTCGGTCGAATAGTCTCCGGGGCGGAGCAGGAAGGTCACTGGCGCGTTGCAACCGATGAGGTCCAGCGAGGTGATCGCCGCATCCAACGTCGGGTAGTCGGGCGCTGTGCCGCCCACCGTGTAACTCCCGTGCAACTGCGCTTCGACTTCGGGACAGAAGCCGAGCGCCACCAGCACAAGCAGCAGTGTTGTCCGGGTCGACCGACGGGATGCGTTGGCCGGGATCTCCATGGTGGTTCGGGTGGGGCGGTGCGTAAAAGTGCGAAGGTCGCCGTCGGCATGGAAGGTACGCGGGGCGGAATACCCGTTCTGGTGGACGCACCGGGTGAATATTCCGCGGAGGTCACCAGCATCCACGGCTGCACCGCAACGACCGCACCTTTCACCGTGCTCGCGCTCGATGTCCCCGCCCCGAACACCGCGACTTGTCGCCTGGTGCCGAACCCGATGAGCGATGAGGTCATGCTGCTCAGCAACGAGGTGCTCACTTCCGCACACCTGGTGGAATGGTGCGATGCATCGGGCCGCGTGGTACAACGCCAAGCCGGTGCGGGCAGCACCACCCTGGCCATGCAGGTGGGGCACCTGCTGCCGGGTGTGTACACGCTGCGGACCACAGCGCCAGATGGTGCACGCAAGGCCCTGCGCGCTGTGGTGCGCTGAACACCGGCGCTTACGCGCAGGAGCAGACGAGCGCTCCGCACCCGCAGTCGCACCCCAGGCCGGGGCAGCCAGGCCCACAGATGCAGGGCAGCGCGCACGCGCAGCTTTGCGCGGTGTCTTCGCAGTTGCACGCCGTGGTGCGGGCGGGCGCGGTGATGTGGCCTATCGCGATCACAAGGTTCTTCAGTGCGGTTCTCATGGCGTCGTGGTGTTCGTGTTCGTTGTTGTTCGACGACGCAAAAGTCACGGCGCGACAAGCCTGGGGCGTTACATCATCGTGGAACAGGTTTACATCGGCTTCCCTGTGGTCGCCAACAGGGGCAGGCCGCGACGCGTTCCGTCGTACCGCGTCTCAGTTGGTAACGACCCTCACATGGGCCACTCGCGCCCCCACCCGCATGTGGAGCAAATACGTGCCTGCACGCAGGGCACCCAGGTCCAGCCGGGAGATGTTGCGTACCCTGATCACGGTACGTCCGTCCAGGTCGCACACCCACGCTTCCTCCACCATCCGGTCCAGCAGCAGCGGCCCCGCCGTGGGGTTGGGGAACGCGCGTACCACAAGCTCCGTGTGCTCGTCCATCGCGGTGGAAACGCCACAACTTACCGGCATGGGCACGTTGTGGTCCTCCATATCGCCGACGCCCAGGGCACCTTCCCAGTTGCGGCCCCAGGCCCAGAGGCTGCCGTCCGTGCGGATGCTCGCGCTGCTGTTGCTACCCAGGCTGATGGACGCGCTGCCCACGCCGTTGGGAAGGGAAAGCGGGCTGGCGAAGAAGAAGGTGTTGTTGCCCACACCCAGCTCACCGTCGTAGTTGAAGCCCCAGCCCAACAAGCTACCGTCCATCCGCTGCGCGATGGTGTGCGCATCGCCGCAGGCCACCGCCTGCCATACGGTGGCGATGCCGATCTGCTCGGGCACGGGGTGATAACTGCTGTTGTCGCCCACGCCCAACTGGCCATAGTCGTTGCGGCCCCAGCCCCACAGGGTGTTGGTCCCCTTCAGCGCGAAAGAGTAGTTCGTGCCGGTTGCGATGGCACGCCAGTCGGTGTCCGTGCCCACGTGCGTGGGCTCCACCTTCATCTGGTTGTCGTTGAAGAAGCCGAGCTGGTAGTAGTTGTTCCGGCCCCAGCTCCACAAGCTGCTGTCCATCTTCAGGGCCAGGCAATGGTCCGCATAGGTGGCCACGCGCCACCACGTGGTGTCCGTACCCACCTGCGTCGGCTCGAGCACATCCTCCTGGTCGCCCAGCCCAAGCTGCCCGGAGCCATTGTACCCCCACGACCACAGCGTGCCATCCGCGCGCAGGGCCACGGTGTGCAACGAGCCGCATTGTACCGCTGTCCATGTAGCGCCGGTCCCTACCTGGGTGGGCAGGTGGCGATCGCTCACGGTGCCATCCCCCAGCTGCCCGTGGCTGTTGCTTCCCCAGGTCCACAGCGTCCCATCCGCCTTGATCGCGGCGCTGTGCAGGCCGCCCAGTTGGAGCGTATTGTCGAAAGTGCCGCTCACCGCCACCACCGCCCAATCGTTGGCGCTGCCCACCTGGTGCGGCTCGCTCACCGGCGTCGTGCCTCCACTGCCCAACTGCCCCGCGTCGTTCCAACCCCAGGTGTACAAGGTACCCCCGGTCTGGATGCCCGCGGAATGGCGGAAACCATAGGCCACCTGCTGCCAGCATTGGCCCATGACCAGGCTCTTCACCACGAATAACAAAACGAGCGCAGGCAGACGCAGGGATAGCGGCGCATAACGCGGAAGGATCGACAGCATGGTCCAGAAAAGGTTGGGGCTGAAGGTACCGGGTGTTGGAGCCCTTCCGGCAGGTGGAGTCCTTCGCGCATGCGCCAACCACGCGAGCGCGGGCTGAGGCCGCCCACTTCAGTCGATCAGCAACAGCGCCCCCGGCAGTTCCTTCTTCACGCGGCTCTTCAACTCCTTCTTGTACGCCTCGGAGAAGGCGTTGTCCCCCAGGATCAACTCCTTCAGATGGGTCAGTTGGAAGACTTCCTCCGGAATGCGTTCCAGTTGGTTGCCGGCCAGACTCAGGCTTTTCAAGGTCGTGAGGCTGCCGATCTCCTTGGGCACCGTGGTGAGCCCGTGATCGGTCAGGTACAATTCTTCCAAGTGCGTGTATTGCGCCAGGTCCGTGGGGATGGTGGTCAATGTTTCGCCGGTCACCAACGGGTTGATCCGGATGGTGCGCACACCCGCCGGTGCCTTGGCCGCCTCGGCGAAGGAGGTACACTTGGTGCATTGCGCGACCAGGGCCAGGGGCGCAGCGAGCAGGAGGATGAGCAGGGCGTTCTTCGGGGTGCGCATTGGCGAAAGATAGCGGGGGCGGCCAGTGGCCGCAGTGGCGCAAACCGTTGTGCGATGGGGATGCGCAGGTAGCGCGGAAGCCTAGCGGGCGTGGACGTACCGCATGAGCGGTACGCGGTTGGGTTGAGGGGCGGCGCTCAGGTGGATGACCACACCCCACACCGAACAGGGATCGATCGCGCACGAGCGCCGTCGCGCGCGAAGCGGATGCCGGAAACCGCTGAGCACGGGATCCACAACGACGGGTGGGTTACCCGCGCTGCTGGTCCACCAGGGTCACGAACACGTGCTCGCCCCGGTCCTACAGCGCGACGGGTTCGCCGATGGAGCACTTGCCCGAACGCCCGGCTTTCTCCTGCAAGGCGGCCGGTCAGTGGCTGCGTCACGCGTGCAGGATGTTGCGACGCAGCCGCTGCGGCTTCTGCGCCCATACGGCATCGCGCACCGCGGAAATGGGCGAAGCCCCGTTCAATAGTTGGCGAACGTTCGCACCGCCACGTGCCCGTCCGTCCATTCCGCGCGCGCCACGTAAAGGCCGGGGGGCAAGGGCGCCAGCGATAGGCTGGTGCTCGGCCCCGCTGCCTGCACGACCAAGCGGCCGCTCATGTCCATGATCCGTAACCGCATGATCGCACTGCGTGCATTCATGTGCAACGCCCCCTCGCCGGGCAATACCTGCCATTCGGAAGGGGCGCTCGCTTCGGCCACGCCCGCGCTCAGGTCGAAGCCCAAGGCGTCCACGGAAAGCGTGGACCCCGAGATGAGGTTCGCGCCGGTGACGAAGCTGATCGCCGCGCTGTCCGGCAACGCGGGGCTCCCGTAGGTGATGGGCACCGAGAAGGCGGTCCATTGGGGGATCACCCCGCTGAAATAGAGGAGGCCGGAACCGATGTCCTCCCGCCCGCCGAGCTCGGCATTCCAACGGGTAAGGTCCACCTGGGCGGTGCCGTAGTCACCGTCCTGCTGGTAGTATTGCCATTGGCCGGTAAGGGCCGAAGGTCGCAGCACGCAGGGGAAGGCCGGGTACTCCGGGCTGCCGGCGAACAAGCTCCCCGCTACCACGGCCCCGCCGAGCACGGTGGCGCAGGTGATCTCCGTGTAGTGGCTGCCCTCCGGCGCATCCGTGATGCCATCGCCGCAGGAAATGACCGGAAAGGTGATCGCGTTGGAGCTGGTCCATCCCACGGGATCACTGTAGGTACCGTTGGACGCCCAGTCCTCGAAGCCCGCATGGGGGATCTGTGCGTTGGCCTGCCTGGGCAAACCGGCCAGCATCCAGGGAACGCAGAGCAGGGGGAGCAAGGGTGTGCGCATGGGCAGCGGTCGGGTAGGTGGCGAAATGCCGGGAACGAAGTTCGGGAATGGTGGGGAAGACTGGTCAGCCTTCGTGTTTCGCCAGCGCTGGCACGATGATCAAGCCGGTGGCCACTTCGCCGAAGGCCACCACGGGCGCACCAGTGGCGGCCAGGTACGCGGTACGGGCGCAGAGCGCGGCGTCCACGCAATCGATGTTGGTGAGCTCCGACTGGTCGATCCCCAGCAGCTCGAGCAGCGCGCGGCGCTGCGCGCGTTTGCGCTTTGCATTGGCGTTGCCGCCGCGTAGGTGCCATGTGATGGCGTGCGGAAAGGTCTCGAAGCAATAGCGCTCCCGACCGGGTGCTGTGGGGTCGCGCACAGGATGCGTGGGCGCGAGCGCATCATACAGCGCCATGCCGTTCCGCATCCAATCGTAGTGCTTCTTGGGATGGGCAATGGCGCCGGCTTCCGTGGGCGAGGAGAAGCACCAGATGTGTTTCTGCATCAGCGCATGCTCGGCGGGCCGCCCCCGGCCCGTGGTGCTCCAGGCGCAGGGCGCGTCGATGGCGATCACGGCGGCATCCATCTCCTCCAGGCACCAACGCACCAGCGCGCTTATGTCCGTATCGGCCTTCTTCGCGCGGTAGCGGCCGCCCTCCAGCGCCACGGCGTGGAAGCCCTTGCTGCGGCCACCGACATCGATGCCGATGACCATGGGGGATGTGCGCGAAGTGGAAGTGAGCATGGTTCCTGGGCCGAAGATGTCCCACCTATTGGCAGATGCGTAGGACGATCGCTCCAAGGAGGGGTAAGTCCTTTTCGTGCAGGGCTAGCCGTTTTGCGATGGACGTATGCCAAGCTCGTTCATCACCTCTTTCGCTGCGATCGTGCCTTGATCGTTCATCCGAAACTCCACGAACAGGCTTCGGAGATGCTTTGATACCTCGTTCAGGTCATCGCCCATCGTGAAGACCTTGGGGTCCCCCACGACAATGAGCTTTTGTTTGGCCCTGCTTATGGCCACATTCACCAAGCGCTCACCCGTGTTGCCCTTGTAGAGCTGACCGATGCGCCGCTCGCTGCTGTCCACCACATCCCAGACGATGACGTCGTATTCCGAGCCCTGAAAGGAGTGGATGGTGCCCACCTTGATGCGTTCCAGGTCCTCCTTGGTGAGCATGCTGGCGTTGAGCAATGCCTGAATGCTCTGCACCTGTCCGTTGTACGGTGCAACTACACCGATGCTCACTGTTGCATGTGAGCGAACCAGACGTTGCACCAATGCTGCGACGAGTTCGGCCGAGGCAGTGTTGCGCCGCGAGCGGGTCTCCGTGACGGACACACGCGAACCATCCTGCGGCCCGAAGTGGATGAAGTTGACCGGCCCCTCCGGAAGGAAATCGACATCGAGCAAGTGCAAGCCTTCACGCTCCACCTTGGAGGTGAGCCGATGGTCATAGAATCGCTCGTTGATCAACGCACAGATCGCCTCGTCCATGCGGTGCTGCTCGTTGAGCATCACCAGCCCTTGTTCCTTATAGGCGGGCACGTCGGCGAGGTAGGTGAAGATGTCCGTGGCGAACCAATTGCGCGCGGCTTCGGTAGCGCTCACGCAGATGGGGCCTAGCTGTTTGAAGTCACCAGTGATCACCAGCTTGTCGCGGGTGAAGAGGCCCATGGCGATGGTCTGTACCAGCGGCATCATGCTCACTTCGTCGATGATGAGCACGTCGAACTGCTGCGGTTGGAACGCATCGCTCAGAAAGCACATGGCCGAGGTGGTGAGCGTGACGCTCGCCTCGCGCACGCGGGCCTCGTTCGCCTTCTTCAAGAGCTTGCGCAACTCCACCACCTTGTCCTGTAGCTCGGCGCGCAACTCGGGCTTGTTTTCCGGTGCGCGCGCCAGAGCCGCTTGCGCCTTTCCTAGTTCGCGGCGCAGGGTGATGATGTGCTCCTTGTCCGGGAACAAGCGGTCGTCCTCGTTGATCTCGGCCATGGCCGGGTAGCCGAAGCGCAGCACCTTTCGCGCATCGAGCAACTCGCGCGTTTCGGGAATACGTTCCATTTCCTTCACCACCGCGCGTGTCAGGTGATCCACGGCGATGTTGGAGATGCCAGAGGCCAGCACCTTGCGCCCTTGTGCCGCTGCGCGCGCAATGATCTTGGCCAGCGTGAAGGTCTTGCCCGTTCCCGGCGGACCCCAGATGAAGGTCTGGTCCTGGCCGAAGACCCGTTCCATCACCGCCCGTTGCGGCTCGTTCACATCGGGATCCACGATGCTGACGGAGCCGTTGGATGCGCGCACAAGGTCCCGGCGTTCGAAGAGCCGAGCAGCCGCCGAGTCCGGGTGGTTGGGTATCTGCTCGAACTGCTGCTGGATGCGCCGGAGGAAATCGATGGGGTGCGTGCGGAAACGGAAGCGCGCGGCTATCTGCTCAGGTGATAGCGCAACCTTCGCCCTGAAGATGATGATGGAAGTGCGGTTGTAGTAAGCCAACAACACTCCACTGGCGGCACCGGCCTCGGGTAACTCCGGCCACCAGAGGTCGATGGGCAGGCCTTCCTGCCCAGGTGCGGCCAAGCCATCAGGCAAGGAGATCACCGCCTCGTACATGTGGCCTGCCGTGTTCTCCTTGAGCAAGCGCAGCACCTTGGCCACGATCCAATTCTTGCGGTGGTCCTGCTCCACGGCGGTCTTCTCGTCGTGGAAGGCCTTGCGCACTTCTTCCTCGGGCAAACTGCTCAGGTCGAAGCTGCTGGGGAAGTCGCGCGTGAGCTTGCGCCAATCCGGCCGACGCAGGTGGCTACCGATGGGTTTGAAGTAATCGTTGTAGTCCTCCAGGCATTGCGCCACTACTTCACCATCCAGGTGGTCGCGATGCAGCAGGTTCTTCAGCTGCACGGCCGTGTAGTCCCGCTCCCGATGGTCGAGCTCGTACCACTTCTGGATGATCTTGTGGAAGAGGACCTGCATCCTGGTGTTGCGCTATTCCATCGGGGTAGGTCGGTTCAGAACTCGAACAACTCCATAAGGTCCGTCACGACCTGCAGATCCGCCTTCTTGACCATACACTTGCCGGGATGCTCCTTGCGGGGCGCCCGAGCCAAAGCGCGTACCCGGCCTTCGCGAGAAAGCGCGCGGTAGGTGATGGTGGGTGGCTCGGCTGTGTAATCCACTTGCGCCACCACCACCTGGCTGCGCTTCTGCAACAGCGCCTTGTGCACATCCCAGGCATCGGTAGAGCCGCCGTAGGCCTTGAGCTGCATCAAGAGGAACTCATCACGGTCATCGAGACCCAGGATGATGTCGAAGCCATAGAGGTCTATGTCCGAACGGCCGATGAGCGGGGTCTTGCCACGCCGGGTGACAGCCAGGATGAAATCGCGGATGAACCACGACTCCACCAAACTCTCTTGGATCGTGGAACGCGAGGGGTCCTGGAAATAGGTCTTGAGCGACATTGGTTTGGTGCTCGTTCAACAGGTGTACACCGGGCGTTGGATGGACATGCAAGCTCCCTTCTAATTGGAATTGTACCCGTGCTCCCTGCTGCGCAGAAGGTTCTTCCAATGACTTTCGCGCGCACCGATCTGCTCGTCCGAAGCTCGCGAATCGGCGATCTCCAGTATCGAGAACTGGAAGTTGGTCAAATACTCCGGTGGGTGTGCCCCGAGCAACTCTCGCAATTCCTTGTTGCCGCCGTGACCGGTCCAGACATAGGTGCACCACCGCTGCCACAAGCCGCTTTCGCCATCGGCCTTGCCCACGTAGTGCTTGCCGTTCAGCATGTCGGTGATCAGGTAGACCCCCTTCACGTTGCTCAATGCAGACTTCCAGCTTGCTACTTCCTGCTCCACGATCGTCTTCAGCTTGGGGTAAGGGACCGTTGTCCAGTTGAACCCTGGAAATTCCTCAATGGTCAGCTTCTTCTCGCGGATCTCGCTCAGTGTGAACGCGCTGCCGTCCTCGTGCCCCCAGAGGTAAGCCGCGCGTCCACCGCGTTCGTGGTGGACGACCAAACGGCCGATCCACATCTCGTGGCCGGTAACCAGTTCGGTCTTGTAGCGATACAGCTTCTTTTCCTCCAGCCAATCGTGGCCAAGCACCTTGTACACCCCAGCGAACAGCCACTTGTTCCGCTCTGGCAGCTTGATCAAGCTCACGATATGGTTGCACGGCCAGTTGCGTTGCCGCTGCCACTCCTGCCACTCCTGGAACCAGCCCGCGAAGAATGCGTCCAGTGGTGGGTCTATGTCCGACGTGGCCAAGTGAAGCTTGTAGTTCTTCAGGTCCAACGGAACCTGATTGGCAAGCAGGAAGTCAACGAGCTTCATTGTCGCAGCATATCAGTTGGACTGCACAGCGTGTTGGGACGATCCGATCAGCAGCAGGCTAGTCGGAAATGGGCTCCAGACCGATCAACAGGAAACTCACTTTCCCCGTATCCTCGGTTTCGTCCGGTGTCTCAACGATCTCTTGAATGGTCGCGCGCACACGCTGATTCCAATGGACCGCAACCAACTTCTGCACCACTTCTTCGGCAATGTCACCAATGATCGGCTCGCCTCCCGTTCGCAACTCGAACCTCTTCTTGGACGTGCTGCCCCCTACAAGTTCCCCCTCAATGACCCGGGGTTCCTTCGGTTTGAGAACGATCGTATCGAGCCACGCCTTACGGTCTCGCGCCTGTGCAGCTTTCAAACGAACTCCGGCGCGACGGGTCTGCGTCCGCATGACGATCTGCGCATTGTTGTCGCCTATCTCTTCAACGAGCTTCTTGTAATGGCTCTTGATGCGCGAAGAGGTCTTGAAGATGGAAAGCAGGTCGTCCGTGGTGCCCTCGGGATCAAGCAAACGACCGAGCACCGCCATCACTTCATTCGGGTCGTAGGCCCGCACACGTTGAAGCTCCTCACTCGTTGCGAAGCGGAACTTGATGCCAAAAGAAGAGTCGAACCCACCAGCAATGAGCAGACGACTCTCCTCCAATACGATGTTCGGTACAGCGGCACGCGGCGTGGGCTTGCCGAATGATTGGGTAATAGCGTCCACAAGGGACTGGGTCGTTGCCAATACGCGACCAAGAAAGCCTGCCTGGATATCGTGGCCCACCACCGGGTCGCCGTCCAAACTGAACACCACATCGCTATTCTCCAGTTCATAAGCGATCGATGTCTCGAGCTCTGCCTCCAGGTCTTTCAAGTGGCCCTGCCATGCATCCCATTGCAACTGGGCGGCGAAATCATCCTTGAGTGCAGAGCCTTCATTCGGAAGCGTTGCTTTGAACTGCTCCAACTGGGCCTCCACCTCGGATGAGGGCCGCGGTATGTGAAGCTCTTCAGTGCGCATGGCTCAGAACAGGACACAAGTTAGGGTCGCCGATACGCATCTCGACCAGTCCCTTCCGGCCCCTGTGCGGGGCTTCCGGTTTGCCGGGGCGGGAATAGTCGCGGGCGCTTGAGAACCACTGCCGCCAATAGGCACGCAACTTCTCGGTTTGACTTTCCCATGCATGTCCTACGGGGAATACCACCACTAAGAACGTGTGGCAGGAGTATTTCGCCTTCGTGCTCTCCCGGCCATTCATCAACGCCCCTGCGTTCACTTGTTGCGGAACGGTAAGAGAGTTCAGTTCGGTAGCATGGCTGAAGTTGGCCAGGTCGATATCCTCGGGGTTCGTTCGTGTCGCGTCCACAAAAGACCCATCGACCCATTGGGTCACGTTCAGGCCAAGCGCGGCAATGTCGGCTTGATAGTCCTGTAGGCCCTTGAATATGCTGGCTCTCGTCGTTGACGTGGATCCATCCACACAACGCTCGTGGAGGTCATTGGCGTCCCCGGCATGCACTCCATCCGGAAGGAGGCCTTGGGCATTGAAATCTGGGAGTGGCATGCGGCTCTTTGTCTTGCGTCAAGATAGGTCGGTTTCGGACTCCTTCACGACCGCCTTCCTCTTCCCACTCCCCTCCACTATAGCTATCTCCTCCTCCGTAAGCCCATACAGCCCATACACCACCTGGTCTATCTCCTGCTCCACCGCCAAGGCCGCAGGCCCAGCCTCCATCCCCAGCCGCTTCTTGACCAACCGGACTAGTTTGGAGTCACGCGCCGCATTTGGCTTCGGAAGTGGCAACTGAGCAACAGATCTGGCTTGAATCTCACTGAACACCTTCTTTGTTGACTTAAGGAAGGTCGAGTAGTAGTAGTTCCACAGCTTCGAATTGAACAAGGCTAGAACCCATTCTGGTTGGCGTTCGACATCCTCATTCAAGTTGATCGCCACTAGGGTGTTCAGGGCATAGTACTGCTGTTCGTCGATGGCAGCCATTAGACTGGATGACACCCTGCGGAAGAAAATCTTCTTCGCGGAAAGAAAGATGTCCTCTCGCTTACAACTATGAATCGCCTCTACATCGTAGCGCAGGTAGTTTCCTGCCCACGAGATGCCGTAACGATGAACCTCACGACCATCAAGCACGGGCTTGTAGTTCTTACCCTTCGCCTTCTCAAAGAGATGTGCTGCGCGATCACCCTTAAGTGCTATGGCTTGATTGATTGAGCTTATCTCACCAAGCGTGCCCGAAGAACGGTCGTCGATTGATTTCTTAAGGTCCCGACCAGCGCTGTCCTGCAACACAGAGAATCGCAGTAGGTCGTCGTTGGCGAATTCACTTCTGGGTGTCGTGGTGGTCGTCCATTGGTAGTCGCCGGAGAATGCCGTGACCTTTAGCGATTCGGTTGGCTCTTTGACTCGCTCGAGGAATAAGGACACGGTTTCCACAACGGCATCTTCAAATGGGAGCTTTTCATACGTCACTATTTCAGAGACTTGGGTGTGCTCCAGAATGAACTTGCGTAGCTGGTGATAATACTCTTGCGTGAGGATTGTGTTGGGAACGATATATGACAGCACTCCTCCGGTGGCAAGCAGACGAGCACCACTCTCGATGAAGAAACCGAACGTGTTCATCCTACCCATGGACGAACTATAGTTGGCAAGCAGGTACTTCCGCTGTGCGCTGTCGAACCAGTCATACATCGCCAGTTGAACGTACGGTGGATTGCCAATAACCACGCTAAATCCGCTACTGAGCCCATACATCCACTCCGGATCGAAGAAGGGCGCGCTGGCGTTCTGGTCGTAGGGGTCCCAAGCGGCCAGCATGCGTGCGGTCTTGGGCTGTAGCTCATGGTCCTGCACCAGCAGCTCGGCCAGTTGTTCGCGCAGCACCTTGTCCTGCTGGCGGCACTTCTCCTTGCGCTGCGGGGTGCGCGCCTCGAAGTAGTCATGCCGCACGCGCTTCAGCTGCGTCTTCTTCTGCTCGATGGCCGGGTTGGTGAACAGGTTGTCGTGTTCCTTCTCCAATTTCATGAGCGTATTGGCCGCCACGAACTTGGTCTCCAAATTGGGCAGGGCGCGCACGCCGCGGTTGGGCCGCGCGTCTGCCACGCGCTGGTCCACCACCAAGCTGATGAAGAAGCGCAATTTGGCGATCTGCATGGCGATGGGCTGGATGTCCACGCCGTAGATGCCGTTCTCGATCAGGTAGAGCTTGCGGCCGTAGTCCAGCGCATTGTGCTCAAAGGCATCCTCGATGTCGGCGACGGTGCGCTCTCGGATATCGGCATCGTCCAACTGTGCGGCCTTTTCCAGTTGGCGCTCCTTCCACTGGGTGTTCCTCGGATCAAGCTTGTGCAGCACATGCACCAGCTTGTGCAGCACACCCATGGGGAAGGCACCACTACCGCACGCCGGGTCCAAGATCTTGCAGTTGTCGATGGCCGCGATAAGTGCCTCGGTCTCCTTCTTCGCGAACTGGTGTTGCTCTTCGGTATAGGAGAGCAGGTGGCGGAGCCGCTCTTCACTCCCTCCTTCGCTTCCACTACCTCCCTTGCTTCCTTCGCCCAATGACGACTTCAAGTACGCGATGAGCGACTCGTCCACCATGTAGTTCACGATCTCGCGCGGCGTGTAGAAACTGCCGGTCTGCTTGCGGGCGGTGGTCTTGGTCTCCGGGTTGTAGTTGGCCAGCAGGTTCTCGAACACCTTGCCCA
>CAZYPC010000002.1:0-93395 GCA_964649165.1 uncultured Chryseobacterium sp.
AGACGGACAAGCAGTTCCGCGGTTACCTGGAGGATCTGGAGAAGAAGCTGAGCGTACACTGAGGCTTCGGCAGGTGCATCCTGCGAAGTGTCAAGGAACAAGGGTCAAGTATCAAGTGACAAAGCCGCGCGCTTTGCTCCTTTGATACTTGACCCTTGCCACTTGTAGCTTGTTCCGGTCCTTCTTCTTTTTGGACCTTCGCGGCATGTCGACCAAGAAGATCCTGCTGGTGTGCATGGGCAACATCTGCCGCAGCCCGATGGCCGAGGGCATCCTGCGGCACAAGACGTTGGAG
Source organism: uncultured Chryseobacterium sp. (assembly GCA_964649165.1). Lineage (GTDB taxonomy): Bacteria > Bacteroidota > Bacteroidia > Flavobacteriales_F > PHOS-HE28 > PHOS-HE28. The sequence goes on from CAZYPC010000002.1 coordinate 296, forward strand.
CGCTTGATGTCCGTGGAGACCGATAGCGCCGGCACCATCAACAACCACGTCGGCGAGTCGCCCGACCCACGTGCCCAAAGGTGCATGCGCGATCATGGCATCGACATCAGCGACCTGCGTGCGCGGCAGATCCGCCCGTCCGACTTCCACCGGTTCGATCTGCTGCTCGCGATGGACGAAAGCAACCTGAAAGGCCTGCTGCGCATCGCGCCGGACCAAGAGCTCGCGCGCAAAGCCCGGCTCATGATGGACTTCGCTCCGGACCGGCCGCAAGAAGTGCCCGACCCGTACTACGGCGGATCTGAGGGATTTGAGGAGGTCTACCGCATGTTGGATGAGGCCTGTGACAACCTGCTGAACAGGATCGCATGACCGTTAGGACACTCTACCTGCTGCCCGTGTGGCTGGGGGATGCCGGTGGAACCGAACTGATGCCGCCGGCGAACATCGCGGTCGCGGAACGTGTGAAGAACTTCTTCTGCGAGAACGAGCGTACTGCACGACGCATGTTGCGACGCATGTCACCGACGCTGGACCTGAACGCGATCACGCTCCATCGTTTGGACAAGGACACGACGGATGCCGAACTGAAGGAAATGATCACGGCGTTGAAGCAAGCGGACGGCGCGATCATCAGCGAAGCGGGCATGCCGTGCATAGCGGATCCTGGCGCACGGCTCGTCGCGAAGGCGCATGAGGCCGGCATCCTGGTCTCGCCGCTTACCGGGCCATCTTCACTTCTGCTCGCACTTGCCGCATCGGGCATGAACGGCCAACGATTCACGTTCCACGGCTACCTGCCACGAGAAAGTGCGGACCGCAAACAGGCCTTGAAGAAGCTCGAGCACGAAGCGGAACGTACGGGTGGTGCACAGTTGTTCATTGAAACACCTTACCGCAATGGAGCTATGCTCATGGACATCATCGACGCGTGCGACGATGCCACGCGCGTTTGCATCGCGGTGGACATCGAACAGCCAACGGCATCCATCGTAACGCGTACGGTACTGGGATGGAAAAAGCACGCCCCCGCCCTGGACAAACGCCCGGCGGTCTTCATCATCGGCTGAGTCCTACTCCGGGAACTTGCAAGGCATCGCTTCACGTTCGCCTGAGCGATGCTCCCGTTTCTTGCCGCCCTTGCAAGCCGGGCTGCGGAATACGGTCCACTTGATCCGGAAGTACACATCCGTTCCGAACAGACCACCACGGGAAACGAGCGAGAGCAGGTTATCGCTGCCGAGCACCACGTTGTTCAGCCGAAGCATGAGCCCCAAGCTCGGGCGACGCAGGTCGTACTCATGGATCACCAACGGAACGGCCGCTTCAATGCGTTTCAACTCATAGCGAGGGACCACGGCTATGGAGTTCGGGCGACGCAGACGCAGGTTGTCACCGAACGCGAGGTTCTGCACGACATCCGCAGCAACGTAAACATGGTCAATGACGTGCTGATCATATTGGATCGCCAGTGCCGTCGGCAGACCGACCTTGAAGCCTTCACCGCTCTCATAGGTCGAGAGCGCAGCGGACAAAAGGCTGTCCGCATCCTCTTCGCTGTCAAGCTGGATATCGTTGTAGTCCGGGAAGTTGGCGGTGCTGGCATGGAATCCCCCCGTGGTACCATCACGGAACCGCATACCGCCCACATCGATGAGCGAGACACCGATGCGGTACCGGTAAGGCATGGGGTCGCACGAACCATGCGGAACGTATCCGTCGGCGTTCTCCAGCGTGCGTTCGTAGGTGGCCCCGATGTCGAATCCCCAACCGCGCCCGGCGTTCAAGGCTGGTGCCGCGAACCCATAGACCCCTGTGGCGTCGTACACCTCCGCCCGCGCCGTATCGAGCACCGCATAATCCAGTGCGGAAAAGTTGAGGCCGGCACCCATGTGGGCCATCAAGTACTTCGCCGTGATCCCCGCGCTCAATAGGCTATTCTCCTTGGCTGCAAGCAGCCTCGCGTAGCTGGCTCCGAATTCCGTCCATGCTCCGCCGGCGATGCTCAAGCGGTCATCGTTGTATCGGACGCCGTGTTGTGGCGTGTAACCAAGACCCTGGTAGGCGAAGCGTGCGAGGTCGTTGCCCACTCCCGTGATGCTGAGACCGGCCCGGGTGCTCACATGCGCTCCGAAACTGTTCCTGCCGAAGTTCAGCGCAACGGCGGGCAATGCGAGATGAGCGTTCAAGAACCCATGCCGCCCGCCGCTGCTCAACGATTCGTAGAAATTGAACTTGCCGCCTTCGGCCCCACGGATCCCGGCGCCCATCTCTCCGAGCAGCGAGCGGTCGTTGCCGCTCATATACACGTGGTCGTTCCAAACAAAGGTGCCGGCGCCGACCAGGTTGATATCCATCCAGGCCCACTGGGTGGACATCCGCGCTGGATTCAGGGGCACGGCATCGCTTCCCGCGTAGTTGCTGTGGGTGATGCCGAACTGCTCCTGGCCGAGCACGATACGCCCGAACAGGACCAGCACTCCAAGGGTAAGCTTGCGGTGCATCGGGGCCTTGGTACGAACGCACCGCGTAGAGGTTCCCCCGTGGGTCACCAGCGGAGCGGTCCGTTCGTTGGACCGCAACGAAAGTGCTCCCTCGACGACTTTCTAGAGCGGCGCGACCGAACTATCGTTCAACAGTGCCGGGGTGGTAACGGCTCCCGCATCCGTCACTTGTACCTCATAAAGTACCGGCGTCCAAGGGGGAACGATATGGCTGGAAGAGCCTGTTGGTCCATAGGCCAGCTCTGAAGGAATGATGAACCGTCCCTTCCCTTTGTTTGGCAGCAGGTGGATCGCGATCTCCAGCCCCTTCAGCACCTGGCCGGGGTCGCCCAAGCGGAAGGTGAGCGGTTGTTGCGAGGTATAGGTATCGTCGAACACCTCCGCTGTTCCCAGGAAACGTCCCGTGTAAGAGATGGTGACGACCTGCCCGCTCTGGATCCTTGGCTCCTTGGGGTTCTTGGGATCCAACTGGTAAAAGATCCCCATGAAATGCGGCCACTCCTCTTGTTGGAAGAAGCGCGTAAGCGTGGAATCCTCGTCGGCTGCCGTGCGCGACAGGCGGACTTCTTTGGCCAGCTGTCTGCTTTCCTCGCGGGAGCGCAACGCGAAAAGCGAGATCTCGATATCCACCCAACTCGTATCGGACAGGAGTCCTCGTTCCGCACCGATGGCTGTCCATGGAATGCGGGCGGCGCTGGATACCAGGCTCACGCTATCGCCCACATGGAACCGGATGGCTTTGGAACCACCAGCAGGTATCAGCTCATCCACCGCCCCATACCAACGTTCCGTGCTGAACAGGGAACCGGGTTCGTCTCCATGCAGCGCCATCCGCATGCGCACCAGAACACTGTCGCTATCCGTCGGCAGGCGTTCCCCGTCGCCCAGCATGCGCAGCTTGAAATGCACATCATCACTAATGGGTTTGAACCCGGGGAAGGGTGAGCGGTCGCAGGCTGAGAGGGCCACGAAAGCAAGAATGCCGACCAACCGGATCCTCTTCATTGCGGCCAAGGTAGGATCGGGATCCGGGCCTCGATGTCGTCCCCTCACAAACGCTGGAAGCGCTCGCAGCGCATGCGTCCGTCACCCTTCACGCGGACCAGATAGCTGCCGGCGCTGAGGTCGCCTACGTTCAGCTCCACCCTGTCCGTGATCGGTGTGTGGATGGTGCGCAGTACTCGGCCCGATGCATCCATGAGTTCCAGGTCTACCGGTCGTGCCCCGTTAAGGCGAATGATCAGTTGCTCCGTGGCCGGGTTGGGCGAGATCTGGAACTGGGGGTTCGGCTCCTCCGCGAGGTCCAGGACGATGCCATCAGTCCGCAGCGGGCGGATATGGGTGGAAGCATAGCCATGCGCGACATCGAAGAAATACAGGTCATAGATGCGCCGTGAATGATCGAGCCCGCTCGTGCTGAACTGCTCGTACCACGTCTCCCCCTCATCATCACTCGTGAGGATGAGTCCCTCCGTTCCATCGGGCCGATACGCGCTTGCGAAGCCCAAACCATCGGAACGGAAGGTGACACTGGTGAGCACGTAGCTGCCCGGGATGCTGACGGATGCTGGCTCCCATGAATCACCTCCGTTGGTGGTCCGCAGCATGGCGCCGTCGACGCGCGTAGCCGCGCCGATCTCCTCGTTCAAGAAGTCGACATCGGAGAAACCCGAGATGTGATCGTCATGGACCAGTTGCCAATCGAGGCCACCGTTCGTAGTGCGATAGAGGGCACCACTATCCGCCAGCTGAATGCCGTTGTTCAAAAGTCTGCGATACCCACCGCAGGCCGCGAAACCGAGTTGGTCATCTACGAAATGCAGCCGTGAGACCGGATGGCCGGGAAGCGTGGTGACATTCGTCCATGTGAGACCGGTGTCCGTGCTCATGTCGATGATGCCGTTGCCGAGCGCGTCGCCGCCGGCAGCGAACGCCACGATATCGCTCCGCATCCGGATGGCGCGGTAGTAGCGGTTGCTACCGGTCAATACACTCTCGAAATCGAATGCGCTGCCGCCGGCCAGGTACGGATACACGGCCAAGCTCTGGCTGTATTGCTGGTGGCCTGCGGCCAGATAGATGGGCCTGCCGTTACTGGCCATCCGTACGTCGATGTCCTCGAGGTTGCCGGGAGACGTGGACCAGATGTAGCCTCCGGAACCCACCATGCCGGACCACGTGATGATGATACCGCCTTCGCCTTGCCCCGGATCGTTCGCCCCATACACGAACAGGCCCGTATCCACCTCGTGGAAGGCGCAGGCCTGGTGATGAATGGAGGAACTGAAGGATCCGCCTTGGACCCATTGGGCCTTGGCGGCGACGAGGCAGGAGAAGAAGCAAAGGCCGGCGAGGATCGATCTGATCATGGGGCGAAGATGTGGGTTGGAGGCTGGTACACGACGAACGGCCGAGGGTTCGATCGGCTGTCATGCACGTAGTCGAATACGCCGAGCAGAGCATGAGCGTTGGGTGCCGGAATAACTTTCACGCCATGCACGACCAAGCGCGGATCGATCGGGGCACCCTCATTTTTCTCGCGGAGTTGGAAAAGCACAACGACCGCGACTGGTTCAACACGCAGAAGGAGCGCTACCTCGATGCCCACGGGAACATGGTCGCCTTCGCAGACGTGCTACTCGCACGGATGAACAGATACGACCGCATCAGCACGGAAAACGGGAAGGCCAGCCTGATGCGCATCTACAACGACCAGCGTTTCCACAAGGACCGCCCACCGTACGCACCACGTTTTGGAGGGAGGCTCGCCCGCGTGAAACCGGCCCTCTGCGGAGGCTACTTCTTCCGCATTCAGCCCGGCGACCGCTCGCACGTGACTTGCGGCTTCATGGGACCGGAGCCAGGCGACCTGAAGCTCATCCGTCAGGACATCGCATACGACCCCGAGCTGTGGCGGCGGATCCTCCGCGGCAAGGCGCTTCGGTCCCACCTGGGCGAGCTTTTCGGGGAGGAACTCACCACGGTGCCGCGCGGCTTCGCCAAGGACCATCCGGCCGCGGACCTTTTACGCAAGAAGCAGTTCCTTCTGCGCCGTGTGTTCACGGACAAGGAGGTGGTGGCTCCCGACTTTGCGGACATGGTAGTGAAGACATGGCGTGCGGTGCGTCCGTGGTTCGATCACATGAGCGAAGTGCTCACCACGGACGGCAACGGAGGCGGCTGAAGGGGACCCGGCATTTGCGCGCGTGCCGATCCTGTGCATCTTCGTGGCGTCCGGGGCACCAGCGCACCGGATCTACCGAAGGACATGAAGACCTCGATCCGCCCGGCAGGGAGCAACACGGAAGACACACCCTTTACCCCTGCGGTGGAGGCGAACGGCTTTGTGTTCGTGAGCGGCCAGATCGCCAGCGTTGCCGGCACCCGGCAGCTGCGCACGGACAACATCACGATGGAGACACAGGCGGTGATGGACAACATCGCCAGGATCCTCGAAGCCGCTGGCCTCACGCTTGACCACTGCGTGAAATGCACGATCTATATCAGCAACCTGCAGTACTACGCTGAGATGAGCCGTGTCTATCAGGCCTGCTTCAAGGGCGATCCCCCGGCGCGCGAAACGCTTTGCGTGAAGGAGATCCCGCGCGGGGTGAACGTGATGATCAGCGCGATCGCCGTCAAGGGCTGACCTTTCTCACTTCTTCCCGACCCATTCGAAGGCATCGTACACGGCACGGTGCAGCATGGTCGCGTGTGTTTCCTCCGGGAATTCGGCATAGGTCCAAAGCAACGGTGGTCTGGCGTTCGCTTTGAACGCGCTGACGATCTTGTCCACCTGCTTCTGCATCATATCATCATCGCTCGCCATGGCGATGAAAACGTTCTTGGGAGCGGTGCTGTGTTTCTTCGCCCACACCGCCGCGCTGTCCGCAAGGGAACCGCTATCCCACCAGACGCTCGGGCTTACGAGGATGTAGTCGTCGAACAACTCAGGCCGTTTGAAAAGGACCTCGGTGGCCACCAGACCACCGAGCGACTGCCCGATGATGGTGCGCTTGCGGCTTGTCTTGTAGTGTCTGTCCACGAAAGGCTGCAGCTCCTCGCCAAGGAACCGGATAAAGTCCGCTGATCCGCCACTGTTCGGCACCCACACCTTGTCACTGTCGTTCCGGGTGGGATGGGTGAAGTCATGCTTGCGATCCACGTTCGCGATGCCCACCACGATGCTCTTCGGAAGGATGTCGTACATGTTCATGTATTGGGCAAGGCCGGCGATGTGCGGGAAGTCCTCATTGGCCGAGCCATCCAGAACATAGATCACCGGATAGGTGGCGGCGCTGTCCGGGGAGTAACCATCCGGCAAGTAGATGTTCAACGTGCGGTCCTGTGCGAGCGTCGTCGACCGCAGTGTGCGCACCTCGCCGAAGACGAACGGCTTTGCTTCGCCAGGATCGGACTTCGCGGTGTCGGCAACGGTGTAGGGCGTATCGTGGTCAGCGGTCTTCAACGTCGCCCCGCCGTGATCACAAGCGACAAGCGCGAGCAATATGGAGGCAGGAACAAGAACATGATGTCTCATCGAGCTGGTTTGAGCCGAAAGCTAGGCGCACTATGCCGATGGAAAAGGCGTTCTTGGCGGGATGCGTTGGTCGGTACAGGTCATACAGGTGCTGTACACGATGTCGCTGCTGGCGGGCTTCGGCTATTGGTGGTACGTCTGGCAGATGCACAGCGGCATGCCTCCACAGGACGAGTATCTCGGCCAATGGGCGCGAGCCAACCCTTGGGCCTTTGAACATTCCTCGAACCTGGTGGCGGCCCAGCTCTCCTACCCGCTGTTCTGGATACTGACGCGACGAATGGGATGGAGCGGCTTCTGGTTCTACCTGCGCATCGTCCACATGGCGCTCTGCCTGCTGGTATTCCTCATGTTGCTCATCCTCTTGGTGGCCACGCCGGACGTGAGCGGCTTCCGGAGCTGAAGAGCGCTTGTACCAGTTCAATGGCGCAAAGGCGGAAGACGACAGACTTTCGCGGCCGCGCCTTCGCCTCAGTGGCTTCGGCACGCGCCGCATGGAATTCGGCATCTACACCTTCGTTGACCACACACCCGACCCGGTGACCGGCGTGCGCATCAGTGCGGCGCAGCGGCACATCAATCTGTTGGAAGAAGCGGAACTGGCGGACCAGCTCGGGCTCGATGTCTTCGGGGTCGGCGAGCACCACCGCGAGGATTTCATCGCTTCGGCACCGGCCGTGGTGCTGGCGGCGATCGCTGCCCGTACGAAGCGCATCCGTTTGACGAGCGCGGTCACCGTACTGAGCTCGGATGATCCCGTACGCACCTTCCAGCAATACGCCACGCTCGACCTGCTCAGCAACGGCCGCGCGGAAGTGATGGCTGGCCGTGGATCCTTCACCGAATCCTTCCCCTTGTTCGGCTATGACCTGAATGACTACGAGACCCTGTTCACCGAGAACCTGGAGCTGTTGCTGAAGTTGCGAGAGAACGAGCGCCTTACGTGGAAAGGCCGGCACCGTGCGCCATTGAACGGCCAGGCGGTCCATCCGCGACCGGTCCAGCACCCATTGCCCGTCTGGCTCGCGGTAGGTGGCACACCGGAGAGCGTCGTGCGCGCCGGAACGCTCGGCCTTCCGATGATGCTGGCCATCATCGGCGGCGAGCCCGCGCGCTTCAAACCCTTCACCGATCTGTACAAGCAGGTGTGGCGCGAAGCAGGGCATCCTGCGGAGAGATTCCAGCTCGGCATCGGATCACATGGCTTCGTTGCGGACAGCACGGAGGAAGCCGCAGAACTCATCTGGCCCCGTTACGCGATGCAGATGGGGCGTATCGGCAAGGAGCGCGGCTGGGGGCCGGTGGGTCGACCACAGTTCGACTTCGAGATCTCGCCCAACGGCGCGATGCTGCTCGGTGATGCGGAGACGGTGGCGAAGAAGATCATCCGCGAGCACCAGTTGTTCGGGTTCACCCGCTTCGCGCTGCAGTTCAGTGTGGGCAGCGTGCCGCACGAGAAAATGCTCCGGTGCATCGAGCTGTACGCCACGGAGGTGGTACCGCGCGTGAGAGCGGCCATCGCATCTTCGTAGCATGGATATCGGCACCGCCCGCGAGACCGTGTTGCGCGGCTTCCCTTCGGAAGAGTACGACCACTTCGGCAAGGTGGCCTTCCGGTTGAAGCCGAAGAAGGCCGGTGGGAAACCAGGCCGCACGTTCATGACGCTCTGGCTTGAAGAAGGCTTCGCGGTACTGATGCTGGACACCGACCTGCAGAACGGCCTGCTGGACCATCCGAGCGGCGCGTTCGAGCGGCATCCGAGCAAGTGGGGGGATAAGGGCGCGACCATCCTGCATTTGGGAAAAGTGAACGCGAAGGTGTTCAGCGAAGCCGTGAAAACAGCCTTCGCGCACGCCCAGAGGTAGTGACCGCGATGCGTAGCTTCACCGGTCCAGTGTCACGCACATCGCTACATATCCGGGTCGGTGGCCTGCTTTGTTTGCTCGGATCGTCGGTCCCCAGCTGTGCACGAGGCCAGTTCAATGTGCCGGATGTGCTCCTGTGCGATATCTGCCCTTTCCCTGTTGTTGCGGATGTGGACACGAACGGCAGTCCCGACCTGATCTTCACGAGCCCTGACCTGGAGAACATCACTTGGCGGGCGAACGATGGCGCGGGCAATTTCGGCCCGGACCAGTTCCTGGCGATCAACCAGCGCCACCTCACCATCCGCCTGGCTGAGGATGTGGATGGCGACCATGACGTGGACCTGATAGGTGTCACACTGGCCCCTTTCACCGACAGCCTGGTGGCGATCCTGCGGAACGAGGACGGGTTCTATGTGCTGGACACTATTGACCACCCGATGAGCGGCCCCCGCACATTGGAACAGTGGGAAGACCTGGATAGCGATGGCCGAGCAGACCTGTTGAGCCTGGACACTGGCACGGCGGACATCTGGTATCATGACAACGGCGATGGCAGCTGGACCCGCTCGAGCATACCCCACTGGTGCCTGCCTGTGGGGGGGCCCTACGTCGTGCTCGATGTGGAGGGCGACGGCGACCAGGACCTGGCCCGGTACGTTGTGGAAGACAGCCGGTGGGTGGTGATCTGGAATCTCGGGGGCGGCCGATTCGGTCCGTGGACATGGGCTACCACACCGCTCGCACAAACGACCATGGAGCCTGGATCAGGCAGGCACGACGTGAACGCTGATGGGCTCATGGACCTGGTGGTGGGCGGGCTCGCTTCGATATCCAACGGCAACGGCACATTCGCGCCCGCCTTCGGTCTGTTGTTGCAGTATGAATATCAATCCATCGCCAATGTGAACTGTGGAGAGGGTGCGGAAGCGGTACTGAGCAGGAGCGCTACACCGACCATCTCGATACGACGACTGGATGAAACGGCGGCGGTGAGCGACGTTACCGCCCCTTCCCTTCCCGTTCGGACCGAACTCCATGACCTTGACCTGGACGGACGCGTGGATCTGCTCATGGGAGCGATCCCCGGCCCAGCACAATTGTGGTGGCGCTCGAACGACGCCGTGGTACCAACAGTGACATTCACCATACCGGACATATACGACACGGTGACATCCAGCACGATCGTGCCATTGGATCTGGAATGGGGCTGGCCACTGGACGGTGGCTTCTTTTCCGGCCCGGGTGTCTTCAACAACACCTTTTACAGTGGCCTGTCGGGGCTCGGCGATATCCCGATCACGTACCACTATCTGAGCTTCAATACGCAGAACCTGTGCGAGGGGACGGCGACGGACACGATACATGTGCTTGCACTCACCGGCATGGCGGAGACAAAGCGGCCGACGCTCGTTCTTTCCCCGCATCCGGCGGATGCATGGACAGATGTCCATGGCGTGGACGTTGTTCCCTCGTCGATCAGGGTGACCGATGCGCTTGGGCGTATAGTACCCGCATCATGGAATACGAAAGGACCGGAGCCAGGGAGCCTTCGCCTGTTCACCGAAGCGCTGCCCGACGGGGCCTATCTCGTGGACCTGAAGACCCGAAACGGTCAACTCCTTGGCGGAAAGCTGTTCGTGTCCCACGCCGGTCGCTGAGCGCACCGCTCAGTGGCCGAACACTTCCACGCCGAGCCTGATGAAGCCCGGCGGAACTCCGCAACCTGGATCGACCTGTCGCGTCGACCGCGCGAGATGGATACCGTTCACGGCGATCGGACCATCCAGCTGATCGCACATGGTTGAAGCAGGAAGCGACTGCTCAACACCCCATGCTCCCGGCCCGCCTTGATCCCGACGATGGACCGCCGTCATCCATGATCCTCCCAGGGGATCGAACCAACCCGTGAACAAGGCATCACCGAGGACGGCCAACGCCTCAGCGCCCCGGACGTATGCAGCGTTCTGCGGTTGCAACGCGCTGGCCGTCGACAGCCCCCAATGCCCCTCCGTGTTCTGAGCGATCAACGAACCGCAGGCGTCGCAGGCCGAATAGGGTTCCGGAAAGAGCCAGGGCTCAAGATCATTCCCGACAACACCGATATAAGGTCGCGAGTGATCCATGATCAACTCCTCACCGGAAAACGCCAAACCCCAGCGGCCCAGTTCCATCCGCTCGAAAGAGCACACGGTGACGGTGTCCGTACGCATATCTGCCCAAGCGGTATCCAACACCCAACCGGATGGCTGCGCGATATCCTTCGTGTAGACAGCCAGTGCACCGATGTTCTGCTGCGGCCGTGAGGTTTCAAACCCACTGAAGGGGGCTGCCACGGCCAGGCGATCGCCCTCGTTCGCCAGGCGCGCGCCGAACCAGCGGATGAACGGCACTTGCAGGTCCGCCAAGGGCGATGGAAGGGATCCTGTCCACATCGGATCACCTCCGTTCAGCGTGAAAAGGAACACTTCTCCGAGCGAACGGGCTTCGGACCTGCCGACCGCGCTCACCGCGAGCGTATCGCCCAGCCAATGGACGGCGTATCCGAAACGGTCATTGCTCGTGGCATCATCCAGAACGAGTACCCCGATGGGCTGAAGGACATCTGACCCGGGCTCCTGATCGATGGCGTAGAGGCGCGTCTCTCCCGTGAACGGACCAGCTGCTTCAGCGCCGGGGGACCCCACCGCGAGCGTTGTACCATGCGCGGCTATGGACCGACCGAACCAGGGATCATCCCGATGCAGCGTGCCGAGAACACCCCATTGTTCCAAGCCTCCTTGGTGGCGTTGATGCGTGATCACCGTTCCTCCGGTAGGTCCACTGATGGCCACGAAGAGCAGGTCACCCTGGAACTCCAACGCCACATGAGCGCCCTCAGGAACCGATCCTTCGTCCAATGAACTTACCAAGGACCAGGGCTGGGCCCGCGCACGGCCAGGCAGCAAGACCACGACCGCGAGGCAGGAGAAGAGCAAGGCGCGCGAGCGGGAGGACCAGTGCGTCATGGCAACACTACGAATCGGGCCGCGTGTGGCTGGTAGCGCTGCTCTCCGGGAACAAGCGTAACCACATAGACACCAGGATCAAGCCAGGGAAGCGCGATGCTGGCCCCGCTTGGCCATGACCCAGTGAGCACCATCCTTCCTTCCTCGGTATCGATGCGGAAGGAACATGGTCCGATATCCTTCGCACCATCCAAATGCAGATAGGGCGTTCGCTGCGTGACGGGATTCGGAAAAACACGCAATGTTCCACGAGCCTGCGGTGCCGGAATACCCACATGCGGGTCCCGGAAAACGAAGACCACGCCCGCATCCTCCGGACCTGCGCCAGGAGCGCCGACACCAACGTTGCCATTGGCCAGCGCCACGCTGCGCCCGAACTGGTCCCCGGTATTCGCGGAGGACGGATACAGGCTCCCATGATCCGCCCACGCGAAGGGCGCATCAAGATCACGCCTGAAGACATCCACATGCCCGAGCGGCGTGAACGTCTCATCGCCGTAAGCTCCGACCGCAACGAGCGGACCCTCTATGTCGATGGCATCTCCCCAATGCCACCATGTGAGGGACACCATGGTGTCCGGCGGAAGCAGCACACCATCCTGGACATATCCGTCATTGCCATCAGCGACATAGGACACCAGGCGCGGTGCCTTTGCCGAGTAGTTCCGTACCCCGAGCAAGAGATGCTCCCCATCGCTTGCACCGCGCGCGAAGTGGATGGGGACATCGGGCATGCCCGACCCGGTGGGCAAAGGCTGATCCGCCACAGGACCGAAGGGTACGTCTTGCTCTGCGAACGGCGGGGCGGGAAAAGACAAGGCCCCGAAGTAGCTCGCATGCACGACCTGATCCGCGAAAACCGCCAACCAGGAACTCACGCAGGGCCGCACGCTCACCTGATCCACCAGTGCATCACCGCGAACGAACCGCGTTTCATGGAACAGCGATGCGCTGTCACGCACAAACCCGATGAGCGCGCCCAGGCCCGGGGCCCCATCATCGCCGGCCTCGTCGTATCCGGGGGCGTTCACGAGCAACAGCTCCTCCTCCGCAGCGATGAACGTACCGAAGGCAAGGCCGGGCTGCACCGTGTCGGGCACGATCCGTTGCTTGTGCCCCCAGTTGTCCGCACCGCCCATATGCCGCTCGAACACATGGACAGCCCCCACGGGCAACACGAGCCAGGGTTCTCCGGGTGCGGAAACGTAGGCGCGGTCGCCATCGAGCAGGACCGCCGTTCCGAACGCTGCACCACCTGCAGGATCCGGAGGCTCCAACTTCTTCACAAGTCCCCAAGCATCCTCCCCTCCCTCATACCGGTTGTAGAGGTATGCCGCTCCAGAACCAGGAACTCCATCGCTCGATCCGGGAGCACCCACCAACAGCCAATCCCCTTGCATGGACATGGCCGCCCCGAACCGGCCGCCGGTCGTTACGTCGGCTGGTGCGTCGATCCTCGTTTCGAACCACGACTGACCCAAGCAAGCCATCGCGCACAGTTGCCAGGCGGCGAATGCGGCCATACGGCCAGACCAATGGCGCGCAAGATCCCCCCCGCTGTTGTACATGGCCGGAAAAGGTAGCCCAAGCAGGCGACTCCGCGTGTCGGTGGATCGTTCAAGGGCTGCGAAATCCGGAGTCGCCAGGGTATTCCTACTTTCATGCTCCATTTCACTAACGGCCATGAACACTCTTCGCATCGTCTGTCGGTCGCACATCCGTGCGGTCGCTATTATCCTTCCGCTTATCACTGCCCGGGTTTTCGCGCAAAGTCCCTCGGGTGGTGTGCTTGTTCAACCAGGAACCATCACCTTCAGCAGTCCATCGCAATCCCCCACCTGGCAATTCTGTGTCTCCTCATCCCCGGATCTCACCGCCTCACAGTTCTGGGTATACACCTTGAGCCAGCCGAGCCAGTCGCCGATCGTTGACGTACCGGGCGTGTTCACCACAGCCGGCCTCACCTACTACTGGGGTTACCGCGTGAGCTACAACAGCTGGGACGTGTACCAAGGTTCGTACAGCTTCACAACTTCGACATCCGCACTGCTCGTGCCGCAACAGTCGGCCCCGGCGCATAATGCAGGCAACTGTGTTCCTACGGGAACCTTGCTCACCTGGGGTTCGGTAGGGTCGGCCACCGGATACGACATCGAGGTGTCGGAGAACTCCTATTTCAACCTGGCTGTTCAGCCGTATTCGGTATCAGGAGGAACGACCGCGCAGTTCAACTATGTGAGCGGCACGACCTGCAAGGAATATTGGTGGCGCGTCCGCTCGAAGAACAGCACGATCACCAGCGCTTGGAGCCCGGGGCGGAGGTTCTTCACGCAAACACCGGCCACCATTTTGAATCTGAAGATGGCTTTGCAGGGGCCGTTGAACACCACCACGATGCTCATGAACGAGCCACCGTCCGGATCGATCCCGCTCAGCCAGCCTTACACAGCGCTGGGTGTGGACATCACCAACGGTGCGGCGGCGGTGACGCAGGCGTTCTTGAACTCGCTGACCGGTAATGACCGGGTAGTCGACTGGGTCTATGTCGAAATGCGCAACGGCGTGACGAACGTGCCATTGGCCAAGTATGCGCTTCTGCTGCAACGCGACGGCGACGTGATCGGCAGCACCAACAGCGCCCCATCGCTGGTATTCCCGATGAAGGACTGCAAGATCTCGGTGCGTCACCGGAACCATCTTGGGGCCATGGCTTCCGTAAGTGTGCTACCCTGCGCTGGTGCTGTAACGGTCGACTTCACGCAAACAAATACCGATATCTACGGGACCGAACCAACGGCGACCGTGAATACCACACGGCGCGCGCTGTGGTGCGGCGACACGAACGGTGATGGTTCCGTGAAATACACAGGCGCGAGCAACGATCGTGACCCCATCCTGATCAAGGTCGGCAGCACCACACCGAACAGCACCGTGAGCGGTTACTTCCGTGAGGATGTGAACATGGAGAACGTCACGAAGTACACGGGCACTGGCAATGATCGGGATCCCATCCTGTTGGTGGTGGGAAGCACCACGCCGAACGTCGTGCGCACACAGCAACTGCCTTGATCAGCGCTCGGGTGTCACGGGGCGTGATGGACCAATTGGCTGTATCCAGGAAAGATCCCCGTGCGATACAGGCGTAGCGGACGCATGACCCAAGCGCCTATCAGCGCCGAAAGAACTGGGCGAGTTTCCGGAGAGGCTTGGCCACGATGATGAACGGGCTCACTGGTTCGTCGTTCAGCTTCCAGGCTTTGTAGACTTCGAGGTTCGCACGCCAGATGTGCATAAGTGACCGGTTGCTGACACCGCCAAGGCGGAAGCGCACCAGGACGTTCGGCACGTATCGTACCCGGATGCGGTGCTTGTACATGAAGCGGAACATGAGCTCATAATCCGCGCTCACCTTCAGATCCTCGCGGAAATGACCGAAGCGGTCGTACACCACCTTCCGGATGTAGGTGCCCAGGTGAGGCGGCATCCACCCCGAGCGGAATTTCTCCCGATCATAGGCGCCCCCCTTCCAGAAGCGTTTCACCTTTCTGATGTCCTGCGGGTCCACCATGTACGCGTCGCCGTAGATCGCGTCGGCGTCACCCTTGGCGAACTCCGCCACCATGCCGGAGACACAATTGCGGTGTACGATCATGTCACCCGCGTTCACGAAGGCGATGACCTCACCGGTCGCGGCCCGCAGGCCTTTGTTCATCGCATCGTACACGCCCTTGTCCTTCTCGCTTGTGAAGTGCGCGATCACCTCGCGGTAGCGCTCGATCCGCTGTTGGGTGCCATCGGTACTGCCGCCGTCGATCACGATGTGCTCGATGTCGCCATGATCCTGCATGACCACGCTGCGCATCGTCTCGTCGATGTGCGCGGCGGCGTTGTAGCAGATGGTGATGACGGAGACCTTCAACGACCGGCGATTAGCGGATGTGCTTGTGCGGGAATTTGCCGATGGTCATACCCTCAGGCTTCAGCTTTCGATGACCCGCTCACGCACCGGCGTCGCGGGATTTCCCTGGTAGATCATGTACGGATCCAGGTCCTTTGTGGCCACGCTACCAGCAGAGAGCACGCTATGGCTCTTCAACGTCACGCCTAACATCACCATGGCCCCCGCCCCAACCCAGCTTCCATCTTCCAAGGTCACGGGACCGCTCATCGTGGGATAGTCCACCTTCTTGTAGTCATGGCTGCCTTGTACGATCATGCCGCCCTGTGAGATCACCACGTTGTTGCCCAGCGTCAGCTGGTCGATGTTATCGAGCCACGCGCGCTGGCCGATCCAGCAGTGGTCGCCGACGGTCAGCTTCCACGGATACTTGATGTTGACCCCGGGATGGATGACGACGCCCTTGCCCACCCGCGCACCGAAGAGGCGCAGCAGACCGGGCTTTACGCTGCGGAACGGGAAGCAGGGATTCAAGAAGAACAGCGCATTGGTGAAATACCACAGGGTCATCTTCACCGCGCCGGCCCCTTTCGGGAAGTCGGCGTTGCTGAAGCGGGAGAGATCGACGCGCGCGCGTTCGGCACTCATCGGGTGAACAAGGCGAGGCTTCGTTCCACGGTCCCAGGATCGTTCAAATATCGTCTCCCTAGCGCAAAGGCCCCGGCGCTCCATCGGTCATACCCCTGCTGATCGGCCTGTACCAGGACTTGAATGGCGCGGGTGAACGGCGCTGTGCTGTCCAAGGGCAGGTCCCAACCGGCTTGCTGCGCTTCGAGTTCCTTCCACGGTGTCCGATCGCTGATCAGCAACGGGAGACCGGCCGCGAGCGCTTCCGCCATGGAGTGACCGAAGTTCTCGCCCTGGCTGGGCATGAAGAGCGCATGGGACCCCGTGAAGAGCGAGGGCACCTTTTCGGGATCCATCACACCGCGGTAAGTGACCTTCACGTTGGGCGGAAGCGCAGCGATGGCCTGCTGGCAACGTTGCCAATAGACCTGATCGTAGACGGGCCCGTACAGGTCGAAGGTGATGTCGCCGGAAAGTCCGTTCAGGCATTCGATGGCGAAGAGCGTGTTCTTCTCAACGGCGATGCGCGCCACGCTGATGAGGCGCAACTCGCCAGGGCGTTTCCGACGCGTCGGCGGAGCTGTTGCAACGAGCTTACGCGCGAGGTTCGGCACTTCCTGCACATCGACATGAGGCAGGATCCAGCGCTTCACGTCCTCGACCTCTTCGGCATTGGTCGCCTGGAATCGCACGCCTTTGTAGCAACCGAGCAAGCGCATCACAGCAAGGAAGACACGTTTCTTCAGCGCGCCGTGCTTCATCATGCCGCTGGCCAGCATGCCCCGCACGGCCACCACCCGCTTTTGGGCACTGCCGCGCAACAACCACAACGGCAGGATGCTGAAAGCCCACGCGTAGATGCCGTTGACATAGACAGCATCCCACACTCGCTCGCGAAGAAGCCGCTTCCACGTGACGGAGTTACTGGTGTTCCGGGATGCGTACCAGACGCGCTCACCACCGGGCATGGTGGTCCACGTATCCGGCGTGATACCCGTGTACGGCATCTCTTCCGTGTAGTCCGTATCCGAAGTCACGATGTGGAAGTCGACACGGTCGCGGAGGTGATCGACCATGTTCACCAAGCTGCGCACGGGGCCGCCCGCTTTGAAGCCAGGCGAGTACCAGCCGATGAAGACGAGTACTTGGGGTTTAGGCACGGGCGTTCCGGATGATGTCCATAAGCACCTGCGCCCAGTGTTCCTGGTTCCAGCTACGACCCAGTTCCGAACTGGCGTTTCCCATGCCGCGCAACTGGTCGTCAGGTAACGCGATGAGCTTTCGGAGCGAGGCTTTCAAGCTGTTCTTATCGCCTGCCCGGAAACGCGTGCCGTTGAGATCCTCCTTCAGGAACCGCTCGGCCGCGCCCACCGCATCACTGAGGATGAGCGGGAAGCCGGCCACCGCATGTTCATGTACCACGACGCCCCAAGGCTCGTATGTGCTGGGCAGAACGAACACACCGGTGTGCTCCAGGTATCCCTGCATATTCTCGGCCTGCACGAAGCCGATGTGCCGTATGCGCGGATGGCGCCCGCACGCCGAGTTCTTCACGACTTCCTCCAACTCCCCGGTGCCGATGAACCAGAGTTCCCAGTCCCCGGCTGCACCTTCATCGCACAATTCAGCGAAGGCGTCGCAGAGCAACTGTTGTCCCTTGGTAGCGATATAGCGCGCCACACACAGGAAGCGATGTGGGAAGCGCTGGGACTTGGCCGCGGCGAACAGGTCGGCCATCGGCTCGAAGCGTTCGACGTCGGCGGAATAGAAGCCGCGCCTGATGACGAAGGGTGGGAAACCGAGGAACCGGGCATACGTGGCCTGTGCTTCACCAGTGACCCATGCATGGCTGAAGGTGCGACGGAGCCAGAAGCGGGAAGTGCCCACTGCGGCCCATTGGCGAATGCCGCCCCGCCAGGCCGTATCGCTGCACATCACCACGGGCACTCCGCGCTTGCGGAAGTCGCGGCACACGGATAGATAACCCTTGTCCACCCAGCCGCTTGCCAGCACGATATCCGGATCGATGCGATCGGCCAGGCGGTGGAGGGGCAGTTCGTCAAGCTCATTGCGGTCATACACCTTCACGCGTTCAGCGAAGCGCAGTTCGAACGGTGCCTCCTTGTTCACGGGCCAGCGGACGATGTGCACCTCGACGTCGTGGTCCTTCACCAGCCGCTCAACGCAGGCCAGGAAGTACGGGGCCAGTTCGGTGTAGAGGAAGAGGACCTTGTGCAAGACGCGGGTACCGGTTTCGTGCCGGCCGGCTCAACGGATGACCGGCAGCAGGTCGGCGAAGGTGGTGAACTTGAAGTCGCGGAAGAGCGCATGCATTTTCGGCTCGGTGGTGTGCATGCCCACGTAGGTCATGAATCTCCGTTTGGCACCCATGGGCAGCCTGGGTTGTTGGGGATCGATCTCGCGCGGATGCAGGTAGAAGACCGCCGGGCGCTCTTCGGCCAGCACCTCCTTCACCTTCCTCTTGATCAGGGCATAGGGGAAAAAACGCAGGTATCCACCTCCGAAGAAGTACATCGGCCGGCCGACCGTGCGCGCCATGGAGATGGGGAATTCCACGAGGTCCCCGTGCCTGGTGGTGATGATATGCGGGACAGGTCGTGCGCCGGGCAGGCCGCCGTGGCCACGACTTCCCGGCCACACACTGCTGTCGTAGCGATAGCCCGCTTCACGCACGCGATCGAAGAACCAGGGTGTTTCCACCGTGACGCTGAAACCCGGACATCGATAGCCCAGCACCTCCGCCCCACCGGCGGACTCGATGATGCCCTTCGCCCTGCGGATGTCCTCGAAGAAGCGCTGCTCACCGATCGTGTAGACCAGCTCATGCGCGTACCCATGGCTGGCGATCTCGTGACCATCGGCAACAGCCTCCTTCACCAGATCAGGCCAGCGTTCGGCCACCCAGGCCAGAAAGAACAACGTACACCGCACGTCATGCTGACGGAAGACCGCGAGCATGCGGCGCGTGTTCTTCACCACATCACTCTGCAGCGCCGGCCAGTCTTCCAGCCTCGGCGTGCTCGGCAGATCAAGGATGTGGAACCAGTCCTCCACATCCACGGAGAAGACGCACGCCCCTCTACTTCCCCTCATCGTATCCGAACAGTTCCTTCTTCGTCAGCTTGCGCACGGGCCCGAGCTTCTCCAGCGCCTTCATGTCCATGCCGCTCTCCTTGCCGATCACACAATAGATGTACGGACGATCCTTGATCTCTTTGTCGAAGAAGGCCTTCATGTCCGTGAGCGTGATCTTCGGGATGCGTTCGTAGTTGCCCTTGCGCACATCATAGTCCAGGCCCCGGCGTTGGGCGGCATCCCACTGCCAGTAGATGTTCTCCTTGGTGATGCGCGTGCTCGCGATCACTTTGAGCGCTGCTGTCTTGGCCCCTTCGAACTGTGCCTCGGCCATGGGCATGTCGTTCATCAGCTTGAGCATGGCCTCCACCGCGTCCGGAAGCTTGTCGGCCTGTGTACCGATGAACGCGCGGACGTAGTGGGCATCCTCCTTCCTGGCCGGGCTGGTGTAGCTGGCGTTCGCACCGTAGGCCAGCGCCTTGGCTTCGCGTATCTCCTGGAAAACGATGCTGCTGAGACCGCTTCCGAAGTACTCGTTGAACAGGGAAGCATAAGGCAGCTTCTCCACGTCAAAAGGCCCGGCCTTGCTGATGAGCGCCATCTCCGTCTGCACCATATCGTACTCGGTGAAGAGCACGCCGTTGGCGGTAGTGGGCAACTCAGGGTACGCACGGGGGGCTGGGTAGTCCTTCAGCGTCGCGGCTGTCCTGTGGTGCTTGGCAAGCAGTGCGGCCACCTCGTCCGCGCCTTTGCGACCATAGTAAAAGACCTTGTGCTTGTAGCCCGTGAGCGCTTGGATACGGTCCACCAGTTCCTGCGCCGTCAGCGCATCAAGTTGCTCGTTGGAAAGGACATCATTGGTGGGTGTGACCGGGCCGTATTTGGCGAAGTTCACCAGGCCACTGTTGAGCAGGGTTCCCTTGTTCTTCAACGCGTCCTGGCGGTTCTTGCGGATGTCCGCAACCAGTCCGGGCAGGGCGGCTTCGTTGGGTTTCGCGTTCGCCAGCACGTGTTCGAGCAGTTCCACCCCCTTCTCCAGGTTCTTCTCCAAGCCGCTGAGGGTCACATAGGAGCGATCATCGCTGGCGAAGACGTCAAGGCTCAGGCCGAGCTTGAAGAGTTCCTTCTTCAGGTCCACCGGGGTGTACTTGTCGGTGCCGAGGTAGTTCAGGTATTCGATGGCCACACGCAGGCCGCGGTCATGGTTGGTGCCCATGTCCAGGATGTAGCGCATACTGAACAGGTCGTTGGTGGGGTTCTTCACGCAAGCCAGTTCCACGCCGTTGGCGAGCGGTTTACGGGCGATGGCCGACTTGAAGTCAACGAATTCCGGGGTCATCACGGCGCTGGGCGTCTTCTCCCACTCAGCACGCCAGGCGCTTTTGCCATCGCGTTTGATGTCGATGGCGGTGATCTTGGGCTTGGTCACCTTGTGGGCGTCCTTGTTCTCGCCGTTCCTCTTGAATACACAGACATAGTTGCTGCCGAACCACTTTTTCGCGAAGGCGACCACCTGCTCCTTGGTGATCGCGGCCATCCGGTCGTACTGGTCGACCATGTCCTTCCAGTCCTTGCGCAGGATGAACGCTTCGGTCATGGCGGACGCACGCAGGCTGTTGTTCTCGTTCCAGAAGCGGATCTGCTGTTGCCTGTTGTCGTTCACGACGGCCTCGATGAGCCAGTCCTCGAATTCGCCGCGCTTCAATGCTTCGATCTGCCCGAGCACCAGATCACGCGCCTGTTCCAACGTCTGGCCTTCGCGCGGTTCCACACGCAGGCCGAATTCACTGTAGTCGGTCTGCTCGCCGGAGTAGGCGCGGGCATCAAGCACCTTCTGCTCCTGCAGCAGGTTCAGGTCGATCAGCCCCGCCTTGCCGTTGCTGAGGATGCCGCTGATCAGCTCAAGCATCAAGGGGTCCCCGCTCTTCGTCCCATTGAAGCGCCAGGCCATGCTCACCCATTCACGGTCCGGCCCGAGAACGTCCGCGCTGATCGGGGTCAGGATGGGATCCTCGGGCTTGAAACTGAAGCCCGGCACGTCCTTCCGCACCCACTTGCCGAAGTGCTTGTCCACCATGGCGATGGTCTTGTCGTAGTCGATGTCTCCCGCGAGGATCACGGCCATGTTGTTGGGTCGGTACCAGTTGTCGAAGAACTCATGGATCTTCACCATGCTCGGGTTCTTCAAGTGTTCACCCGTGCCGATGGTGGTCTGCGTGCCGTACGGGTGGTTGGGGTACAGCAGCGCATCGAGTTTCTGTGCGGCCTGGCGACCGTCGTTGTCCTGTCCACGGTTGAACTCCTCATAGACCGTTTCGAGCTCCGTGTGGAAGAGGCGCAGCACGCATTCCTGCATCCGTTCGCTCTCGACCATCATCCACTTCTCCAGTTCGTCGCTGGGGACATCGTTCACGTAGACGGTGCGCTCGGTGCTGGTGTAGGCGTTGGTACCCCGCGCCCCGATGCTCTTGATCATTTTGTCGTACTCGTTCGGCACGGCGAGCGCGGCGGCCACGGTGCTCAAGCTGTCAATGACGTGGTAGATCGCATCGCGCTTGGCCTCATCGGTCGTGGTGCGGCGCAACTCATACTGGTCGCTGATCCGCTTGAGCACCGCGCTTTCCTTCGCCCAGTCGGTGGTGGCGATCTTCGATGTGCCTTTGAAGAGCATGTGCTCCAGATAGTGCGCCAGTCCTGTTGCGTCCGATGGGTCGTTCTTGCTGCCGGCGCGAACCGCGATGTTGGTCTGCACACGGGGTGCATCCGTATTTCTGCTCAGCCACACCTGCAGGCCATTGTCGAGCGTGTAGATGCGGGTTTCCATCGGGTCGCCCGGAACGCTGGTATATGGACGGGTTTTCTGGGCGGAAGCGGCCACGCTGAGCGCCAACGGCAGGATGATCGCAAGGGAACGATGTGACATGTTCTTCGCGCCAAAGCCCGGCGCCGGCAAGGTGGGTGAAGGAAAGGGAGCGTGAAGATGCGCACGGATCGCGGAACACGGTCAGGACATTGTTCCGTCCCCCTGGCACCAGGACAGCGGGGAACCCCGTTCAGCGGATCCTCACCTCGGCGATGTCGCGCACGCGTACGCCTTTGGCGAAGCGCCTCCGGTACCAGCCCGACCAGAGCGCGATCAACGGAGCACCCACCAGCGTGGGCCACAGCCATTGGAGCCAAGCGGGCTTGATCATGGTGAGGTTCACGGCGCTGAAGGCGCTTACCGTGGCGATATAGCCCCCGAGCATCCCGGAGATGTGCCCGTAGAACCACTCCCGTTTGTCGTGCTTGCGCTTGTAGAAGCGCTGGAGGTTGATGAACACCATGAACGTGCCGACCAGGCCGAACACGGAGAAGAGGATGGCCTTCGTGTCCTTGTGCCCCATCAGCAGATGTGAGAGGCCCCAGATGAGCAGGCCTCCACTGAAAAGTCCCGCGATGCCGTGCAACCAGAGATCCACTGCGGCCGGCTTCAGTCCTTCATGGAGCTTCTTGAGGTAAAGCGAACGGTAGCCGCTCGCCACCATATGGAAGCTGAAGACCGCCACGAGGAGCAGCCAGAAATTCTGCGGGTGGACGATGGCCATGACCATGGCGGTGGCACATACCACGATCATACTGAAGAAATAGATCTTTCCCCAGCGCCTGTGCCAGATGCCACCCTTGCGGACCAACATGGCCAGCGGGGCAACACCCAACGCCACCCCGCCCGCTATGGCGTGGATCGCGAGTATCCAAGGGATCAGCACCTCATCCATGGTCAGCTATCAACCGGTCGCAGACGAACGTAGGGTTTGCAGGGTTGCCAGACCAGTGGGTCGCCGTGAATGAACGGTCCATCATGCGGATCGGAAGATACTCAGGGCTGAACGACCGTTCTATAGGACGGATCGCCCTGACCGAAATACCGGTTCCCGTTCGCACCCGGGTCCATCCTGAACTGAAGCACAGGTATTAGTCCACGAGACACCTCACCGGCAGGCGGCATCTTGTCCGAACAGACCAGGCTCCGGCTTTGTTCAGGGCCACGCAGCGCGCTGCGCAACAAGGTTTCCACCGGAAAAGCCCAGGAATCCTCCACTCCGGCCTGGAGCAGGGCGTCGTGGCCCACGATGCCACGAGAGATGCCCTGTTCATCCGCCAGGCGGATGAACACCTGCACAATGGCCTCCTGTTGTTTGAACGCTCGCGATGCGAAGGATACGTCCCGGGTCTTTACGAAGAGCACAATGGCCGCCATGATCACCGTCGTTGTCCGCCAGGCCGGACGATCCATGCGTACCAAGAGCGCCGATGCGCTGAGCGCGATGATGGTGGCGATGGGCAGGATCCCACGGTCCTGCATCACAGCACTGTTCCCTGCACTGAAAGTCACCAGGTAGGCGAGCAGGAAGGCTAGCGCCCCACCCAGTGTCATCACCGTCGCCAATAGCTGCCGCAACAGGATCCATCCGGCGACAACGGCCGATAGGACGAGCAGCGCAGGCAGGTAGGTATGGGACGCGCTGAACGTATGGATGGCGAGGAAATCACTTGAACCCCAAGAGGACAAAGAGCCAAAGTCGGCCAACCCTTCGGCGACCGCCCCGTATTGTTCCTCTTCGTACGCGGTGGGCGGGAACAACCAACGGGCGATCAAAGGCCAGGCCGCACTCTGCGCCAGGAGCACAGCGAGCATCGGGCCCCGAAGCCAGCCGAGGATCGCCATGAACGCCACGCAGAACAGCATCACCATCCATCCCGTCGGATGCACGATCAACGGGATCAATAGCAGCGTGCAGGACCATGCGATGGCGAGCGGATCAGCCCCGGCCGTATTTGAACGCTGCTCAATGAAGCCGATGAGAAGGAAAGGATAGCACAGCAGGTAATTGGCCTCAAGCACCGGTGAGTAGAAGGCGAGCCGGCTGCACAGCACCGCAGCGAGCGCACAACCGAACGCCGCTACGGGAGCCTTCCATGCATGCGCACAAAGCAGATAGATCCCATAGCCGACCAGCACATGGGCCAGGGATGCCACGAAAAGCAGCGTGCGGAGGTCGGGCGCGAACAGTGCGAAGAACTTCACGCAGGCCTGGGGTACGATGGCCGTGTAACGGTGCGCTTCAATGTCCCAGCCGGGCTGACTGACCCATTGGAACACCTGGAAAGCCGTGTCACCGAAGGTGGAACGGATGATCGCATGCTCCCACGCCAGCACCAGCAATGCCAGGAATACGCCATGGCCCAGGACCAGGAGGGCGAGGCGGAAATGCCGCTCCTGCATGGTTCAATTGCCCGCGATGATCAGCGGCTGGCTTGCACGCGTTCGCTCTCCGATCAACGTGACAAGCTGATAGATACCGTCCGTCAATCCGTGCAGGTCAATATCCTGCGGAACCGGGTAGGACCAGGAACGGACGAGGCGGCCTCGGGGGTCGAGGAGTTGGGCGGAGGTGAGGCGAATGGAAGTTCGCATATGGACCGTCCCATTCGCTGGATTCGGAAAGAGATCACCCTGATCCATCAGTCCATTCTCGACCACTTGCACCGGATCGAATTCGTCACCGAACTGCTGCACAAAAGGCTCACAAGCTGTATCCGTGCGCACGATGACCACATCCCATCCACCCGCACCGAACGAGTTCGTCTTACCTGCGATTATGAACCCATCGGGAGCGACCGCGATCGAGGACCCGAGTTCATCTTCTTCTCCGCCGTAGGTGAACTGGAAGTCAAAACCGCCAGCACTATTGGTCCGATAGATGAACGTGTCTCTCCCCCCTCCTCCGGAGGTGGTGGTATAACCCGTGGTATAGAACCTGCCGTCCGGCATCTCCAAGTGCGCCGTCGCCTCCTGAGCACCTATCTGCCCCAGTGTATGCGACCAAATGCTGTCGCCCTCGGGGTCCAATCGGAGGTGCAAATGTTCATTGAATGTATGCTCGAACTGGATCGTTCCCACAACAGAAAACCCGCCGTCCATGGTTTGGATGACATCGTTTGCGAACTCCAGACTGTCGGTCCCGAAGGTCCGTTCCCATTGGGGATCCCCGCTCGCATCCAGCTTGGCGACGAGGACATCACTGCCTGAAACTTCGGACCAACGGGAACCTGCGACAACAACCCCACCGTCCTGTGTCACAAAGGCAGAACGGAGGTCATCATCTCCCGCGCCACCGAAGGTCCTGCTCCAGAGTTCCGCCCCCTGAGGATCGGTTCGAACCAGCCACCCGTCCGAGGAGCCCGCACCGGTACTGAATGTGGAACCTGCCAGTAGGAAGCCGCCATCCGGCGCGACCTGAAGGTCATAGATCAGGTCCCAGTCCGCACCACCGAAGTAGCGTTCCCATTGAACGTTGGCCAGATGGTCCATTTTCACAAGCCAGCCATCATAGCCACCGCTGCCTGACCCGTTGGTGTAGCCGGCGAAGACCAGCGAACCATCCTCCAACTCAACGATGGATTGGGCATGATCCACTTGTGGACCGCCAATGGCCTTTGACCAAAGCAAGTCGCCAGCCCCGCTCACACACAAGATATACGCATCGGACGAACCACTTCCAGAGCTGCCGGTGCTACCGGCGGTAATGATATCCCCATCGCTGTTAAGCAACACACTGGAAGCCTCATCCGGTCCCAAGGCGCCAAATGCCTTGCGCCACGTCTCCTGACCCCATCCAATGGCCCCATTGAAGCAACCCGCCAGAAAAAGATAGAGGCGAAGAACCCGCACCATGGTCACGAAAGTATTCGAAGTGGTCTCACGTCTTCCGTTCAGACGGCGACTGCGCCCCATTCGCTGCATGCCCCACCTTTACCCCATGACATCCCGTGGCGTTCTCAGTTTCGTCGTTTTCGTGACCCTGCTCGTGCTTATCGATGTGTACGCATGGAAAGGGATCAGCACCGCGTTGGGTGGGGTGTCTCCGGTAACACGCCGGTGGGTCCGTTGGATCTATTGGGCAGAAAGCATCGGCATGATCGCCCTGCTGGTGTGGGTGAGCATCAGCATCCAGGACCTTCGGGCGAACAGGAACTACTCCTTCGTGTTCTCGTTGGCCGCATTGCTCATCCTCTTCCTGCTCCCCAAGCTGGTGATCGTCATTTTCCATGCGGTGGAAGACCTCCTGCAAGGCCTACGTTGGCTTTGGTCGCGGTGGGCCCCTGGTGCCGATGCCGGAGGCGAACCCATATCGCGGTTACGCTTCGTTTCCCAACTCGGTTTGGCGCTGGCTGCGATACCGTTCGGTGCGGTGCTCTACGGGGTGACAAAGGGCCGGCGCAACTTCAAGATACAGAACGAACTGGTGCGGTCCGGGAAACTTCCAGCGGCCTTCGATGGATTGCGCATCGTCCAGATCAGCGATATGCACCTGGGCAGCTTCCCATTGAGCTCGGATATCGTGCGCATCGGCGTTGATCTGATCAACGAGCAGGACCCGGACCTGATCCTCTTCACAGGCGACATGGTGAACGACTACAGCGAAGAGGCTGAACCCTGGCTGGAAACCCTGGCAGGGCTCAAGGCGAGGATGGGTAAATATTCGATCCTGGGCAACCACGACTACAGTGACTATGCCAAGTGGACCGATGCCGCCGCCAAACGGGCGAATCTTCAACGCCTGATCCAGCATCAGAAACGCATCGGCTTCCGACCGTTACTGGATGAACATGTCCTGATCGAAAAGGATGGAGAACACATCGATCTGATCGGCGTGCAGAACTGGGGGGTTCGATTCCAGCAATATGGCGACCTGCGTAAGGCTCTTTCCGGCACGGACCCATCACGCTTCCGCCTGTTAATGAGCCACGACCCGACCCATTGGGAAGCACAAGTGCAACAGGAGCGCATCGATCTCACACTGAGCGGGCACACGCATGGAGCCCAGTTCGGGATCACGATCGCTGGGCAGACATACAGCCCGGCGCAATGGGTCTACAAGCAATGGGCCGGCATGTATGAGCGGGATGGCATGCATCTCTACGTGAACCGAGGTTTCGGGTTTATCGGGTTCCCGGGGCGCGTGGGGATGCCGCCGGAGATCACCGTGATCGAACTGCGCCGATCCTAGCTCGGAAAAACCTCAGCCGCAATTCGCACGCATCGCCCCAGTTGCTCTTGGTCCAGACCGGTGGATATGCCTCGTTCGTGCAGCCCACCGACAAAAAGTTCCGTGGTCAGGTTGCCGACCAGGTCATCCTCGGCCATGGGGCAGCCCCCGTATCCGGCGATCGCATGATCGAAACGGCGGCAACCCGCTTGCCACGCGGCATCCGTTTTCGGTTCCCAGTTGTTCTTGCGCGCGTGGAGGTGCGCGCCGAATTCCACATGGGGCAACGCGGGAATGAGCGCGGAGAACATCGCCCCCACGTCCTCTGGAGCGGCCACACCGACGGTGTCAGCGAGTGAGATGATGCGCACGCCGAGTTCGTGTACGAGCCTGTTGGTCCAGTGCAGCGCGACCTCCGCGTTCCACGGATCACCGTATGGATTGCCGAAGGCCATGCTGATGTAGACGACGAGCTCCTTCCCTGCCTTGTTCGCGAGGTCGGCGATGTTGGCCGTGCGTGCCCAGGAACCTTCGATGCTGGTGTTCGTGTTGCGTTGTTGGAACGTCTCGCTGATGCTGAACGGATAGCCCAGATAGCGCACGTTTTCCTGCGCGCAAGCCTGTTCCGCACCGCGCTCATTGGCCACGATGACCAACAGCTTGGAACGCGTGGTGGAGAGGTCGATGCGGGACAGGACTTCGGCCGTGTCCGCCAGTTGCGGAATAGCCTTGGGGCTGACGAAGCTGCCGATATCGATGGTATCAAAGCCCACTTTCAGCACCTCGTTGAGGTAGTGGACCTTCATGTCCGTTGGAATGAAGACATGCAGGCCTTGCATCGCATCCCGTGGACATTCGACGAGTTTGACCGAAGCAGCGCTCATGATACCGCAGATGGAAGTGATGAACGGGATGAACGCGGATGGCTCATTTTCGACCTGCTGCGAAGGCCCGGTTGATACTGCCCAACAACGCGGGGCCCTCGTAGACAAGCCCGGTGTAGACCTGTACAAGATCGGCACCCGCAGCGAGTTTTTCCATGGCCGCATCCGCACTGTCGATCCCACCGACGCCGATGATCACGAACGGCTTCGGCAAACCGCTACGGAGGTACTTCAGCACCTCGGTACTGCGCTTGCGAACGGGTGCACCGCTCAGGCCGCCGGCACCGATCGCGTCCAACTCGGCCTTGGTGGTCTTCAACCCGCCACGTTCGATAGTCGTGTTGGTAGCCACAACGCCTTGTATGCCGCTCTCCTTGACCACGGCGATCACATCATCCAACTGCTCCGCGGTGAGGTCGGGAGCGACTTTCAAGAGGAGCGGCTTACGGCCCATGCGGCCGTTCAACGCGTTCAAGCTGGAGAGAATGGCGAGCAACGGGCCTTTCTCCTGCAGCGCACGCAGTCCCGGTGTGTTGGGTGAGCTCACGTTCACCACGAAATAGTCTACCACGGGATGCAGGGCCTCGAAGCACTTCACGTAGTCGTCCACGGCCCGCTCGTTCGGCGTCACCTTGTTCTTGCCGATGTTACCGCCCACGACGACGCCCGGCACACGCTGCTTCAACCGGGTTGCCGCCGCGACCACACCTTCGTTGTTGAAGCCCATGCGGTTGATCAAGGCGCGATCGGGTTCCAATCGGAAAAGTCGCGGACGATCATTCCCGGATTGGGGCAACGGTGTCACGGTGCCGATCTCCACGTGGCCAAAGCCGATACGCCCAAGCGCGTCGACGTGTTTGGCGTCCTTGTCCATGCCGGCGGCCAGACCGACCGGGCCCGGGAAACGAAGGCCCATGACATCCACGGCGGCTTCCTTCGGCGGACGCTTCCCGCCCACAAGCCCCAGCGCACCAGGAATGCCCTTCGCCACTTCCAACAACCCGAACGTCACCTTGTGGGCGCGCTCCGGAGAAAGCAGGAACAAGAGAGGGCGGAGCAGCGCGTACATCGGCACAGAGGGCGCGAATCTATCCCGGGCGTTCAATGTCTTTAACGGGCATTCGAGTGCCGATAGGGGCTGGAGGCATCCCTTTGCAACCGGAACGACGGGAGCGTGGGCGGAACCGAAGAAGGACAACGCGATCGACCGGGTGGCCCCATGGGTGCTATCGGGCGCTCGCTACACATGCTGGCCTGCGCCTGCCTGGCCTTTGTGGCCAATGGCCAGCAGAATTTCTTCAATGTACCCAGTTCGGAGATCACCCCGCGCGGGGGCGTGTTCTTCCAACAGCAATTCAATGTGGAGGAGCGCCACCAACAATCGAGCACGACGTTGGACATCGGACTGGGCCATGGCCTGGAGGTCGGTCTGAACTGCAACGGGCTCACCGTACTGGAGGACCGCGCCGCGCACCCGGTCTTCAACGACACCATCCTCCCCTACAACCCGTTCCTGTTGGTGAATGTTCAGAAGCGGTTCGACCTGGGCTCGGATCTGGCGATCGCCTTGGGCGTGCAATATGGCGGAACCTTGACGTCACAGGTACGCGACGGCGGTATGGCTTGGTGCAATGTGGCCTATGCGCGCAAGGATCTCGGATTGAAATGTGTCGTTGGACCGTATTACGCCTCGAAGAGCTACTTCGGTGAGGGCCGCAGGCTGTTCAACGATGCGATCGGGCTCCAGGCCGGGCTTGAAAAGTCCTTGCTGCCCGACCGACTGGTCCTTCAAACGGACTTCATCAGCGGCACGCATGACCTCGGTGAGGTGGTGCCGGGTGCCGCTTGCCGGTTGTCGGGGCATTGGGTCATGTCCGTCGGTTATCAGGTCCCGACCTTCAGCAGTAGCAGCGTGCATGCGTTGGTTCTCGAGTTGACCTACGATCCCGCATCGCCAGGCGGCCGACCGCATCCGCATCCCGTGGGATGAGCGCATGACCGAAAAACGTGGGCATCCACTATCAGCGCGTGAATGTGGAACATCTCGAACGCGCCGTTCAGGCCGGTATCCCTGAGCTCAGAAATAGCTGGATACGCCGAACTGGAATCCACCGGTGATGATGGCCGGATTGCCCAACAGATCGCGTTCGCGCATATGGCGGTAGTTGAGCCGGATCACCGTTTGTGGGTTTGGCCGGAAGCTCACCGCCGGTACGACCGCCCAAAGTTCATCACCGATGCTTGTACCGGTTTCACGGAACGTACCCACGTTGCGGTCCAGGCTCTCAAGCCGCACCGCCAGGTTGAGAACCGCTTTGTCAAAGCCCAGAAGTTGGCCACGCACGATGGGTTGCACGATATCCAGAAAACCACCCTGCTGCCGTGAACCGTATTGCTGCGTGAACGTTTCCGGCACGTCGACGATCACCCAGGCCCATTCGCCGGTGAACCTGGTCCGTGTCACCCGCAGTTCGGTATTCAGGTCAATGGCGAACGCATCCACACGCCGGCGCTTGTCAAGGGTAAGCCCGTCATCCTCGAACTTGTTGTAGACACCACCCATGGTGCTCAGGCCGATCTCGCCGAAACGCCGGTGTTTCACCGCGACCTTCGCCGTGACCAAGGGAACCCCGTTGGAACTTTCGCTGAACCGTTCCGGGTTCTCCTTCGCGGCCGGGAGGAAGGTGCGGTCCTCACTGTTGTTGATGATCGTCTCGTCGAAGCCGTTGGTCAGATAGGCCTCATAGCCGAAGGTCCATGGCCCTTCCGCGTGTTTGCCGAACGCACCGAAGCCGACGTTGCTCCACGTGGCGGGCAACATGCCCACCGCAGCGATCGGCCGGTCGCTGAACTCCCACTTCGGGCCATCGTGGTTCTGATTGAAGGCTCCGATGGGATTCATGATGATCCCCGCACGGAGGTTCAACAAAGGATGCAGCTCCAGGTCCAGCGCCGCGAACTCGATGGCGATCTCGTGACCGCCCTCCTCGAGTTCCACCTCGCTCAGGAACTTGATCCGCCGATCGAGGGATGATGCCACGAACAGGGTCATACGTTGCAAGGAAAAAGACATGCCCTCGCTCACGCCATCCGTACCGAGGTGTTCCGCTTTCACCTCCACATACCCACCCAGACTTACGGGAACCTTGTCGAACGTGAGGAACGGCCGGTTGTAGATGGCGTCCATGTTCATCACCTGCTTGGACGAACTATCCGGCACACCGGCTTTCACGAAGAGCGAAGAATCGATCTGCGCTGCAGCGAGGCCCGCATGAAGGGCGAGCGCGACGGCGATCCCGCACTTCATGCTCTCAGGGAAATGAACACGCGCCCGTCCCGTTCCAAGGTCGGGAAGGCACGCAACGGTGAGCTCGCGGGACCTTCGAGCACCCCACCATGGCTGTCGAAAGTGCTGCCATGCACGGAACAATCGAGTCGATCGCCGCCCACGCGCAGCTCCGCGCCCTTGTGTGTGCAGCGCATGAGGACCGAGCTATACCCACCGCCCCCATCGCGGAACACGGCGATGGGCTGTTTGAGTTGCGCGTGCGTTGCCACGACGTGCCTCCTCATGCTTCCGTCCTCTTTGGTAAATGCTCCCGCTGGTAGCACGAGGTCCTCTCCTTCCAACGTACCCACGATAGGCTGAAGCCCCGAACAAGATACAAGGAGGCCGGGCACGGCGAGCATCCCAGCGCACGCCATGCAGCTTTGTCGGAGGAAGAAGCGGCGGTGCATGATCAAAGGCTTTCAAGGAAACTGAGAAGGTCCGATCGCTCCCCGGGGTTGAGCGAGTTGAACGCATCACGCGCGGCCATGCCTTCGCCGCCATGCATGCTGATGGCCTCTTCGATGCTGTGCGCACGGCCATCGTGCATGAGGAAGTAGCTGCCGCCCTGACTGTCCGGAAAAAGGCCCAAACCCCAGAGAGCTGGTGTGCGCCATTCAGCCGTGAGCGCACTTCCCTCGGTGTAGCCATCATCAAGGCCCGGCCCCATGTCATGCAAAAGCAGATCGGTGTATGGCCTGAAGGACTTTCCAGCCAATGCCGTGATCGGACTTTCACCGGTGATGAATTCCGGGCGATGGCATTTCGCGCAACCGACGGCCATGAAGAGCGCCGCGCCCGCCTCTACGGTCTGATCATCCGCATCGCGCTGGACCGGGGCTTTCAACGTCCTCAGGTAAAAGACCACATCGTGCACCGTGCTTGTGGCGACCTCGGGATCCTGTTCCTCATGCGAGTACGGATCGATCGGTTCGAAAAGGCTGACCACGCCGATATCCTGATTGTAGGCCTGAGAAGTCTGTTGCAGCAGGTCATATGCCCCCGCTTTGCGGCCGAAGCGACCGATATACCTCCCTCCTGACCCGATCGCCGCTGAGCGAGCCGGGCTGTACGCTTTGCGATGGATCCAGTTGGGGCGACCACTGATGCCATCGCCATCCGCATCGTACTCATCGGCCCAGGCAAGAATATCCGCATCACTGACGGCATCGAGGTAACCCAGACCGGTGTTCAAGGGCGGGAGGAACCTCGCGGAGGGTGCCCCGGCCGGTATCGCTTCAGGAGCAACGCCGGGAACCGCGCGGTCCTGCAACTGCGGCCCTCCCTGGCCGAGGTACTGGTTACCGCTATCGTTCCATTGACCGAAGCGCGTGAGCGTGGTGAACGGATGCCCCGGTCCGTCGCCCGCGTGACAACTGCCGCAACGGGTGGCCACGAACACAGGCCCCAATCCATTCCCAGCGTGAAAGACCTGATCATTGAACGCCGCATCACCGCGCAGAAAGCGTGCGATCTCCTCGCCAGTGAGACCTTCAACCGGGCCGTCAAGCAGTTCCTCGTTCGCGGGAGCAGCAGGCTCGAATTTCCCACAACCCGCGACGAGCAGCGCGGTGAGGATGAAGAGACTCCTTCCCATGACGGGACGAAAGTAGACATATCATTAGACTAACCTAATATTTTTTCATGTTCAGCACTAAGATCGATATCTTGCACCGCGCGACCGCCATCGCAACGTCAACCTTGTCTGATCCGCATCGCTCTTAACGAGCACCGGGCACCACGCTCCTGTCGGTCCAGCCACGGACCACGGGATGCTTCCCGGGATGGTGGCTCACATCGGTGGAACGATCCGGATCGAAACTTGGCTAGATTTCGACCGGAACCATGATGCACCACGGAACGGCTCATGCTTGCGATCGCTCGCTCGACCATGGAGTCCCGTGCTCGGTGGCGCCACCACCCAACGGCAGTGCACAGGTGGAACTTTTGACGGCGTGGAACGTTGTACGCGCCTCATGGGCTTTGACGAGGTTCCGGCCGGCGTTCCATTACAGAACGGGTAGCAAGAACGATCGGCCTGAGCCTTGGGATCACAGCCTTCAAAATCGGATGTTCAATGGATAACAAGGTCGTCAAGAAGATCTTCGGGGACAAGGTCTCTGTGGGAACTCAGTGCGTGGAGACGCGCTTGAAATGGCTCGAAGCCGCGCTGCTGAAGGTCCCGAAGGGAAGCCGGATCCTGGACGCAGGCGCGGGGGAACTGGACCAGAAGAAGTTCTGCAGCCACCTGGACTATGTGTCCCAGGACTTCGGCCAGTATGACGGCGGTGGTGATGGCAAGGGCTACCAGACTACGAATTGGGACAATTCGAAGCTGGATATCGTGTGCGACATCATCGATATACCCGAACCCGACGCGTCCTTCGATGCGATCATGTGCATCGAGGTATTCGAACACCTCCCCAATCCTGTCGCCGCTATCAAGGAATTCTCGCGATTGCTGAAGACCGATGGCACACTGATCATCACCGCGCCGTTCTGGAGCCTGACCCACTTCGCACCCTACCACTTCTGCACGGGCTTCAATCACTACTTCTACGAAAGGAATCTGGTCGACCATGGTTTCGAGATCGTGGAGATAACGCCGAACGGCAACTACTTCGAGTTCATCGCCCAGGAACTGCTGAGGATATCGCAGATCGCCAAGGACTATGCGGACAGCGGCATTTCAGCTACCGACAAGGCGGCCGTTCTGAAGCTGCTCTTGAAGCTAGGAGAATTGTCCAAGAAGGACAAGGGTTCCCATGAATTGCTGTGCTTCGGGTACCACGTCTTCGCCCGGAGAACCGCCAAGCGCTAGGGCTGGACGTTTCCGTTCCCCGGAAGACGAGGACCCGTCTGGCGGTACGCTCCTGACCGGTCCGGGTCATCCCTTCACTTTGCCGGTCGCTTATCCAGCCTGTTGGTGCCCTTTCTCCGGTCGGCAGCATGGCTCATCACCTCCTTCGGCCCTGTTGGGAAGCATGCGAGGGGGCACGATATCGTAGTCCGTCGTTCAACGGCCGTGTTTGCAGTTCCTTATACAAAGAATTAGGCTAACCTAATAAAAGAGGTGATATTTGCCGCGATGCCGAACCTCAGTCGCAGCGAAGAAGACCACTTGAAAGCGGTGTATGCCCTTCTCCAACAAGGGGACAGCGCGTTCACCAAGGACATCGCTGAGCGCTTGGGCACCAAGGCCAGCAGCGTAACGGATATGCTGAAGAAGCTGTCCGAGAAAGGCCATTTGAAGCATGAGCCCTATTACGGCGTGAAGCTCACGGCCAGGGGCCAGGCCTGCGCATTGCAGCTTGTTCGCCGCCACCGCCTCTGGGAGACGTTCCTTGTTGAGCGGCTCGGATTCGGGTGGGATGAGGTGCACGAGGTCGCCGAACAGATGGAGCATGTGGCCAGTGACAAGCTGACCGACAAGCTGGATGAGTATCTCGGTCATCCGCATTTCGATCCGCATGGGGATCCTATCCCTGACAAGCACGGCAAACTCCGCACCCGCAAGACCAGGCGGCTGGACACCTGCAAGCCCGGTGATACCGTGCGGATCGCGGCCGTGAGCGAGACCACGGACGGGCTGCTGCGATTACTGGATGCCAAGGGGCTGCGCATCGGTGCGCAACTATCCGTGCAGGAGGTACATGCCTTCGATGGCAGCATGGATATCAAACCCAGGAGCGGCGCCACGTTCAGCTTGAGCAAGGACGTCATCCATCACTTGCAGGTAGAGACCGCGTGAACACCGGCGGCTCCGATCGACGCTCCTTGAGCGAGGTGCATGGCACCGTAGCCGTGCCCGCCACGAAAGGATGGCGGCGCCTGCTCGCCTTCATAGGCCCGGCCTACTTGGTGAGCGTGGGTTACATGGACCCGGGCAACTGGGCCACGGACATAGAGGGCGGATCGCGCTTCGGCTACCAGCTCATCTGGGTGCTGCTGATGAGCAACCTGATGGCCCTGCTCCTGCAGAGCCTTTGCGCCCGTCTGGGTATCGTACGTGGTCTCGACCTCGCACAAGCCAGCCGGCACACGTATCCTCCGTGGGTGAACATCCCGCTTTACGTATTGGCGGAGATCGCGATCGCGGCCTGCGACCTGGCGGAGGTCATCGGCATGGCCATCGGGCTCAACCTCCTGTTCGACCTGCCGCTGCTTTACGGTGTCCTCATCACGGCAGCCGACGCGCTCGTCATCCTCTTCCTGATGAACCGGGGGATGCGCATGTTGGAGATAGTCATCATCTCCATCGTCGGCATCATCGGCATGGCCTTCCTGGCCGAGATGTTCATCGTGGAGCCGGATGCCGGAGATCTCATGCGCGGTTTCATGCCGTCCGCCCTGGAAGGTAAGGCGCTCTACATCGCCATCGGCATCATCGGGGCCACGGTGATGCCACACAACCTTTACCTGCATTCCTCGCTCGTGCAAACGCGCAAACACGGCCGGGACGGCAAGGGTATACGCGAAGCGCTGCGCTTCAACTTCCTGGACACGGCGGTGGCCTTGAATCTCGCCTTCTTCGTGAACAGCGCGATACTGGTGCTGGCCGCCGCCGCCTTCCACCGCAACGGCATGAACGAGGTGGCGGACATCCGCGATGCCCACACCTTGCTGAAAGGCCTCTTCGGCGATCTCGCTCCTACGCTGTTCGCCATCGCCCTTATCGGGAGCGGGCAGAGCAGCACCATCACGGGCACTCTGGCCGGGCAGATAGTCATGGAAGGCTACCTCGACCTGCGCATTCGGCCCTGGCTCCGGCGTTTGCTCACGCGGCTGATCGCGATCGTGCCTGCACTGGTGTGCATTCTCTGGTTCGGTGAAGAACAACTGGGCGATCTGCTCGTCCTGAGCCAGGTAGTGCTGAGCCTGCAGCTCGGCTTTGCCGTCATCCCGCTCATACACTTCACGAGCGACAAGCAGCGCATGGGGGAGCATGTCATCAAGCCATGGGTGCGGGTGCTCGCGTGGATCAGCGCTACGATCATCATCGTCCTCAACGCTCGACTGGTCGTGCAGAAGATCCAAGAGTGGCTGGACGTGCTCGGCCCGAACGGCATCTGGATCTGGTGCACCGTGGTGCCTGTGGTCGTGGCCGCGCTCATCCTGTTGCTCTACGTCAGCTTCAAACCGTTCATCCGCCGCGAGCGCGCGGCGAAGCAGCACCTGCACGATACGGTGCCCGAATTGAAGGCACCGGTGGGCCACCGCTACACGCGCATCTGCGTAGCCGTCGATTTCAGCGAGGTGGATCAGCGCAGTATCGATGCGGCC
Organism: uncultured Chryseobacterium sp.; assembly: GCA_964649165.1. GTDB lineage: Bacteria > Bacteroidota > Bacteroidia > Flavobacteriales_F > PHOS-HE28 > PHOS-HE28. The sequence goes on from CAZYPC010000002.1 coordinate 37,363, forward strand.
GTAGCCCAAGGCGGGAAAGACGCGGAGTACGTGCTCATCCACATCACCGAATCCGCCACGGCCCGGTATCTGGGCGAGTTGAGCGAGGACCATGAGACCCAGCGGGATGCCGAGAATCTGCAGCGCTATGTTTCACGCCTGAAAGATCTCGGCTACCGGGCCTGGGCGCGAACCGGGCAGGGCCATCCTGTACGAGCCATCTCCGCCATCGTGAACACGAGCCAATGCGACCTGCTTGTGATGGGCGGGCACGGGCACCGGGGGATCAAAGACCTGTTGCTCGGTGCGACCGTGGATGCGGTCAGGCATCGGGTGAAGGTGCCGGTGCTGATCGTGCGTTAGGACCACCGGGCTTCGCCCGGCCTTCACCGGCCGGGCGAAGCCCGGAGATCCATCACTGAAGTACCAGCGTCTCTTCCTCCTTCTTGTACGGCACCATGAAGCGCTCCGATCGCGTCACTTGCCCGCTCATGTCGTAGTCCTCCCGCACGCCGATAAAGTTCCCGCGCTCATCGAGACGCGAGATCCGTCTCAACGGGCGGTAGCTCATCTCCGGACGTCCACGCGCATGGCGCGGGCGCCAGTCGTCATGCAGAAAGGGTGCATGATAGCTGAACTGCAGATGGTCCTGGGTCCTGTTCGTGTACCCGAACAGCTCGACCATACGATCATCAGCGTAGGCCACATGCATGGAGTCGTAGCTGGCCGTCAGCTCCAAGTGATCGTAGCGCGCGATGTTCGCCCACAACTCACGCCCGAAGTGCATGTAGCCGAGCGTGAAGATGCTTTCACGGTTCGGCGTCGCATGCTCGCTGACGACCACGTTGAGGTAGTCCTTGTAATACACCCACTCACCTTCCTTCTTGTACTCGACCAATGTGTGGGAACCTGGTAGCTGTTGGTGGGACACATCCTGGTTGAACCATGGGACATCCACTCCTTCTTCGGGCCTGGGCGCGCCTTCCCGAGCGGTGATCGCATAGGTGTTGAGCGCGGTGAGCTCGATGTTCTGGAACCACAACAGCCCTTCCGGATTGTAGATGCGCTCCTTGCCGGCAGCGATCAGGCCGCCTTCCTCCGTGAACACTTCGGTCTGCACGGTGAGCGAATCGATCGGCCGACGCACCCAGCGCAGGGCCTTCTCATGATCGATGTTGGTCTTGGTGACGGCCTGGCCATTCTTGAAATCAATGGTCTCGATCACCTTGCCCTGGCGATCGTATCGCGTGCGGATGCCGTTCAGCTTGTCATCCCGCCAATGCTCGGTGCGGCAGAGCAGATCCGTGCCTTTGTAGTACTCCTTCCAACGGCCGGACCGCTTGCCATGTTCGAAGTAACCCACGATCCACGGCAGCGTGCTCGAGTAGTTCTGCTCCCACCGGCCGTGCAGGTCACCATTAGAACCTTCTCCATAACACCACACCCTGTCCTTGTCTTTCCCTTCGAAGTAGCGAACTACCTGCTCGGGCTTCTGGGGAACCTCGTACTTGTCCGGCAGCAGGAAGGCGTCCTGGATGTAGAAGTCGTAGGCACCCTGGATCAGTTTCAACTCATCCAGACTGAACCCGGAAGTGGCCTGCCATGCGGCGAGTCCAGGCTCCTCGATCTCCCGCACCCAGGCGTAGTTGTTGGCGGCAGCGATACGCTGGGCCATGTCTTCGTTGCCGGTGTGGCGCATCAGATAACCCACGGCGCAATGCGTGTCATGCTCATCGATGAAGACGGGGATGCGTTCGTGCCGGTAGTAGTTGATGGGGAACCGGCCCTGGCGCGCATAGTTCCCGAGCACGGCGATCAGCTCTTCGCGGGAAGCGAGTTGATCGCCGGTGAGATGACCGGTCGGGGCAGCGGCCAGTACACCCAGCACCTGCGCCAGGTGGGCGCGCACATAGTCCACGTCATTCCGGATGTGCTGCGGTGGCAAACCATCAAGCGCTTCGCTGTGTTGCTCCCAGTAGGGGTTGAAGGCGCGGAGTTGATCGTAAAGGCTGGCAGCTCGGCTTTGAAGGGAGAGCAGCAGGAAGGCAAGGGCACCGAAGACTGTTCGCATGGCGGTCGGGTATGTGGGGGCGGTACACATGACCGGGAAAGAGGTTCGATCCCCGCCCTTTCACGCATCTTCGCGATCCCGCTCTGCGGGTCAAAGACGATGGCCGCCCCCGTGATGCCCGAAGTGAAGAACAAGCGCGCCGCGTTCGAGTACTTCTTCCTGGAGAACTACGAATGCGGCCTGCAGCTCGTGGGGAGCGAGGTGAAGAGCCTGCGCTTGGGGGACGCGAGCATTACCGAGGCCTTCTGCACGTTCGAAAAGGACGAGCTGGTGGTACGGAACATGACGATCCAGCCCTTTGAAAAGGCGAAGAACTACGGTCACGAGCCCAAGCGCGACCGCAAACTGCTGCTGCACCGCACCGAGTTGAACAAGCTGCAGCGCAAGTTGAAGGACCAGGGCGTGACCATCGTTCCCGTGCGCGTGTTCTTCAACGCCAAGGGCATAGCCAAGATGGACGTCGCGCTGGCGAAAGGCAAGAAGACCTACGACAAGCGGGACAGCCTGAAGGAGAGAGACATCAAACGCGACATGGATCGCGGGGAGTAGCAAGGAGGATGGAAACCACCAGGAACACGTTGCCCTCTTGGCGTGAACGACTGAACGAGGGCACGAGCGCGTTCATACCGGGAACGACGGCCGAGCGTTCGTGCATGTCGGCGCTCCTCTTGCTCGCACTGGTGCTGCGTTTCTGGGGCTTCCCGAGCATCCCATACACGCATGATGAGATCAGCGGGCTGCTGCGCGTCGATCATCCGACGATCGGTTCCGCGATCGCTTCGGGTTCCTGGAAAGTCGATGCGCATCCACCGGGTGTGCACTTCTTCCTGCTGTTCTGGACACACTGGTTCGGCTTCGGCGATGGAGCCGTGAAAGCCCCGTTCATCGTGGCCAGTGTGCTTGCCCTCTTCTATCTGTACCGCTTCGCCTACTCTTGGGCGGGTGGCCCTGTGGCCTTGATCACCACGGCCCTGCTCGCCACCATGCAGTATACGGTGATGTACGGCCAGATCGCGCGCCCCTATGCCATGGGCTTTCTCACCACCGCATTGCTCGCCGATGGACTGACGCGCTACCTGGCCACCAGCCGTAGGCACCATCTTGTCACAGGCGCGATCGCCGCGCTCATGTGCGCGTTGGTCCATCATTTCGCATTGCTCTCAGCCGCATTGATGTGCACCACGGCTATTGTGCTCGCTACAAGCGCACAACGCAGAAGCCTGCTCATCGCGCTGGCCGTGCCAGCTGCGTTGTACCTGCCAGTGGTCCCGCTCCTGCTCCATCAGCTTGGGATCGGCGGGCTTGATAACTGGTTGGACCCTCCCGGCCCACGATGGACCTTGGACTATGCCTGGTGGATCGGGCATTGCTCCGTGTGGTTCACCACCGTGATCTCCCTGCTCATCGCCGGGGCAGCGGCATTGCGGCTCAAACAACGCGCACCCAGCGGCGCGCTGTGGGGCATCACCTTGACCTGGGGGCTTTTGCCGTTGATCATCGGCTACGCCTATTCCGTGCTGCGTTCGCCGGTGCTCCAGTACAGCGTGCTGCTCTTCTCGTTTCCATACCTGCTTATCGGCATTCTGGCCGGTCTGCGGCATTTGCGGTCATTTCAGGCGATCGGGGTATCCGTGATCGTGGCTGTCGTCGCGGTATTCACCCTGGTGAAGGACCGTCAGCACTATTCCGTCTTCTACAAGAGCAAATACGAGGACATCGTGCGCGGAACGATCGATGTGGAGGCCGATGGTGGCCTTGCCGTGGTTGATCTCCCTGAGGAAGTGGTCGGCTTCTACCGGCGCTTGTGGTGCGTAAGACCTTCGCAGGCGCCCTATCTGAACTTGCGCGGGAAGCCTGTGGGCGCACTCGACAGTGCCTTGGCGAATACTTCGGCTGGAACGGTCTTCTATGGCCAGATCACGAGCGCCGAGCCGGAGAATGTCGCCAAGGTGCAGGCCCGCTTTCCCTTTCTGATCGCCCGTCAGGATCGTTATGAAGGACAGACCTTCCGCTTCACGGCGAGGCCGCACGACGGAACGATCAAGGACACGTTCGGTGAACACACGAAGTCACCTGAGGTCCTTGAAGGCGACGGCTGGGAGGTGGATCCCAAGATCCAGTTGACGAGCGATACGAGCGCGATCGGCTATGGCGGGCTGGCCCCGAAGGAATGGGACTTCACCGGTCACGAGTACGGGGCCGTGTACGATGGTCCAATCTACGAACTGGCAAAAGGCGACAATGACGTGATCGAAGTGCGGGCCGACCTGGCTTCGGTTGATCCGGCCAGCGACCTGCTACTCGTAGTCGAACTGAAGGAAGGCGACATCACACGGTTCTACCGGGCGACCCGGACGAGCGACGCCCTGCGCATGCCGCACAGCATCAGCTTGATCACGGCCATGAAGCTGGCGGACATTCCGGGGCACGGAGCCGGCCTGCGCCTCCGCACCTATCTCTACAACAAGTCACGCCGCCCCGCGAGGATCACAGGCCTGAGGTTGAGCGTTCGAGAAGGAGACCCGGTCCTGTACGGGCTCTTTCAGCCCATCGATGCACCGTGGCGCTTCAAGTAGACCGGATCGTACATCAAGCCGAAGCCCGGGTTCCTCTGCTTACGCACTGGAACCCGGGCTTCGGACCCTCAAAGAACGACCGGCTCAGAGCGCGAACGTGAGGCCGATGCCCAACGTCTCTTTGAACTGGGCTCCCGGACCTGGCGTTCCGGGTACTGGAATGCCATTCACCACCTCTTTCACCTTCGGCACATCGATGTCGTGGTCGTAGAGCAACAGGGTATTCAGCGTGGCCGCGAACCAGCTGTTCACTTTGAGTGTCCACAAGGTTTCCCAGGTGACGTCCATGTTCTGCGGGTTCCGCAGGTAATTGCTGTAGAGGTCGCCGCGGGTGAGGAAAGTGAAGTTCTTGGTGATGTTCTTCTGGTATTGCGCGCGGATGTAACCACCGACCTCCACCTCGGTCGTACTGCCGTTCTTCACCCCGAAGACGCGCCCATCATCCGGAATACCGTTGAACAGCTTCTTGTCGTTCACCATGGTGAGCTTCATGGCCGCCGGTGAAATGAAGAGCGAGAAGTTGTCGTTCGGCCGATAGTCGAGACCAACCGCCAGGATGAGGTATGCGGGTGCGAACAGATTGGAGATCCTCGTGCCGGTTCCGTCAAAACCCTCGGTGAACTGGGTCTTGAACTGACCGAGAGCAGAGAAGAACCATGGCTTTTTCAGCTCCCGGCCCCATTTGCTATTGAGTTCGATCCGGTCGTCCGTCTTCGTGAGGATACCGTCCATGGGGCTCACACCCTGTGGTGATTGCATTTGACCGCCGAAAGCCAGTACGAGGCTGTTGTCCCATACGTACTTCCCCTTGTGACGGTTGGCGAACCCGTTGAACATCGCTATGCCGCCCAAGCTGTTGTTACCGCCAGCCACCCAATTGGTAAGGCTGACCTGCGTGAGGTTGACGTTGAAGACACCGCCTTTGACCCATTCGCGACCGAGGCTGTCGGCAGCAGATAAGGGAGCGGATTCGCGAATGGCTTTGGTTGCATCCTGTGCGTGGACGGCCAGCGCGGTCGCTGCGGCGATGGCCAGTGTGTAGAGTCGTTCCATTATGGGAGTTTTGGTTTTGTTTTGATCAATGAGGGCCGCCCGGTCAGAGGTTCCGGACATGCATCTCGTGTTGAGGGCCCTTGATGCCAGCGGTGGCCAGCGCTTCGCGTCCCTTCTCATATGTGCCGAAGTACACGTCCCAGTAGTTCACCGGGTCGCACCATGGACGGACAGCGAGTTCAACGCCGTCCATGGCCAGCTTGTTCACCGTTACGCTCGGGGCGGGATCCTTCAACACCTTGGGGTCGGCGGCCATGGAGGATAGCAGAACTTCACGTACGCGCGGGATCGATTCGCCGTTGCCCACCATGAACGAAAGATCCACACGCATCTTCCCGTCCGCGCTGTAGTTGATGATGTTCCCGTTGGCCATGGCCCCGTTCGGGATGATGGCCGTCTTGTTCTCGGGCGTGAGCAGGATTGTGGTGAATATCTGGATCTCCTTCACATTGCCCAGCACTCCTTGAGCCTCGATCAGATCACCGAGCTTGTAGGGTTTGAAGAGCAGGATCAGCGTACCGCCGGCGAAATTGGCCAGCGTGCCCTGTAAGGCCAGACCGACGGCCAGGCCCGCCGCACCGATGATGGCAACGAAACTGGTGGTCTGCACGCCCATCATCTGGATACAGGTGATGAAGAGCAGGATCCGCAGGGATATGGTGACAAGGCTGTGCAGGAACCGCTTCAAGGTCGGTTCCACTCCACGGCGATCGAGCACCTTGCCCAGCACGCGCGCGAGCATGCGGATCAGCAGCGTACCGACCCACAGGACGACGAGCGCCATGAGCACTTTCGGTCCGTACTCCCAAAGGAGATCCAAGGCCCTCTGGCCATAGGAGTTCATCTTATCGACGTGTTGGTCCATGGATGGTGGATGAGGTGGTGGATAAGGCGGTGAAGATCGCGATCAGCGGCCGCACGATCGTCATTCTTCTACTACGACATCGAGCACCTCGATGCGCTCCGTCATGAGCTGGCGGGTCGGCAAGAGCACGAGCCGGTCCGGGGTGCGGAGCGCGATGCTTACGCTGTCGATCTTCTCGATCACCCCCTCATCGCTCCCGATGCGCAACCGCATGCCCGGCTTGAAGCGTTCCTTGCCATAGTAGCTGCCCAGCATATTCGCCAGGATATCGCGCGAGGCCATGCCATAGGCCACGCTGAAGGCCACCAGGATGCCGCCGACGAGCAACAGGATATTGGAGGTGATGAGCGTGGTGTCCACCCCGGCCATGTTCAAGGCGGTGATGGACATGAACAGCACGATCACCACGAAGAAGATGCGACCGAGGATCCGGCCTCCGATCAGTCCGATGCTTCCGCTGAGGTTGGTGGTCAACTGTTGCACACGCTCACCCAACCAGACACCGAACACGAAAATGCCCACAGCGGTGAGCAGCACCGGCACGTAGCTGAAGAAGGCATGGATCGCCTCGGTAACGATGGCAAGATCCATCACCCTGGCCGAGGCCAGGATGAAGAAGAGCTGAACGAGCCAGTACGCCAGAGTGCTCACCACCACGGTGAGGCCACCCAAGCGACTGAACACGCGGTCGACACCACTGCGCTCGGCCGCCCCATGAAGTCCGGTGCGTTTGAAGATGCGATCGATCAGCATGCGCAACAGGCGCGCGAGCCCCCAGCCCACCAGGAGCAACAGGATGCCCGCTCCGATGGCCGGAAGTGAACGGAGTATGCCGCCGAGGTACTCGCTGAAGGCCTGGGAAACGCGTTCGGTGAAATAGGAGAGATCCATGGGGATGACGGGGTTCAGGTCTTCTTGGGTGGGCGTCGTTCACCATCGTCACCGATGATGCGCACGTTGTTGAACAGGGTCATGGCATAGTCCGCCATGAAGAGTTGGGCGAAACGCATAAGGAGCATGACGAATTTCACGCTGCCGACGACCTCTTCCCGCAGTTGCGGAGGAGGTTCGTCCGTGGACCGGATGAGCTTGAAGGGGTTCTCGCTCATGGCTCCTCGGGGAAAAGGGAACGGTACTTGGCCAGCGCGCGCTCTCTCGCTCGCAGCAGCCGCATCTTCACAGCGCTCTCACTTAGTCCGAACGCGCCCTGGATGTCGCTCACGGCGAGTTCGTCGTCATACTTCATCAGCAGCAGCGCGCGGTCCGCCGGGTCGATCTCCTGAAGGACCTTGTCCAACCGCTCTGCACGCAGACCCAGGAGCATGGCCTCGCTGACATCCTCCTCCGCCGGACCTCCCATGGGATGGTCATCGATGTCGTCCTCCCGGTGGCGCTGGTTCTTGCGGAGCGTATCCAGGCAGTAGTTGTAGGTGATGCTGTACACCCAAGTGCCGAACTTGCTCCGGTGGTCGAACTTCGGCAGGTTAAGGAAGACCTTCAGGAAGATGTCGTGCGTAAGGTCCTTGGCCAGATCACGGTCACGCGTCATACCCGTGCACTTCTGGAACACCTTGGAGGAATAGCGGTCGTAGAGCACGGCGAAGCGTTCAGTATCCATCTCCTTCTGGAGCAGGGATACCAACTCTTCGTCCGTCAGAGACTGGTCCTTCTTCGCCCTGCTCTTGAACAACTGGGTGGACAGTTGGTGCTGTTGGGACGGGGGAGCGTCATGAAGGTCACAATGAAGGCTGGACCGTGAAGTCCTGGCCGGTGAATCGGTTCTCGGCGGGGATGCGCATGTGCAGCTCCGGATGGCCTGTCACCTTGTGGCAGCTATTGCACGCCAGGATGAGCGCCTCATAGTGGTCATTGAAATCCTTCAGGCCGTCCGTTGCGAGCTGTTCCTTCAGGGCATCTGCGGCCCTGATGCCGTATACCTTCATGTGTTCGCTCACGGGCACGCCGTCGTCCACCACGCCCCCATCGGCCACAGCCTCCATTTCTTCCTTGATCTCGTGGCGGTAGAACCTGGCCAGTTCCAGGTTACCCGATCGGCCGGACCACCAGAGCTTTTCGGCGTGCTGCTGGATCCGGGCCATGTAGTGGGCCACCTCCACTGGAGGCTTAGTGGCGGCCGCAGCAGTGATCACCGTGGCCCGTTCCTGTCCCGGGTTTCTTTTCAGCTCGCCCTCCAGCTTGTTCTGCCGAACGAACAGGACGAACACGCCCACAAGGGAGATCGCGGCGAGAACGGAGGAACGATCCATCGGCAGAAGGCCCGACACACGCCAATGCATGGGCGGCCGGAGGAAATGCTGGTGGACGCTACTGGATTCGAACCAGTGACCCCTACTCTGTCAAAGTAGTGCTCTGAACCAGCTGAGCTAAGCGTCCAGTTCTTCGGAACGGGCCGCGAATGTATCCCGGATCTTGGATCCGAGGAACCGACACTTGCAGTGAGCCGTCGATCCGTACCGCGACCGGTCACGTAGGTCTTTATCGAACGCCTTCTCCTGGAGAGCGTTCACCGGAGAACACGTCCAATTTCGCACCGCCGCCCGACGTATCGGGATGAACCATGAAGAGCTTCCATTTTCTGTACATGACGCTGGCCTTGGCCACCTTTACTTCCGCTTGCGGCCAGGCCCCGGGATCGAAGACGCACCCAACTACCGACGAACCGACCATGATGAAGAGCGAAGACGAATGGCGCGAACAGCTGACGCCTGAGCAATACCGTGTACTGCGTGAGGCCGGCACCGAACGGGCGTTCACTGGCGAGTACTGGGACAACCACGAGCAGGGCACATACTACTGCGCTGCCTGTCACCAAGCGCTGTTCAGCAGCGAAACGAAGTTCGAAAGTGGCACGGGCTGGCCCAGCTTCTACCAACCGCTGGAAAAGACCGCCGTGACAGAGCATACGGACAGGACCTTCGGCATGACACGGACCGAGGTGGTATGCGGTCGTTGCGGCGGGCACCTGGGCCACGTGTTCGATGATGGTCCGAACCCGACGGGGCTCCGCTATTGCATGAATTCCGTGTCGCTCGCCTTCGAGAAGAAGTAAGCGGGGCAGCGGGCGTAGGTTACCTTCACCCTGGGTTCCGCTCCGTTCGTCACAGCCTTGCAACGATCGGGCGGTGTCTATACGTCCTGCCTTGGACCCGCCGCTACTTTGGGCGGTGCATGAAGCGACCCCTTGTCGCGCTGATGGTACTGGCCGTTGCCCATACGGGTAGCGGCCAGTCCTGTTTCCGTGTGGTCCAGGAGCGCACACACGAAGGCCTTGATGGCTGCGTGGTGTGGTGCGCAGATGGGTCAGGGCCTTGGCATACGGCCATTGATGGGCAAGTGTGCGTTCCGATCCCGTGCGATTCGGTCAGGATCGAAAGGGTCGGTTATCGCACGATACGTGCGAGTATCGCAGCCGCCGAGGCCAACGGCATTGTGGAACTGGGGGATGCCGTAAGCTCGCTCCTGAAAGAAGTGGTGATCGAGCATTGGCCCCGCAAGCGGGACCGACAGGCACTGGCCGCCACCGGCACCTTGGACAGCACGCTCATCGCCGGCTTCGAGCGTGCATCGTTGCGGAGCGCCGCCCAGTGGATCCCCGGGGTGCAGTGGGATGAGCGCGGCCACGGCGGAAGCTCACGGTTGAGCATACGTGGCAGCCTATTGCGTTCCCCTTACGGTGTGCGCGGCGTGAAGGTCTACTGGGGCCAATTCCCGCTCACCCTGGCCGATGGAAGCACACCGCTGGAAATGCTCGACCCACTGCTGGTGGGCTCCTTGGACATCGTTCGCAGCGTTGGCAGCCCGATGTACGGTAGCGCGCCGAGCGGGCTTCTGCTTGCTGGAGGGCCCTTTCGCAGCCCGGTTGGAACGGACGCCATCGTAGAGGCGACCGGAGGTTCCTGTGGCTACTACCGGTTGGGAGCCACGGCCCGGACCAACAAGGATGGACGGCTCTTTACGGCCGGGTTGTTACACCAGCGCAACGGCGGCTACCGCGATCAGGAATCCAACGCGCGGGACCAAGCCTTCATAGCCTCCTCCTTCACGTTCAAAACGAGCGTGTCCCACGTATTCGTTTCCTGGCAGAAGGCTTCCTGGGGGCTGCCCGGCAGCGTTGACGCACAGACGGCCGAAGAGGATCCCCGCGCGGCGAGGGCCTATTCCGTGCTGTTGGACGCGCACATCGACAAGGGGCAAGTGATGGGCGGCCTCGCCAACGAACTGCGGCTCGGTGAGAACCTTACCATCCGCAGTGGCGTGCATGGGCAAGTGATCGATAAGATCAATCCTTACGGAACGAGCGCCGCGAATTGTGGCTACAAGGATGAATCGATCCGGGCCGTCGGGGCACGACTATCGATCGGCGGAACCAGCCTCTTCACCTTTCCGACAGCTTGGGACATCGGCCTGGAAGCGCTGTCCGAACGCGACCGGCTACAGGAGTACGCCTACGTGGACAGGCGGATGGGCGATCTGAAGGTGAACGGGGACACTCGGGTGATCAATTTGAACACGTTCGCCACGACGGTCACCCGCGTGGGACGCAAACTCACCCTGCACGCCGGGGTCGGCCTGGAACGAACAGCATACGACCACATGGACCGGGTCGCCGGAACCCGGAATAAGCTCACAACAAAGCCCCGGCCGCTCCCTTACGCGGGTCTGGAGCGGGTGATCGGCAGTGGTTACAAGTTGCATCTGCGTTACGCCGAAAGCGTGAGCCGGGCCACTATCTGGGAATTCCTGGGCAGCTCGGGGCGATTCAACAGTGCATTGCGGGGTGAGCATGTACGTGAATGGGAACTCGGCGCTTCCAATGAACTGGTGGAGACGCCGGTGCGGGCCGACTTCACAGTGTTCCATCGCTTGGTAGAGGGCCTTATCACGCAGGAACAGATCAGCGAGGGCCGCACGTACTATGAGAACCGGGACCGGGCGTTGGTGGCCGGGTGTGAGCTGCTCGTGCATGGCCCCGTGCATCAGGCGGGAACGCAACGGGTGGATCTTCTGTCATCGGTGTCCCTCACCGCGACTGATATTCGCAACACGGACCCTGCGGCAGGAAGCGAAAGCTTGGGCGATATTCCGGGGATCCCCCTGCTCACCGCCGCACTCATGGCCCGTGCGAGCGGGTTTCCGAGCAAGGGGCTCGGGTTGGAAGCCGGGGTCCGGCTCATCGGCAGCACCCCGACCGGCGGTTCGACGACCACCGACAAGCACGTTGAACACGCACGCCTCTCCTACCTACTTCCACTCCGGAGCGCGGACATCTCGTTCTTCGTCCACTGCGAGAACCTGTTCGACGCGCGTTATTCGAGTTGGATCCAGGTGAACGACCCGGGCCGGCGCTACTACAACCCGGCACCTGGTCGCAGCTTCTTCTTCGGGATCAGGCTGACTTTCGGCAGTCGGTCGGCAGCCCGGGCCGACTAGATTCGCGGCCGCTAAGGCAAAACGATGGGCACCCCCAAACCCGGTCCGGGCAAGATCTTCGACAATGCCTTCCTCGAGGCGCTTACCAAGACGCACATCGCAGTGCCCCTCACCCTGTTCTGGAGCGCGGGTGCCCTCACCCTCTGGTACTCGATCGCGAGGTTGGACCTGCCGTGGGCGAATGCGGCTCTGTTCTTCTTCATCGGCGCGCTCTTCTTCACGTTGATCGAGTACGTGATGCACCGCTATCTCTACCACATCCCGGCCCCTACGGAGAAGCGCAAGAAGTTCCAGTACACCATCCATGGCGTGCACCACGACCACCCACGCGACAAGAGCCGGCTGGCCCTGCCGCCTGTGGTGAGCCTGGTACTGGCCGTCCTGTTCATCACACTCTTCCGACTCGTGATGGGCCCCTCGGGCTACGCGTTCGGTGGCGGGTTCCTGTTCGGGTACAGCACGTATCTGGCGGCGCACTATGCCATCCACATGTACAAGCCCCCGAAGAACTTCCTCTCCATCATCTGGAAGCATCACAACCTCCATCACTTCGTGGGTGACGACGGTGCCTTCGGCGTGAGCAGCCCGCTGTGGGACTACGTGTTCGGCACCATGCCCAGCGACCCCAAGCGCAAGGCGGCTGCCCGGGAGAACCGTTTGGTCTGATCCGATCGCGTACGAGTTTTCAGACCGGAGGCATCCCTCCGGCTTGCCCGCTCGTCTTGGCGATCGTTACGCGAACGGACGACCCGTTCGCGTTGCAATGATCAGAAGCGGTACCATGGCTTGGAAACGGGATGCGATGTTCACAGGACACCGTGGCGCGGTGTACGCGTTGCAGGGCACGTCCAATCCGAACCTCTTCCTCAGTGCCAGCGGTGACGGCAAAGTGGTACGCTGGGACATGAGGATGCCCGATCATGGTGAACAGGTAGCCGATGCGCTCAAGCCGATCTATAGCATCCACTACGACAACGAGCGCAAGTTGCTGTTCATCGGTAACAGCGAGGGCGGGCTGCACATGGTGGACCTGCAGGAAGGAGAAGAACTCAGGCACCTGCAGACGCATCGGCTGGGCATCTTCCGCATCATTCCGATGGGTAGGGACCGCATCGCGTGTTCAGGCGGTGATGGCTCCATCAGCGTGTGGAAGGTGCCCACGATGGAACTGGAGCGCCAGGTACCGTTGAGCGAGGAGAAAGTCCGTGGGCTCGCGACAAGTCCGGATGGATCGTTGCTGGCCATCGCCTCGCTTGATGGCCGGGTACACGTGCTCAAGACCATGGACCTGAACACGGTACAGATCATCGAGGCGCACGAACGCGGTGCAGCGAGCGTGTGCTGGCATCCATCCAAACCGGCGCTGGTCACCGGTGGGCGGGATGGTCATTTGCGGTTCTGGCGGAGCGATGCGGGTTTCACACCGATCCAGGCGGTCCCCGCGCATCGGGCCAACATCTATGGGATCTCCTTCAGCCCCGACGGCAGGCTCTGCGCCACCACCAGCCGCGACAAGTCCGTTAAACTCTGGGACTCATCGACCTTCGATCCGCTGGAACGTTTCGAATTGAAACAAGGCGGCCATACGCACAGCGTGAACACCTTGCATTGGTGCGCGGACGGCAAACTGCTCAGCGCCGGGGATGACCGGACGATCAGGGCCTGGACGCAAGAGGTCACTTGATCCGCGTTCCTCTCTAGAAGGGATAGAACATCGGGATAAGCCAAGTGGCCAGGATCCAGAACAGCAGGCTGAGCGGCGCACCCACACGCAGGAAATCCACGCTTCTATACTGTCCGGCCCCGTAGACCATCGCGTTGGTCTGATAGCCGAAGGGCGTCATGAATCCGAGGGATGCGGCGAACACCACCGACATGACGAAAGGCATCGCGCTCATGCCCAGGGTGTCCGCAGTAGCAAGTGCTATGGGCGTGACAAGGGCAGCGGTCGCCGTGTTGCTCATCAGTTCCGTGAGTACCAGCGTGACCAGATAGAGACCACAGATCACCCACCGTGGGCCAATGGGCCCCAGCACATCAACTAGTCCACGGGCCAGGAGGTCGGCTAGCCCACACTTCTGCATGGCAACACCCAGGCTGAGCGTACCGGCCAGGAGGAAAACGATGCGCCATTCGATGGACTCATAGACCTGCTTCATGGTGAGCATGCCCGTGGTGGCCAGAAGCACGACCGCGCCCAGCGTAGCGATCGCGATGGGCACTGTCTCCAAGGACGACAGCACGACCACCGCGAGCAGGATCGCGGCCACAAAGGCGAAGCGCTTGCGCTGGAAAATGGCCACACCCTCCTGCTCGGTAAGAATGATGAAGGGACTTTCCCTCGTGCTCTCCAGTCGCTTCAACGTATGCACGTAGTGGCTGCGCACTTCGGCGAGGATCACATCCCCCGCGCGCAGCACCACATCGTGCAAGCGATCATGCACCACATCCTCGCGATGGCGGACGGCCAGCGGAACAGCTCGGTACTTGCGTATGATGTCCGCCTCGCCCAGGACCTTGCCTTCCAGCTCGCTGCTGGAGGTGATCACCAGCTCGACCAGCGTCGTTCCACGCTTCCGAAGGTCATCATTGGCCAGTTTCATCACCGGTTGCACACTGATGTGGGCACGATCCTTCATCTCGCGGATCCGGGTCAATTCACACCGCACCTTCAATGTATCGCCCTCCTGGAGCACCATGTCGCCAGGAGGCAAGGTGAACCGCTCCTCACCACGACGGATCTCGATGATGTCCATGTCGAGTTCCTTGACGAGCGATGATCCCATGATGCGTTGCCCGATCGCCGGAGCACCTTGCAGCAGTTGGATCTCGGTCACATAGCCGCGCATGTTGAACTCTTCGTCGAGGTCGCGCTCCTTGCGGCGATCGGGCAGAAGATGGCGACCAACGAACGTGAGGTACAGCACGCCGATCAGGAGGAAGATGAGTCCCATGGGGGTCTGATCGAACATGCCGAGCCCTTCCCGCCCCTGTGTGGTGAGCACACCGCTCACAACGATGTTCGTGCTGGTGCCGAGCAAGGTGCCCACACCGCCGAAAATGGTGGCATAGCTCAAGGGAATGAGCAGTTTGCCCGGGGCCTGTCCGCTGCTGTGCGCCATCTGGATCACCACCGGCATCAGCAGGGCGACCACGGGAGTGTTGTTGACGAACGCACTGATGCCACCGATCGCCAGGGCGAAGAGGAACATGCCCCTCGTGGGGCTTCTGCGGAAAATGCGTGAGATTCTCGGCCCGATCGTGGCGACCGCGCCGGTGCGGAGCAACGCGGCGCTGAGCACGAACATGAACGCCACGGTGATCGTGGCCTGGTCGCTGAACCCGTTCAGGGCCTCACCTGGCGTGATGACGCGCGTACCGACCAGGGTGACCAGAATGAGCAAAGCGACCAGATCGATGCTGAGCTTTTCGCTGATGAAAAGCACGAGCGCGCCGAGCACCACGCCCGAGACGATCCACTGGTCGGGGGTCATCCGCAGTCCACCAGTAAGCTCAGTTCGCCGGCGCCGCCACGTAGCGCAAATAGGGCTTCACACGCTTGATGGCGTTCGGATAACGTTGCTCAGCCAATTCGTCGGTCACAGCGGTCACGATGATGCAGTCCTCCCCTGCCTTCCAGTCCGCAGGCGTGGCGAGCTGGTGCCTGGCCGTAAGCTGCAGGCTGTCGATCACCCGCAGGATCTCCGTGAAGTTACGGCCCGTGCTCGCCGGGTACGTGATCATCAATTTCACCTTCTTGTCCGGACCGATGACGAAAAGCGACCGTACCGTGGTCTTTTCGCTGGCGTTCGGGTGGATCATGTCGTAGAGCTCCGCGACTTTCCTGTCCGGATCAGCGATGATCGGAAAGTCCACGATCACCTGTTGTGTCTCATTGATGTCCGAGATCCAGGGTTTGTGGGAACTCAGGGGGTCGACACTCAGCGCCGCCACCTTCACATTGCGCCTGGCGAACTCGGGCTTCAAGCGCGCGGTGGCCCCGAGCTCGGTGGTACATACCGGCGTGAAATCAGCCGGGTGACTGAAGAGCACACCCCAGCCGTCCCCCAGCCATTGATGGAACGAAAGAGGACCTTCAGTGGAATCTGCTTGAAAATCGGGGGCGATGTCGCCCAGTCGGATCGCAGCCATGTTTCAGATGATCGTGTCCGCGAAGATGATAATTCCTATCGACTTGATAGGGATTATTTCGGACGCTTCCTGGCTGTGCTTCTGCGCAAGCGTTCCTCGCGTGCCAGCAGGTCCGCGACAGTGGCCTCCTTCAGCCGCTCAACAGTGGCGGCCCGGACCTCCAGAAAGACCTGTCTAACGCCGCAGGTGGCTTCATCCACGCACTCTTCGCATCGGGCGTAGTAGTTGTGGGTCGCACATGGCACCAGGGCGATGGCCCCGTCGAAAAGTCGGAAGACCTCCGCCGCGCTGATGTTCTCGGGCGCTCGGTCAAGACGATGACCTCCCGCCCTGCCCTTGCGGCTTTCCACCATGCCTGCTTTGCGCAGATCAACGAGGATGGCCTCGAGGAACTTCGCCGGCACATGGGCTCGTTCCGCGAGGACCGCGGCGGAAAGCGGACCGTCGTCCGAGGCTTTCGCCAGTTCCATCAACGCGTTCAACGCGTACTTGGCGCGCTTGGTGAGCATGGTTCAACGCCAATGCTCCGCGTACCATGGGACGGCCCGCTCCAACCCGGAAGCGAGATCGTATCGGGGCGCGTAGCCGAGCAGTTTCTTCGCCTTCGTGACATCGGCCAGAGAATCGCGCACATCGCCAGGGCGGTCCGGCGCGTGCTCCACCCCGATGCCCGCGATCGTCCGATCGATGCGGGACAGGTGGGTCCGGAGATGACCGATGAGCGTAAGCAGGTCACAGCGGTCGCCAAAGGCGATGTTGAACACTTCACCGAACGCGGCCTCTCCCGCGTTCAGCCCGCATTGCACCGCATGCACGGCATTGCCCACGTAGGTGAAATCGCGTGTCTGGCCACCATCACCGTTGACAACGGGGGACTCATGCTTGAGGAATGCCCGGATGAACTTGGGGATCGCCGCGGCATACGGTCCTTCCGGATCCTGCCGCTCACCGAAAACATTGAAGAAGCGCAGACCGATGAGTTCCAACCCGTGCATGCGATGGTAGAGATGCGCGTAGGCCTCGTCCATGGCCTTGGTCACCGCATAAGGCGAAAGCGGCCGGCCTTCCGTGCCTTCGCGCTTGGGCAGCTCGGCGCTGTCGCCATACACGCTGCTGCTACTGGCGTACACCACGCGCTTCACACCCGCGAGATGAGCGGCCTCCAGCACGTTCAGGAACCCGGCGAGGTTGGATGCTTCGCTGGGCAATGGGTCGGCGATGCTACGGGGAACGCTGCCGAGCGCGCCCAAGTGAACGATCGCGGAAGTACCTGCCACGGCGGCCTTCAGGTCTTCGATGGAACGCAGGTCCCCTTCATGGAAGGTGAAGCCCGGCGCGTTCTCCAGGTGGGCGATGTTCGTGCGCTTACCGGTGGCCAGGTTATCGAAGCAGCGCACTTCAGCGCCTTCTTCCACCAGTGTATCACAGACGTGCGAGCCGATGAAGCCGGCACCACCCGTGACGAGAATAACACGATCCCCCATGCGTTGTACGGGGCGAATGTAGGCGGGCGCGGAGGGCACCATCGACGACCCGGCCGGTACATTTGAACCACCGATGCGTTTGTTGCTGGTGACCATCGTAGCCCTGGCGTGTTCGATCGGAGCGACGAGCGGGCCTGGACGCACAAGACCTGTGAACGCTGCTGTGACCTGCGAAGCGGCCGGTCTGAAACGACTGATGGAACCAGCACTGTTCGAGAGTTTCTTCCATTGCTTGGATTCCATGCGGCACGTTCAGTACCCGAATGGCGACCAGGACACGACCCATAGCGTGGACATGAACCCACTGGTTCTTTCCACGTTCCTCGAACGCCTGGACTATCCGGAGCTGATCAGTCGAGGTGAGGCGGAAATGACGTTCCAATTCAATATCGCACCGACCGGATACAGCGATCCACCGGTCTGCACGGACAAGGTGACCATCCAGTACCTTCCGGATGAATGCGCCTTCCGGATGGTGATCACGAGCCACTTTCTGGTGCCCCCGAATTGGTGTACTGGGCAACAAGTGGTTTATGGCTTCCGGATCGGTCCGGACAGGATCCTGGATTTTGGCCGGAACGAAGCCGGTTAGGACTGTTCAGCGTCCTCGCCTCACATAGGCCTCGATCAATGCCTTGCGATCGGTCTTGTGGCTGCTGTTCACGGGGAAGGCGTCTACGAACATCAGGTCGGCGGGAACCATGTAAGCCGGAAGTTCTTTCCGCAGACGCTCCTCGATCGCCGGCTTGAGCATCGCGGTATCCGAGCCCGGACCAGGTCGCACGAAACCGATCAGCTTCTTCACGGTCTCCCCTGCTTTCAGCGGTACTGCAATGGCATCGGCCACGCCCGGGACCGCGAGCATCTGTGCGGTGATGTCGCCGAGTTCGATACGGAAGCCGTTCAGCTTCACCTGCTCATCACGTCGTCCATTGAAGAAGAGGATCCCATCCTGGAACCAGCCGTAGTCACCGGTGCGGAAAGCACGCTGGCCGTCCACTTCGAAGAACTTCTCGGCGTTCAGCGCGTCGTTGTTCAAGTATCCGATGCTCACGTGCGGACCGATGATCTCGATCTCGCCCGGGGCATCCTTGGTAGCTGCAGCCCCATCGGGCGTGGTGGTCCGGATGATGCACTCGCGCTTCGCATAACCGACCGGCATATCGGGGTATGTCGCCAGCACCTCACGGGTCACGTCGATCAGTGATGTGGCCACTGTGGCCTCTGTCGGTCCGTAGGTGTTCAGCACCCGGGCTTGCGGAAAGCGATCGAGCAGACGCTGTGCCGTCATCTTCGGTAGCGCCTCGCCACAGAAGAGGAAGGAATGCAGGCTGCTGACCTGTTCGCCAGCGAAAGCCGGTTCGGTGAGATAGAGATAAGCGAAGGTGGGCGTACTCACCCATACGGTTCCACCGTACTTCCGGATCCGATCAAGGAAGCGCTTCGAGTCCTTCGCTGTCTCGCCATCGTTCAGCAGCAACGTTCCACCGATGTGGAGGCTGGTGAACAGTTCGTACACGCTCAGATCGAAGCTGAACGGGGCCTGGTTCACATAAACGTCATCTGCCGAAAAGCCGAAATCGTTGCACATCCAACGGAGGAAGGCGTCTGCTGCATCGCGCGTGATACGGACACCCTTGGGCTCGCCCGTGCTACCGCTGGTGAAGATGATGTAGCGGATGGGGTCCTCCGGGCGATACGGAATGCCCTTCGATGGGTCCACCGGCTTGAGCACGTCCCGCCTTCCCGGCCAGATCGCTGACACGTCGTAGCTCAGCGGTTCAGCCGCGCAGTCGATCACGAGTTGCGCGCCTGTGATGGTGAGGATGCGTCGCACGCGCTCCTCGGGTACGACGAGATCCAGCGGGATGTAGGGGTGGTCCAGCACCATACAGGCCACCATGCTCACGACCATATCGGTCTCCTTATGCCCCCGCACAACGATGGGATGCCCTTTGGGCAGTCCCAATCTCGCGATGCGGTCCGTCATCGCTTCGACCTCTTGCGTCAAGCCCAGCCACGACAAGTCGCAGTCGCTTCCAGCAACGGCCGTCTTTTCCTGGGCAACCCCGGTCTCCTCGAAACGAGCGGTGACGATGTTGAAGCGCATCGGAGGATCAATGCAGGTAGGCGAACCTTCCGCTGAAAATGTAAAGCGCGAAGCAAGCCAGATGGATCATGATGAAGATGGAAATACCCTTCACCAACCAAGTCGGTGTGCTCCCCCAGAAGTTCAACTTGTGCTTGCGGCTCTGGTGTTGATAGCTGTTGTACCCCACGCTGTACAGGCCGAACAGTGAACCACTGATGATGTAGTGCGCCTCGAGCCCGTTCCAGCAGCCCATCAGCAGGAAAGTCGAGAACAGCGCGATGTTCTGTTTGAGCAGGGGCCAGGTGCGCAGCTTCTGCACGCCGCTGAGGCTCTTGTAGATGGGACGGAAGAAATAGTCGCGCAGCCAGTCGCCCAGGCTGATGTGCCAACGCTTCCAGAACTCCGGCGGGTTTTCCGTGAGCCAGGGCCGATCGAAGTTCTTCGGCAGTTCGATACCCATCATACGCCCAAGGCCGATGGCGAGAAGCGAGTACCCAGCGAAGTCGAAGTAGAGATAGGTCGCATAACCGTACATGTCCTTGAGCATGGGCCAGGCCTTGGTGCAGCCGTCGCACTCAGCCAACCAGTACCGATCGACCAGTTCGGCGAAGACGAACTTGTGCAGCAAGCCCAAGGCGATGAACTCCCAGCCGGTGAGCATCGCCGAACCGTTCAGTCGCGACCAGCCCTGATCCAGATCCCCTTTGAAGCGCTCATAGCGGTCGATGGGGCCTGCCAGCAGGCTTGCCGGAAAGAGCAGAAAGGCAATGAACTCCGGGAACCCGAACTTGTCGCGGAGGAGTTCACCATCCAGGTAGACCTGAATGCAACGGAAGCTGATGTAGCTGATGCCCGCGAATCCGATGACATCCACGTTCCAGTCGAGCTTCACCAGGACCATCGGCAGCGCGAGCAGCAGTGAGCCCAGCAGTCCGTGGAGCTTCTTCCAGCGGAACAGCAGGAGCCAGGTGAAGAGGCATTGATACAGCGTGAAAAGCAGCAGTTGCCAGGGCTTCGGGAAATAAGCCACAGCATAGATCAAGCTGATGCCGATGATGGCCGAACTCAGCGGCACCCGGGCCTTGAGAACGGGCTTCAACACGTACAGGACCGCCACCAGCAGGGCGAAGAGGAAATAGAAATCGATGGTGGCGAAGGGCAGCACGGCTCAGAACTGCTGGTAGACGAATTTCACCGTGCTGGCGGCGGCATCCATGCTCACATCGCGAGGGTCGTGCAGCCAGAGCATACCCAGGGCAAGCGCCGCGTAAATGACGGTCCACTTGGCGATGCGGAAGAGGCGTGTGCTCGTGTTCATGGGAAATAGGCGGCCATGGCGCTGTCGATCCTGTACCAGCCAAGGGGACCGAGGTGCATCACATCCGTAAGTATGCCGGGCTGGAAATCGGCGGTGTCATCGATCCAGAGGTCCAGGTACCGGAAGTCCCGCGCATCGAGCTCCTGTCTGATGCGGTCCATCGTCGGATCCACATCCTTCAGGTTCGTGTACACATAGGGGTTGAGCGGCTGCAGGATGAAAAAGGGCTTGGCGTGCTGTCCCTTCAGGTAGTCCAGCAACGCGATCAGGTCGTGCAGTTCCCGGTTCTGGTCAACGTCGATGGGCTCGAGCTGACGGGTCCGACCTTGGACATGTTCAGCGTAGTAGGCATCGTACACATACACCTTGTTGTTGGTGCACTGTGCAAGGTGATCCCGCACCGCAAGGTCGTAGAGCGAGTCCCATTCCGTTGGGGTCAGATCACGGCGGGCCCCCACCGGGACCGTATCGAGAACGGGCTCGCGCAGCATGCGCTCGCGCGTGGCGCGAACGATCGCAGCGTTCCACGGCTGGCTGAAGGCGTAGAGCCAGCGCCCGGTGGACGATGCGTCGCGCGTGATCCATTGGGCCACCGGTTGCGCCGAGCCCAATTCTTGTTCGTGCTCCGCCATGAATGTTGCGACCGGCCCCACGGCGGGATCACCCGCTTCCAGGCGTTGCTGAACGCGATAGAGCGAGGGTGAGGGCTGGTACTCGAGAAAGGTCGCCAGCTCCGTACCCTTCAGACCGGACCGGTCAACGAACCAGCTCGGCGACACGAGGATGGCCAGTTTGGCCCTGTGCAGATCGGCCCCTGTGGAAATGAGTTGGGCGTGCATGCTGAAGCTCTGGTTGCCTGCATGCCCCAAGGCGAGCAACGGCACATGCACCTGCTGATCGAAAAAGATCGGAGGCTTGGAGGGATGGTCGGCGGTGGTGAGCTCGGAAGAGCCCAGGAGCACGATGCTGGAACCTTCCTCCAATGTTCGCTGCAGTGCGGCTGCCAGCCGCGGGTGCTGTGCATAGTTGTCGAAGTAGCCGCTCAGGGGATAGTCGAAGTCGGGCTTCACCGGGAAAGCACATCCACAGCCCCCGAAGGGATCCTGATACGCCACCAGCCCCCAGGTCGTCAGTGCGGCAAGGACGATCCCCAGCGCATGCTCCTGCCAGCCGCTATGGGCCGGAGCGCTCATGCCTTTTTCAAGCGCACGTAGGCCGCCAGCGTATCCACGCTATGGAACTGCTGCTTGTTGATGTCCACGAAAGGGATGGAGATGCCGAACACACCTTCGAGGGCCACGGCCAGATCGACCGCTCCCACGCTGTCCAGGATGTTCTGTTCGAGAAGTGCGTCCGTGTCGGTCACCGCAGTGAAAGCGATGTTCGCGATCTCCTGCTTGATGAGTTCCTTGATCTCCGTATCGGTCATCGGGTGAAATGTAGTGAGCGCGTGAAATAAGAAGGGCGGCCAAGGGCCGCCCTTCTTCAGGGAAAGAAAGGAGCCTACTTGGCCACGGCGGTGCTGCGTCGCTCCCGGATCACGGTGATCTTCACCTGGCCCGGGTAGGTCATCTCGTTCTGGATCCGCTCGGCGAGGCTCATGCTGATGGTGTCGGCCTGTGCATCGGTCACCTTCTCGCTCTCTACCATGACGCGCAGTTCGCGTCCGGCCTGGATGGCGAAAGCCTTTTGGACGCCCTGGTAGCTCATGGCCAGGCTTTCCAGGTCCTTCAAGCGCTGGATGTATTGCTCCATCGCTTCACGACGGGCACCCGGTCGGGCCCCGCTGATGGCATCGCAGGCCTGCACGATGGGACTGAGGAGACCGGTCATTTCGATCTCATCGTGGTGGGCACCGATGGCGTTCAACACGTCAGGCTTCTCGCCGTACTTCTCCGCGATCTGCATACCCAGGATCGCGTGCGGCAGTTCCGGAGCCTCGTCGGGCACCTTGCCGATGTCGTGCAACAGGCCGGCCCGCTTGGCGGCCTTCACGTTCAGACCCAGCTCGGCGGCCATCGTAGCGCTCAGATTGGCCACTTCGCGGCTGTGTTGGAGGAGGTTCTGCCCATAGCTGCTGCGATACCGCATGCGCCCGACCATCCTGATCAGCTCGTTGTGCAGGCCGTGGATACCGAGGTCGATGCAGGTGCGCTTGCCGATCTCCACGATCTCTTCCTCAAGGTGCTTCTTGGTCTTGGCCACGATCTCCTCGATACGGCCCGGATGAATGCGGCCGTCCTTGACGAGCTGGTGCAGCGCCAACCGGGCCATTTCGCGGCGCACAGGGTCGAAGCAGCTGAGTATGATGGCACCCGGGGTGTCGTCCACGACGATCTCCACGCCCGTGGCCTCTTCCAAGGTGCGGATGTTCCGTCCCTCACGTCCGATGATGCGTCCCTTCACGTCGTCGTTCTCGATCTGGAATACGCTTACCGCGTTCTCCACGGCGTGTTCGGTGGCGGTGCGCTGGATGGTCTGGATGATGATCCGCTTGGCCTCCTTGTTGGCGGTGATCTTGGCTTCCTCGGTCACCTCCTTGATGTGCGCCATGGCAGCGGTACGGGCCTCATCGCGCAGGCTGTCCATCAGTTGCTTCTTCGCCTCTTCGGCGTTCAAGCCGCTGATCTTCTCCAACTGCTGGACCTGCTTGGCGTGGTTCTTCTCCACGTCTTCCGCGCGACGCTCCAAGCCCTGAAGACGGGAGGTCAGGTCATTCTTCAGGTTATCGAGCTGCTTCTCCTTGTTACCCAGATCCTGCTGCTGGCGGCTGAGCTGCTGCTCGCGTTGTTTGCTCTTCTCCAAGGCCTGGTTGGCGCGCTTGTCCTTTTCCCGGGCTTCGCGCTCGTGTTCCTCGCGGAGTTGGAGGAACTTCTCCTTGGCCTCGGCGAGCTTCTGTTTCTTCAGCGCCTCACCTTCCGCTTCAGCTTCCTTCAGGATGCCGTCTCGACGTTTGGTCATCAAGTTGTTCAGCAGGAGGTAGACGATGCCGCCTCCGGCCGCAAGGCCCACTACGGCCCCGATCAGTGTCATCAGAATGGTCGAATCCATTGGTCCGTTTGTTTTTCACGGACCCTGGGTGCTCCGGGGAGCGAAGGTGGATCAGCTGCGTATCTCAGCGAGGAGCCGCTCCAGATCCTCCACTGCCTGGGAATCCTCGGCGTGGGCTTGGGCGGTGGCCTGGTTCAGGGTACGCGTGGTGACTTCCAGCGCGGCCATGGCCAACAGGTCCTGCTTGTCGGTCATCGGGTATGATGCCTTCAAGCGGGCGATGCTCTCGTTGATCTCGGCAACGGCCTTGCGGATGTTCTCCTCCTCCTCCGCTTGCACGGTAAGGGGGTAGGCCCGCCCAGCCAATTCGATCCTGATCGATGATTCACTCATGGTGGAGGTCGCTCTGGTCAGTTGTTCAGCAAGGCCAGGCAGCGATCGATCTCGATCACCAGTTCATCGATCCGTTCCTTCGATCCCGTGCGGTCACCAGCTACCCCGGACTTGTCCTGGGGGGTCGCCTTCACCGCGCGGAGGACCTCGTTCTCCTGCTCCAGTTCCATGATGCGCGCCCGCAATACCTCATCACTGCGCTTCAGCTCGCGCAGTTCCTCCTGTAGGCCGAGGTGTGCCTTGGCGTGGTGATCACGGTCCTTGAGCAGGCCCTCCACGCGCGCATGCACTTGGCGAAGTCGGATGGATAGGTTGCTCACGGTTCTGGATACGGAAGCCCGTTTTTCAGGGTCCGGGCCGAAGATAACCGGAGGGTCATAGGTGCGAAGCGTGGAGTTTGCACGGGGGCCTGTTGACGGGACATGTTCAATGCGGTGAGGATGAAGCCACATGCGATGCAAGGCTCGCCATGCAAGCAAACCATCTATCCCAGAACCTGATGCATTGAATTGGATATCAAGCATTCAAGTCGCATTGGGTCAGGATCTACTTATGACCTGAGAATGGGGATCGAGCACGGAATGCGTGCGTGGCCATCCATGCATCGCAGGCGATCATGTCCACCCGATCATCAACCCTTCCCTGTTGACGCATACCCTTCAGCCCAAGCTGGGTGCGGCAAGCCCGGACCTTGGTTTGCAAGGAGAGCAAAGTGATCGGGAGCGGCCGTTGGATCAACGAGTGCAAGCATGGAAATGAGGAACAACAGTGTTTTGATTTTCAGTTTGTTGATGATACGAATTTCATTTGCTCAATCGAGCAACATGGAAGCGCGCTTCACTGCGCCTATGGACATCCCCATCTCCTTGGCTGGCAACTTCATGGAGCTTCGGACCGGGCATTTCCATAGCGGCCTCGACATGCGGACGGAAGGCCGCGAGGGACTCGATGTGAAAGCGGCCGAGACGGGCTGGGTGAGCCGCGTAAAGGTGAGCCCATGGGGCTACGGAAAGGCCTTGTACATCGACCATCCGAACGGCTTCACGACGGTTTATGGCCACCTGAGGAACTATTCCGGGGCTGTGGCCGAGGCCGTCCTCGACCGGCAGTACAAGGCCAGGGAATTCGACGTGGACCTGGTCTTCGAGAAAGGGGAACTGCCGGTCCAGAAGGGACAGGTTGTCGCGCAAAGCGGTAATACGGGAGGAAGCAGCGGCCCCCACTTGCATTTCGAGGTGCGCAGGACAAGCGACCAACATGCCTTGGACCCCGAACGGTTCGGCATGGACGTGCCCGACAGTGTTGCGCCCATCTTCCATGGACTGCGTATCGATCCACTGGACAGCCTGGCCCGCGTGCAGCCCTACCCGGGCAAGGCCAAGGGCTTCGCCGCCTCGAACGTGGGCAACAGCTATGCGCTCAATGGAGGGGTCGTGCCGGCGGCCTCGGGAACGGTGGGCATTTCGGTGAATGTGACGGATCGCTACAGCAACAGTTGGAGTACGTGCGGCATCCGGTCCCTGAACGTGAAGGTGGACGACACGCCGGTGTTCAGCGCGCGCTTGGACGAGATCGACTTTGGTCTGCAACGGTTCGTTGATGCCTACATGGATCACGCCCTGTTCAAGGGAAGCGACATGAACTACAACCGCTGCTACAAGCTGCCCAACAACAAACTCGGGATCTACGGCAGCGAGGCAGCTCAGGGACGGATCACCCTGCGGCCGGGGGATGAGAAGAAGGTGTCGGTGGAAGCCGTGGACGCCAATGGCAACAAGAGCGAACTGCGTTTCACCCTGCGGGGAGCACCCTCCGCCCAAGCCTTGGGCTGGGCGTCACCCACCGCGACAGGGAGCTATTTCCGGTACGACAAGGAGAATACCTGGTCCGCAGCGGAAGCGCGTTTCGAACTCCCAGCCTTTTCGCTCTACGCCGATGAACACGTGGTGTGCTCCACGTCCAAGGGGAACAGCCCGTTTGCTCCCACCACTCACTTGCACGACCCGCTGACCCCCCTGAACCTGCCCGGACGACTTTCGCTGAAAGTGGATATGACCGACGGCGGCAAAACGGACAAGCTGCTGATCGTTCGGTTGGACGACAAGGGCAAAGCCTCCCCTATCGGCGGCACATTCCAGGACGGTTGGGTGAGTACCAAGGTGAAGGGCTTCGGCGACTACACCGTGATGATCGATACGGTCCCCCCGAAGATCACCGGGCTCAACATCCGTGCGGTGATGACCGGCCGTGATAGCTTGAACATACAGGTGGCCGACGATCTCAGCGGCATCGCCCAATGGGTGGGCAAGCTCGATGGCCAGTGGATCCTGTTCGAGTATGATCCGAAAAAGAAGCTGCTTTGCCACCGCTTCGACAAGTACAGTGACAAGCCAGGAAAACGCG
Source organism: uncultured Chryseobacterium sp. (assembly GCA_964649165.1). Lineage (GTDB taxonomy): Bacteria > Bacteroidota > Bacteroidia > Flavobacteriales_F > PHOS-HE28 > PHOS-HE28. The sequence continues at coordinate 64,191 of CAZYPC010000002.1, forward strand.
ACCTGGTCGTGGAGGTCCGGGACGAACGAGGCAACACCTCCACGTTCCGAACGTCTTTCACCCGATGAGCTTCACTTATGGGTTCGTCTAGGGTCTAGGGGCGCTCGCCTTCGAACGGTTCTGGCTCAGCTAAGAGGTAGAGGAGAACAGGACCATAGTCCGACTTTCGGTGATGCCGTCCATTCACTGCGGCGTACAGGAGAAATGGCAGGTGCAGCATCCATGGAAACCCCGGATATCCGGTTCCCTGCTGGAATTCCGGAATTGGCTGGTCTGGCATCGGTGAACTCGCTATTTTCGGGCGACGGTTCTCCCCACCGACAGATGCAGTCCACCGGCTTCTGGAATAACATCCCCTTGGAAGAGGAGCGCATCCATCTGCCTCCGATGAAGCCGCACTATGGCAAGCGGGAGGTGCGTTATTCCGCCTTCGGCTGGATCGACCTGGGCGAGCTCGCGATCTTCCTGGGCATCATGTACACGACCATCGGCTGCACGCACATCGCGATCATGCTGATGGATTGGATCCATTGAACATCCCTGTTCTAGGCGATCACCGGAAGTTCTTCGAGACCGGTGCCGAGAACGGCCGCTGGCTCCTGTCCGAGCCAGCGATGGAGGACCGTGGCATACACGCGCCGAAAGTCCACTAAGAAGCGCATATCGCCGTTCTCATCGAGCGCCTCGAGGGAAGGCATGGCGTTGAACATGCCCGGCTTCTTCAACGCCTCGCCGATCAGTATGATACTTCCCGCAGTGCCATGGTCGGTGCCGTTGCTGGCATTCTCCTTCACGCGACGGCCGAACTCGCTGAAGACCATGATGAGCACCTCCTCGGATCGCCCGGCGGACCGGATGTCATCCATGAAAGCACCGATGGCGGCACTCACCTCGCCAAGCTGCTTCTGCTGGCGTTCGGCCTGGTTCACATGCGTATCGAAGCCGGCCGTACTGGTGTAGTACACGCTCGTTTCCATGCCGCTCTGGATGAACGCGCTCACATGGCGCAGCTGCCTGGCCAGATCTCCTTTGGGAAAGGTCGCGGCGGATGCTCGGGGGCGCAGGTGCTCCTGGATGTAGCCCGCGCTGCGGTATGTCTCCGTCATGGTGCGGTACAGGTAGCCGAGTTGTTGATGCTCCTGCGCATGCATTCCGGTCGCGAGCCGGGCGAAATAGGGTTCGCGGGTCGCCTGATAGAACCGGACAGGATCGTTGATGGCGAGCGCCTTCACCTGTTCTCCCTTGTTTGCCAGGGACAGGGAGCCACCGAACTCCACGACGTCGTGGGGCGGGGTGCGACGCGCATCCATGTATCGCCCGAGCCAGCCGGTTTCAAGGAACCGATCGCTGCCACTGGCGGTGTGCCAGATATCCATGCTGCGGAAATGCGAACGGTCCGGCTGCGGATACCCTACGCCATTGATGATGGCCATGTGGCCGGCATCATAGATGGCGCGCAAGGCCGTCATGCCTGGATTGAAGCCGAAGTCATCCGTGATCGGCAGCGCCAGGGACCGGGGAATGCCCAGCTTGGGTCGGGCCCGGTAGTACGCATCATTGCGGACGGGGACCACCATGTTCAGTCCATCGTTCCCACCCGTCAACTGCACCACCACGAGCTTGCGCGCGTTCAATGTTCGGAGACCGCCCATGCCATGCAGGAATCGGGGGACCAGGAGGCTCGTGGTCACAAGCCCCGTGCTCCGGAGGAAATCGCGGCGTCTCATTTCAGCAGAGCTGATATTCTGGCGATGAAAGGATCTCGAGCACGCGCTCCATCAGATCGCCGTTCCCCACGCTCGTTCTCAGTGCTTCGCCCGCTTCCACCTGCAGGAGCGCATGGAAAAGACCGTCGTTGGTGATCGCCGGTTCCAACTGTGCGAGGAAGGCGGCCCTATCCGGGGCAACACGGAAGAGGCGGCCATCGGCATCGCGCATCGGCGCATCACCTACCGGAGCCATCATCTTGTCCAGATCACCGGCGCTTTCCCCGGGCTCTTCCCAATCCAGTCCACCCTTGTTCAGCAGAGCTGAAGGGAGCTTCAAGCGCAACATCAGTGAATTGCTGTCCACCCAACCGGTGTCCTCCTTCCACCCCGACACATTGGGCGGATTCAAGAGCACCTGTCCCAACATGCGCTGCAGGAACATGCCATCCTCCTCACGCTCGAATCGCAATTTGAAATTCTTGTCCAGACCGCTGATGAGCTCGATCGGCGACTTGATGCGGCGCCCGAACATCGCGGCGTTCATGAAATGATCACTGGTGAACACGAAGCGCATCAGGTCAGCGATGTCGTACCGGCTGCTGAAGAAGCGGTCGGCCATGCGCGCTGCGAAGTCCTCATCGACCTCCGGACAGATGAACCAGCGGTAGATCTTGCGGGTGATGAAGACCGAGGTCTGCTTGTCCGCCAGCAGCATGTCCAGGATATCATCGCCATCGAAGTTGCCCTTGCGCCCCCGGAACGATTTCTCACCGAAGTCATGCTGGTTCTCCCGGAAATGGAATTGCGCCGTCTCCAGCTTGAAGGCCCATCCAGTGAAGGCACGAGCGGCCTCGTGGATGTCCTGCTCAGAATAGTGACCACGGCCCAGGGTGAATAGTTCCATCAGCTCCCGGGCGAAATTCTCGTTCGGCGCGTCCTTCCTGTTGCGCTGGTTGTTCAGGTAGGCCAGCATCGCTGAAGAACGGCTCACTTGCTTGAGCAGCGTACCCAGATCCCCCAAGGCATGTTCACGCAGGACGTTCAGGTATTGCTCCGTGCTGTTCGACCAATGGCTCCAAGCCACGAAGTGCCCGTGCCAGAAAAGCGCCATTTTCTCCCGAAGACAACCTTCCGTTGTGATCAGGCGCTGCCGCCAAAGCGCGTTCAGCCTGCGCTGTGCCTCCCGACTGGCCTTGCGGTACTTGAATTGCGCCGTGGGTTTCATGGCATTGTAGCCGTCATCCGTGGCGGTGACATGTTCGGTTCTGATGGGGGTGAATGCCTTCGCTGAACTGAAAAGGACATCCACCAGTTCAGGGTAGGGTCTGGTGGCCAGGTCGCGCGCTTCGGCCGGCGTAAGACCCATACCCGCGCGCCAGAACAGGTGGTTCGCAAGCCGGAGCGGGGTGGACGCCATGGTGGGGATCGCCTATCAGGACCAAAGATCGTTCCGAAGACCCCGGACCGGGAGGCCGATCGCAACGCTTTCCCGAAGATGCCCGTATGAGGGGCCACTCTCCGGAAAACAACCCTGAGCCAATGACGTGCCGGACCCCTTCCCTCTGTGCGATCCTGGTCTCCCTCACGGTAGCTGCATTGAGCAGCGGCTGCGGGGAAACGCTGATGAAGGACCAGGTAACAGAAGGCGTGATCGAGTACTCCCTCAGCTTCCCGGACTATGACCCCAACGGCCTGATGGCGGGGATGTTGCCGGAGAAAACCACCCTCTACTTCAACGAGGAGCACCAGGTGGCCGACCTGAGTGCCGGCATGGGGGTGTTCCGCACGAGCATGATCGTGAACACCCCGGAACAGATCATGGACTATCACATGAGCGTGATGAGCAAGAAGCTTGTCAGCGAGCTCGGTCCGAGGGATCTGGTGCTGTTCAACAAGGAGTCGGCCGCGCTCACCATCCTCTACACCTCGGCAACCGATACGATCGCGGGGTTCCCTTGTAAGAAGGCGATCGCGGTCTACAACGGCATCGATCAACCGGAGGTGGAACTCTGGTACACGGACGCGATCCGAATGGACCGTCCCAACTGGTACGGCCCTTATATGGAGATCCCAGGGGTACTGCTGCGCTACGAGATGGTGCAGTATGGCATGCGCATGAAGCTCGATGCCACCTCCGTGACCCCCGGGCCCGTCGATGCCTCGAAATTCGAGGCCAAGCCGGACCACGACAAGGTGACGCCCGAGGTGCTGCATCATGAGCTGGCCGAGGTGCTGAGCACCTTCCAGAACTAGAAGCCATCTCAAAATGGCTTTTGGAAGCGAGCCGATGGCATTTCGCGACCAGCCAAGGCGCGAAACCCGCGCATAGCCGGGCGCTCTGTAAGGGTTGAGCAACGCCGGATGGTCGGGAAAGGACGCGGCGCAGCCCAAAGGGTTATTTTGAGATGGCTTCTAGATAAGCTCCAAGGCCAAGGCTCAAGTCTCAAGCTTCAAGTACACCCTTGGGGACGTGGAGCTTGGGACTTGAGCCTTGAAGCTTTTCGCCCCCGCACGATCCCCTGTTCATAATCGCGGGCCTTTGTGGTCCGTTCTCCTACACGGGTCCCGGAATTTCGCTGGGTCTTCCGCGCCGAAGCGGAGGATCGATCCCTTTCCAGCCTTGGCCACCAAGAAGAACCAGCTCCGCGATCCCGAACCGGAAGAGGTCGTTGACGTGGAGGAAGCCGCCCCCGTGAAGGAGCGCAAGCCTCGTAAGAAAAAGGAGAAGGAGGCCAAGGAAAGCCGCCTCGCGAAATTCAAGGCGTTCATGGCCGACGAGCGCGTTCACAAGGTGGGCGGGCTCTTTCTGGTGCTCGGTTCGGTATACCTGTTGGTGGCCTTCACAAGCTACCTCATCACCTGGCGGATCGATCAGGATCTGATGGCCCGGCCGTGGGGCGAGATCTTCAGCCCGGGCGTGAAGGTGGAGAACTGGCTGGGCAAGCTCGGTGCGCTCGTGAGCCACCAGTTCATCTACAAGTGGTTCGGCATGGCGGCCTTCGCCGCGGTGCTGTGGTGCTTCATCGGCGGCCTGCGTGTGGTGCTGGGCACCTGGCTGCTGCCGCGCAACAAGACTTTCCGTTGGACACTGATGACCCTCTTCTGGGTACCCACGCTGCTGGGCTTCTTCTTCGCGCACAGCGAGTACATGTTCCTCGGCGGTGGCATCGGCTACACCATCAACGCGCACCTGAGCAGCTGGCTGGGCGGCTTTGGTGCTGGAGCGCTGATCCTCTTCAGTGCGACGGCGTTCGCGGTGTACACCTTCAACCCATCGTTCACCTGGTTGGGGGATCTTTTCGCGCGCAAGGCCGAAGCGATCGTCGGGGAAGAGGCCGAGACGGAAGACCCGGAAGGCTGGGTAACGCCGAACAAGCTCAAGGAGAAGGTCGCGGCAGCCGCCGCGGCAGCGCCGATCGTTGCGGAAGCGAAGCCCGCGACAGGCCCCGCCTTCGAGGTGGAGACGCCGGTCGTTGAAGAACCGATGGAGGTGACGAACGCCATCGAACTGGAAGTGGACGAACCCGAAGAAGAAGAAGTCGAGGAGGGCGAAGAGGAGGAGGAAGAAATGGAGATCATCGGGCCGGTCGCGGACGGAGTTCCGGTGGATCCGATCATCGCGCCCATCCCCATGAACGTGGACGGCATGAGCGTGGCCGCGCCCGTTCCGGACGAGGTGCTCACCGAAGAGCAGATCCAGGCCAAGCTCCAGGAGTTCGGCGAGTACGACCCGAAGCTCGACCTGAGCGACTACGAACTGCCGCCGCTGGACCTGCTCGTGGACCACGGCAGCGGCGAGCTCACCGTGACGAAAGAGGAACTCGAGGCGAACAAGAACCGCATCGTGGAGACCCTCTCCCACTACAACATCGGCATCGACAAGATCAAGGCGACGATCGGACCGACGGTGACGCTGTACGAGATCATCCCGCAGGCGGGCGTGCGCATCAGCAAGATCAAGAACCTGGAGGACGACATCGCCCTGAGTCTCGCCGCCTTGGGCATCCGCATCATCGCGCCCATCCCCGGCAAGGGCACCATCGGTATCGAAGTGCCGAACAGCAAGCCACAGGTCGTGGGCATGCGCGCGGTGATCGCCAGCGAGAAATTCCAGAACACCACGATGGACCTGCCCGTGGTGCTGGGCAAGACGATCACCAACGAGACCTTCGTCACCGACCTGAGCAAGATGCCGCACCTGCTGATGGCGGGCGCCACCGGTCAAGGGAAGTCCGTCGGCTTGAACGCGATCCTCGTTTCGCTGCTGTACAAGAAGCACCCGAGCCAGATCAAGTTCGTGCTCGTTGACCCGAAAAAGGTGGAGCTCACCCTCTTCAACAAGATCGAGCGCCACTTCCTGGCCAAGCTGCCCGGCGAGGGCGAGGCGATCATCACCGACACGAAGAAGGTGGTGGCCACGCTCAACAGCCTGTGCATCGAGATGGACGAGCGCTACGAGCTGCTCAAGAACGCGCAGGTGCGCAACATCAAAGAGTACAACGCCAAGTTCATCGGCCGCCGACTGAACCCTGAGAACGGCCACCGCTTCCTCCCCTACATCGTGCTCGTGGTGGACGAGTTCGCGGATCTGATCATGACCGCCGGCCGCGAGGTGGAAACGCCCATCGCGCGACTCGCACAACTCGCCCGCGCCATCGGCATCCACCTGATCATCGCAACGCAGCGCCCCAGCGTGAACATCATCACCGGTACCATCAAGGCCAACTTCCCGGCGCGCATCGCCTTCCGCGTAACGAGCAAGATCGACAGCCGCACCATCCTGGATGCCGGCGGTGCCGACCAGCTGATCGGCCGCGGGGATATGCTCCTGAGCACCGGTAACGACCTCATCCGCATCCAATGCGCATACGTGGACACGCCGGAGGTGGAGAAGATCACCGAGTTCATCGGCGAGCAACGCGGCTACCCCGATGCGCTGATCCTGCCCGAAGTGCCTACCGAAGAAGGCGAAGGCGGCGGCGACATCGACGACAGCGAGCGCGACAGCATGTTCGAAGAGGCCGCGCGCGTGGTGGTGCAAACGCAACAGGGCTCCACCTCACTGATCCAACGCAAGCTGAAGCTCGGGTACAACCGCGCTGGGCGTATCGTGGATCAGCTGGAAGCGGCAGGCATTCTTGGTGGCTTCGAAGGTTCGAAGGCGCGGCGGGTGCTGATCCCGAATGAGGCGGCGCTGCATGCGCACCTCAATGCGGGGGTGCCGACGGGGCCGGGGATGGGGGGATTCTGAGGGGGATTCTGATCTCGTGCCATGCCGAACAAGAAGCTGCGCGGTTGGAGTCCCTTTCTATATCTGCTGGCCGCATTGATAGTCATCTACCTAGGACTCTCCTATTGGGCACTGAACGGACAGATCCTCTACGAATCGACTACTTTCTCCCCTTCTCGAGCAGCTTCGATCGAACAGGGAATAGACATCACAGACCCTCTCCAAGTCGAAGTGGAGAGCGACCTGCCCGATACGATCATCCTGGATGTATGGATCGATCGCCGCCGCACCCACCGCATGTTCGGTTTATTCGGCACTTCGCTCGGATACGTTTACTACGACGGCTACTGCACCGTGAACATCGCGAACATCAGCGGAACGGATCGACTGCTGATACGTGCTGATGAAATGACACACTCCGGTTCCAAACCCTTGCTCCATGCCCTTGGTGGCCATCAGGCCTTCATCCGCGAGCGAGACAAAGAGCAAGCGGTGATCGAAGTGTACAAGAACATCGCCTTTGGAGCAGGAAAACTCGACACGCTCGGACGATTGACGGTACGGTGGAAAGACCGGCGGGCATCCTGAGTCGGCGCGGGGAGCACGCCGATACGCACCTCCCGCACTGAGCGCTAGTTAACCAGACCTTGAATCACAGGGTCCCCTACCCTGCTTGCGCGCACATCCTGGTTGGGGTGACCCTGCGTGGACCCTGTGAGATGAGTCCACGCAGGGTCACGCCGATACATACCTCCGGCACGGAGCGGACCCTGCGGCTCCTGAAGCTCCCTTACACCAACTCCCCCATGTGCAGCAACGGTACGGCCGGTTCCGACCCCAGCATGTAGAACCCCGCACTCGAGTAGGCATACAACGCTGGGTCATCCACCAGTGACCATTTCCCGCTGACCGGGTTGTTGTGGATGTAGTCGAGCTTCTGATGCAGGAACTTCTCGCTCCAGCATTCCTTGATATCGGAAGATGTCTCGAACACGCGGTAGAGCGAACCCCGACGCTCATCGCCTGCGCGCACGCCACCGGCCATCACCGCGAGCATGTCCTGATGATCCCCAGCGATGAGCCGCTTCCGGATCTCGTACGCCATGAACCGTTTTCCCTCGGCCAGAATGCGATTGATGGAATGCCCTTCTTGGACGAGCAACAGGATGTGCAGGTGGTTGGGCATGATGACGTAGCCGACCATGCGTTCACCTTCTGCGTGCAACCGCCGGAACCAGTCGTGCATCCATTCGTACATCGAGACACGGTCGATCATCGGCAGCCACCGGAAACACGTGAAGGTGCAGAAGAATACACCGCCATCCTTCAGGTGATCGGTGCGGACGGACATGTGGTGAAGGTAGAGAACGCAGGGTCCCGAGGACGGTGACCCTGCGGGCGCACAGAGAGAGAAGGCAGGGCTCCGAAGACAGTGACCCTGCTCAAACCTAGTGTGGGCCTCTGGCTCATGAACGGCGAGCCACAGGTGACCTATGGGATCGACCGGTCGCACTGGGGCCGCAGCATCGCGACCGAAGCCATGCGTCCTTTCTGGAAGAGGTAAAGACCCGGCCGTTCAACGCCAGTGCCGCCTTCGACAATGCGGGTTCGATCCGCGTCTTGGAGAACTGCGGTTTCCAACAGGTTCGGATCGAGGGTGCATTGGCCGGTGCGCGCGGTACGGAGATCGAGAAGGTGATCTTCGTGTGCGATGAAGATGCTTACGTCGTCATGTACCTTGTCCAGGTTCACTCCATCACCACACGCCAAGATCGCTGCACGTCCCCGGAAAAGAGGCGCACGAGATAGATCCCTGGACTGAGGCCTTGCATGTCCACAATCATCGAGGACCCACGAGCGGTCAACCGGAGTTCGCGAACCGATCGACCTTGTGCATCACGGATGGAGATCGTGTGCGGCATGTGGTCGGCCCATGGAATATGAAGCACGTCGGAACACGGGTTCGGCCAGGGGAGCGCGAGCGCATGGTCGCGTTTTGCGATCTCTGTTGAGAGGCAGGGGTTGGAAATATCAAGCGTGCCGGTGGAACTCACGGCCGTGGAGTCGAATGAAAAGAGCGTATCGGCGATGAGGCTGATAGGGAATTCCGTGACCTCCGGGGTGACAAGTGAATCGGAGGGGAACGGTCCAGGTTCCCATCCACAGGGCGGTAGCAGGTCCGCGTCGACCCGCATCACTTCCATCAAACCATGCGGATAGTACGCGTAGCCGGCCAGCAGTCGCTCATTGGCCGAAGCGTCGTAAGACCAACGGATAAAATTGCCCGAGGATGGCAGCGTGTACCGGATCACCTCCTCCATCGCGCCTCCACTATCCATTCGGGCCACCAAGGTGTTCACGCTATCAGCGCCCAGCCAAAGCAGATGGCCATCCGCTTCTTCGATGACATCATAGGTGGTCGCCGGAGATACGAAGCGCCTGAGCCTTCCCCAGAGCACCTGGCCCTGGCTGTCAACCTTGAACACATACGGAAGGAAAGGCCCCGGATACGCGAGTCGCACCTGCCCGCTGATAAGGATACCGCCATCAGTTGTTTCCACCACACTGCTCACGAAATGGAAGTCGCCGTAGGAATACTTGTAGGACCAGAGCGGCTCGCGTGCCGCATTGAAGCGTTGCACGGAGACATAGCGATAGTGCGCGTTGCTGTAGTACGGGTGCTCCGTGGAAACAGCGATCAGTCCATTATCCGATGTGTGGACCAATTGGTCGGCGATCGTCGATTGGATATCTCCCAGACCATAATGCACGGCATCAATGAACGATCCGTCAGGACCGATGTGTAAGAGGGAATACCCGGAACCCGAGAAGACGTCACCGTCGTTGAACTCACCGAGGAGGTAGAAGCCATCGTCCTTCTCCACCAGGACATCGGCGTCTTGGGAAAGAAAGGTACCCGCCGTACTTGGATAGCGTCGTTCCCATAGCGGTGTGCCGTCCTCGGCCACGCGGAGGAAGACCAGGTATCGCGTGCCGTTGGCCGAGTATTGATAGCTGTATAGATGTCCCCCGTCCGTCGTGTGCACGCTCACCGGCTCGTAGGGGATATACGTGACGTCCGTACGCACGCGCACCATGGGGCCGAGCGTACCGTCCGCGCTCAGGTCAGCCTGCCAGAACCAACCTTCGTCGTTGATCGCACAATGGCCCAGGATCCGGTACTGCGCTGGGGCGATGCGTTCAACATGTGGTTGGTAGGTATAAGCCGAATCCGATATGGTCACCGAGTAAACGAAGGGAAGCTGGGCATGCGATGCTTGGATGCCGAGAGCGATGGAGATGACCGCAAGCCACGTGGGGGAATTGTTCAGGATCGATCGAGCCATCCCGTACAAGACGAGGAGCATCGCGAGGGGTTGTCGCATCAGCCAGCATAAGAACGTTCGGCCACCATCCAGCGAGCTCAGCGGAACGGGCTCTCTTTCATCACGCTGAACATCACTCCTCCCTGCCTGGATCCAGGTTCGGCCATAGCCATGAGATCACTGGATCCGATCGCAAGGACAACTCGCTCTCCGGTCTCTTCGTTGTTGCGCCCAACACGTCTCATCGCCCTCCCCTCCTCTTCGAAGTCCGAATGGGTACGGAAAACAAGGCAAGCACGTCCTGATCATCGCCTTCCAACAGCCGCTTCCGTATCTCGTGGGACATGAACCGCTTGCCTTCCGCCAGGATCCGGTTGATCGAGTGCCCTTCCTGAACGAGCAACAGGATATGCAGGTGGTTGGGCATGATGACGTAGCCGACCATGCGTTCACCTTCTGCGTGCAACCGCCGGAACCAGTCGTGCATCCATTCGTACATCGAGACACGGTCGATCATCGGCAGCCACCGGAAACACGTGAAGGTGCAGAAGAACACACCGCCGTCCTTCTGGTGGTCAGTGCGAACAGACATGAGGGCAAGGTAGCGCAGCCATGATGGAGCAGGGTCCCGAAGACGGTGACCCTGCTCCAACCCAAGATGACCCGGACGGTGACCCTGCTCCGACTCAAGAAGGCCGCAGAACACCTCGTACAGATCATGTTCGCGGGGCTTTGTCCGCTTCTTGTGACCTTCAAGATCGGCCCGGATCGACTCGAACTGCTCTCGGCTGATATCGCTCGGATATGCCTTGCGGCGGCTGGTTTGACGCTTCATGCTCAAACCAGATCCATTCCGCTCCCACTGCTACACCCAGAACCCGATAGTTTTCAAGCATGGATTGTGATCTTCACCAACGGAAAAGATCCTGAAGAGGCTCTAAGCACGTTGCCAACGAACCGCGCGATCGCATATTTATGTCACAGAACACCATCCATGAGAACGCTCCTCCTTCCGCTCAGCATCGCGGCACTTGTCCAAGGCCTCCTGGCCCAGGACGTGCATTGGCTTCAGCATGCAGGTACGAACCTTGGCGAACTGGGCTGTGCGGTAGACATCGCGCCGAATGGAGACGTGGTCGTCTTCGGCACCATCGATGGATATGATTTGATCGATTTCGATGCTGGAGCCGGCGTGTATGAGGTGCTGACGGACACGATGCACTTCTTCGTTGCGCGATATGCCCCTTCTGGTGAACTCTTACATGTGCAGCGCTGCCAGACCGCGTTCGACGATGGTACGAGCAACATCCCCCCGCTCATGAAGATCCACCTGCGTTGCTCGCCAACAACCGGCAACCTGTACCTGGCGGGCGAGTACACGGACAACACGGGCATGCGCGTGGCCAAGACCGATCCGATGGGCAACGTGTTGTGGGTGCGCAACTGGGAGTACCCTGGAACCGATTATCACTTCTTGTCGGGCCTGGATGTCGACAGCCAGGACAACGTATACATCGCCGGTGACTTCGAAGGTGCGATGGACTTCAACCCGGACCTGTCCGAGACGTTCACGCTGACCTCGACCGGGGATGACTTCTTCATCACCAAGCTGAACGCGGATGGCGGTTTCGAGTGGGCCCTGAAGCATGATTGGGCGTTCGACGACGATCACGCGGCCGGCATCGTGGCGCGCAACGACTCCTCGCTGTTGCTCCTCTCCAGCGAGAACGGCGCCTTGACAATCGGGATCTACGAATACGGCACGGACGGCACGCTCCACTGGCGGGTGCCGTTGCAGTCCGGCGGTGGTTCGGAGGCCTATTCGATCGATGTCGATGCGGCGGGCTGCATCTATATCCATGTGAGCACGGCGTTCCAGATGGACATGGACCCCAACAGCGGTGTGCACTATTTCGTCGGCTCTGCGGATGGCATCGCGAAATATGACCCGACCATGCACTACTTGTGGCACAGAAGCATCGCCCATTCCGGGGTGGTCTTGACCGTTCGGGGCTTCGATGCGCACGGTGCCTATCTGGACCTGGCTGGTTCGATCAATGGCGATATCGGGTTCGGGTCACCGGTGGTGGACACGCTGCTCGCGTTCGGGTTGACCGCTGGATTCGTGGCGCGGTACGACACGGCCGGGACCTATCAGGGATGCTTGGGACTTCGCGACTATGCCACTTGTGAGGATCTGGTCGGCGACGAAGAGGGCCGGATATACGCTTGCGGCGAATTCGGTGATTCGTTGAGCATCGGGCCGGGCGATGCGATGGGCCCCTTGTACGCGCAGTCGCAGGGCCAATTCGACTACTGGTTAGCGCACTTCGAGCCGGAAGACATCAACACCGCAGCGACTTTTCCATGGGCGACTCCGGAATTCGCGGTGTTCCCGAATCCGTCGCGGGGCACGTTCACGCTCCGGTCCGCGGGCCCCGGTGTCTTGGAGTGGGTGCTGCTCGACCAATTGGGAAGCCAGGTGGCTCGCGGGCGATCCCACGCGACCGCAACAAATCGCATCCTCGAGATCGGGACACCACCACCCGGTATTTACACCTTGGCCTTGTCTGGTCCGACAGGGCAGCACGCCGTCAAGGTGGCCATCCAGTGAAGGGGATCCTTGGCGCACCTGAGGCCGGTCTTACAGGGGTCACGCTTCCTGACCTTGCGTGACATGCGAGGTCATGCAGTGTACATACCTTGATCGCGCCCGCTCATCGGATACGAAGCTCAAAGTGTCGCCCTGTGGTTACCTGCTGAACATCTGTTGCTTGCTCCTGCTCGCCACCGCCAACGCGCAGATCGCCCTGCTGCCCGCCGGTATACATGACCATTGAGGAACTGAAAGCCGGGCAACCGTCTATTCGAGCCAACCAGCAGGTGATACGCCGTTCGGACTCAGACCTTTCATCGAACGGTGGATGCGACTTCAAGATCATGGACCCAGGGGAACTTGTGGCGAAAAGGATCCTGAAGCGGGAGGCATACGCTGTCGACCAAGGCGATTCGTTCTTCCCGAACTGTGCCCGACAGGAATTGGGCCCGTGGTACAACCTGGTCACTCACCGGGGTAAATACCTCGTCTTCAGCGCGAAAGCGACCGCCGAGGCGGTCATGGCGCCTGATATATTGTGGAGGTATTGGCGGAGCGATCGCTGCGGCCACCGCGCGACCGGAACGTTACCAGTTCATCCTCAGCCTGAAGACCGGCAACAGCCGGATCCTAACGAAGGAATACCTCATCGCACGGTTCAAAGACCGGGGCACGTTGGATCTGATGGAGAAGTTCAAGGCGGAGCCGGACCAGGATCGGGAGTTCATCTTCTTGAGGTACGTCCATCTGTTGAACGCTCGCCTCGCGGACGATCATCGCGCGACCAAGTGATCGCCACGTTGAGACCACGTAGAGTCGTGCCCTACTTACTTCGGGCCCTTCGCAACTGCCCCGACTTGCTAACCCCGCGATTCGACCTCCCGCGTTGGGTAAGATCCGTGAACGCGTTGTCCCTGACCCCTGCTTCAACCCAGCGCCTCATGCTCATGGCAGTTGCTGCACGCGCGTGTTGTTCGGCGTGGTGCTCCCGACATTGGTGAGGATGATATCACGGTCGTTGCCCGATCCGGTATACTTCACCTGACCGTCCATGTTCAGATCGCGCGCGGAATAGAGCGTGACGCTGTTGTTCGGCGAGGTACCGCCGACAATGGTCAGTATGGGATCGCGATCATTACCGGATCCGGTGTATCGGATGTTCCCGTCGAAGGTGGCGTCGCCGGCCCACAGCGCGCGCACGGCTCCCAAGGTCTTTTGCGCCGCCGTCCCGTAGGTGGCGGTTCCCGCGTTCCGGAAGTCGATCGTCGCAGGCGAGGAGCTCAAGGGGATCGGCGTTGCGGTCATCACGCCCAGGTGGTTGCGGTGGCGAATGGCGACATGGTAGCTGCCCGGAGGCACGGTGAACCGGACCGGTGAGGTCCCGTCCATGTCCACCACATCGCCATCGCGCTGCAGCCAGACGTGCCGGCTCGCCTTGATCTGCGAGGGGGTGCCTCCATCGCGCAATTCGACCACGACACGATCCACCACCGCGTTACTGCTCGTGGTGGTGGGGATACCAGGGAAAAGAAGATCGGAATAGGTGCCACCCGGCAAGGGGTAACCATTGGCACCGTAGGGATCCACGGCGGGAAGCAGCGCGTTCGTCCGCAAGGCATCGCTCATCAGGCCGGTACCTTGATCGTAGGGTCCCTCCAGGCATATGCGCGGCGATACCGCGATCGTGGAAGGATTGAATTCCCAGAACGTGTTCGAATCGAAGAACCCGCCGGAGGAAGGGCTCGACGTGGTAGGGTTCTGCTGCCCCCCGAGCACGTAGCCCTTGTCCCCGATGCTGAAACCGACGCCGTTGAACCGATAGTTGCCGCCGAGATCAACGAGCTGTGTCCAGGTATTCGTGGACGGATCATACACATCGAACCGCTTCAGGTAACCGGGACCGCCGGTGAAACCGCCGCCCAGATAGGCTTTGTTCCCCACAACGAAGGCTTGTGCGCTCTGCTTGTTCCCGAGCGGCAAACTGGCCACCGTCGTCCAAGTGTCGGTCGTCGGATCGTACCGATGCATGGAACCGGTGGAGGCACTGCTCCCGCCCAAGTTGCCACCGCCCATGTACCCCTTGTTGCCGATCGCGAAACCGGAGGCGCTGTGTACCGCAGAGCCCGGACGGTTGGCGCGTTGGGTCCAGGAATTCGATGCGGGATCGAACGCCCAGAGATCGGCCTGTCGTACCCCACCGATCGATCCTCCGCCAACGTAGCCCTTGCCCTCCAAGGAAAAGCTCGCGGCAAGGGAGCGTGCTCCCCCTGGAAGGTCCGCACGCGGTGACCAGGTGTTGGCGACCGGATCGTACGCGAAGAAATTACCGGTGGCGGCCGTTGTGGTCACATATCCGTTGCCACCGATCGAGAAGCCTTCGTCCGCATTGGCCGGAAGCGCGGCCCGGGCTGTCCAGGTCTTTGCTGAAGGATCGTACTCCCAGAAGTCACTGTACCCGGAGCCACCACCCGCGTATCCCTTGTTCCCGATGCTGAAGGCGATCGGAAAGGATCGTCCATTGGCGGGAAGGAATGGGCGCTGGGTCCAAGTGTCCATCGGTGGGGTGGTCGCCGGACCGAACATCCAGACATCGGTGAGCATCGTATTCGAACCGCGCTCTCCGCCGTAGACGAACGCGCTGTTGCCGATCGAAAAGGCGACGGCCCCGCGCCGACCGAAGGCGGCCCACATCGGCGCGGCCACGGACCATGTGTTGGCCAGGGGATCGTACACCTGGAAGGTCTGGACATCAGAGCCGGACAATGACCCCGTTCCCAGGTAGGCCTTCCCGTTCAGGGTGAATACGCACCGCCCGGAATACAAGGGACCAGGTACTGCGGCCCGGGTGGTCCAACTGTTCGCCGTCGGATCATATTCCCATAGGGTGTTCGTCCCGTCCGGGATCACGAATCCCTTTCCGTTGATGGCGAAAGCGCGACCTCCGGAGATGTTCGCAGGCATGTCAGCGCGCGCGGTCCACGTGTTGTTGGCCGGGTCGTAGGCCCACAGATCATTCTCCAGGGTTGGAGTGCCCGGATCGATCCCCACATCCCCCCCTCCGCCTACATAGGCCTTGTTGCCGATCGTAAAGGCCACAGCATCCAGTCGCGGTCCACCGGGAAAAGGGGCGATGGGCCCGGTGAACTGCTGCGAAACCGGATCGAACCGCTGGAAAACATCGTTCACGTAGGCGGGATCGGGCGATTCCTCGATGAAGCCCAATCCTACGTATCCGTATCCCCCGACACTGAACGCGGTACACTGCGATCGCGGAAGCGACCACGCGGTGGTCAAGCCTGTAGTGTTCGTGGCGGGGTCATAGACCGCGAATGATGCGGAATGTTGGAAGTTCGTGGACAGTCCGTAACCGAAGAATCCTTTTCCACCGGCCTCGAAAGCGACCATACCGCGGTTGGTCGGCGTGGAGGATGCGTAGGTGGGATTCTGACAGTACCATTGCTGGGCATGCGATGCGCTCGTGACCAGGAGCGAGAGGGCGGCGGTAGTGATCCTGTGCATTCGAAGAGGTGATGCTGTGGTTGACGTTCGGATCAGAGAAAGGATGCCTAACGAATGTATTCAGCCGACCAACGATCCGCATGAACTCCCCCACCCCCTAACTGAACGTTCCTGGCACCTGCGAAGAGGCCTTCAATTTCTAAAAGAAGGTCTTCGGTGGCGGGTTCGGCTACATCGGCCGATTCAAGGAAATGCCCCCCTGAATACAAGGTTCCAGAGAACCACGGCGATAAGGTGATGCACGTCTACCTGATGGTGAATGGCGCGGCCTTCCTGCTGGGCAGTGATGCGCCCGAAGGGTTCGACCCTCCATTCAATACGGGCAACAACATTCACCTGTCGCTGAGCCCCGCCGATGAAGAGCAGGCGAAGAAGTGGTACGATGCCCTGAGCGACGGTGGCCATGTGACGATGGAGCCGCACCCACCTTCTGGGCGAAGCTCCTCGCCATGTGCCGCGACAAGTATGGCATCCAGTGGATGATCTCGTACGGGCAGCCGGACAGCCAGTGACCGCTCTGGTCAGGTGATCGGTGAACCTGAGCGATAGCAACGTGTACATTTCCGCGATGACCCGCTTGCAATGAACGTGCGTCCCACTGCCGCCACCCTGCTTCTCCTCGCACCCTTGATGACCCCCGCCCAGTCGTGGAACTGGGCCACACCGTTCTTCGCTTCAGTGCAATCGCGCGTGGAAGCCGTCGCGGCCCTGCCGGATGGCGGTGCCCTGGTATGCGGGGAATTCACCGACACGCTCCGGACCAGTATGGACACCATCGTGTCCCACGGCGAACAGGACGGCTTCATCGCGCGCGTGGATGACAGCGGTGACCCGCAGTGGATCATCACCATAGGCGGTGAACTGTACGACGAACTGAACGATCTCGTCGTGGATGACGCGGGAAACGCGTACGCCGTCGGCACGTTCCAGGACACGGTGGATTGGAACGGCTCCTGGATCATCGGCAGCGAGCCGGGTCCCACGGGCCGCGAAGCGACCTTGGTGAAATTCGACCTGGACGGCGACCTGCAGTGGTACCGTCGGGCCGTGGGGTACAGCTACGCTTACACGGTGTCGGTCGGTGGGGCCGGCCTGGTGTACATGGGCGGTGTGCTCAACAGCAATGTGGTGTTCAGCGGCGAAGAACTGGAGAACACCAGCGGGATCTTCAACGCGTTCATCGTGCGTTACGAAGCAGCCGATGGCGACCTCGTGGACGCGTCCATGGTGAGCGGTAGCACGGGCGACTTCGGTGCCTATGGTATGGACGTGGATGATGCGGGGAACGCATACATCACCGGTTACAGCCGCCCGCAGCAGGACCCGTACGTGGGTACCTTCATGGCCAAGGTCGCCTATGATGGTGGCGCTGGCTGGTCTCAGACCGTGGCCAACGGCCTGGGCGACATGTACGGCTATGACGTTTCCGTGGCCAGCGACGGGCACATCTATTTCACCGGGAACATCCACCAGAACGTGCTCTGGATGGGCGAACCGTTCGGACAGTACGGACGCTACGACAACGCGTACCTCGCCCGGTTCAGCAACGACGGCACGTTGGATTGGGTCCAACATCACGGTGGCCCCGGTCCTGATATCGGGAACGGAGTGGTGTCCGACGGGCTGGGCAACGCTTACTGGACGGGTCAGTATTACGGGCCGGTCTCCTTCGATACCATCAGCGTGGTGAGCGGTGGCTTCACCAACAGCGAAGGGATCTTCGTGGCACGCACGGAGCCATCCGGTGGTGTGGCGTTCGTGAGCGTGGCCGGTAACAGCAGCGGCGACGAGTGGGCCACCTGCATCGACAAACGGGTGGACGGCCCGGTGATCGTCGGCGGCTATTACGCCTCCTTCCAATGCACCTTCGACACCATCCTGATGCCCCCGCAAGGCCGCTTGTTCGTGGCCGCTATGGGCGCGCCGGATGATGACCTCAGCACCGATCTCCGTGAGACTGTTGAAGAAAAGGGCTTGCACCTGTACCCTGTGCCCGCCCAAGATCTCATTTTCGTGGCGATGCCTGGTGCACGCGGCGCGGTTGACTGCGCGATCATGGATGCGAATGGACGCACCGCTATACGCGAACGCCTCGGGGCGCCGATGGGAAGTTTGAACACCAGCGCTCTGCCATCCGGTCTGTACACGTTGCGCGTCAGCGATCACGAGGATCGCGTTCGACATGTACGGCTGGTCATTGCGCGCTAGCCTGAAAACACGCAAGGTCACCGCGAGAACGCGACGACCTTGCAAGGGCCTGGAGGAGGTCGACCTCAGAACACCATCGGCTTGCGGCTGCGGTTGCGGCCGACCACGAGCGTTTTGGTGTGCTGCACGGTGAGGCAGCCACCGTCCTTGTCGAAGCCCAGATTGCCCACGGGCCCATCATAGACCTGGCCGAGCATGTAGCGCTCCTGCTCCAGGATCACGGCGAACTTCACGTGGCGTACATCCCGGCCCAGGTGCCCATCCCGGGCATGGCGGGTATCCACCAGTATCTCCTTGGTCAAATGGCCCGGATGCTCAAAGCGCAAGGTGGCCTCTGTACCAGCGGGCAGTGCGATGTCGAAACGGCCCGACCTGGAAACGTGGGCTGTCTGCACCTCTCCGTTCACCTCCACCTGAACGGTGGCGTCGTCAAAGTCATAGTCGTCCACGTGCACCCATCCGGTGAGAGTCACGTCATTCATGGCAGGCGGTGCCTCAGGAGGACCTTCAGCGCGAGCCGATACCATTGCACAAAACGCCAGGGCGAACGTGCCGCTGGTGAACAGGAGGTTTGTTGTGTGTCGCATAACGCGGTTTCTGTACCGGGAAACGCGAAGAGCCCGGGGATGTTCCGCTGGCCATGAGGCTATTCGGCCGGGCGTCCGAGGTGATCGGGGAAACCGTCCAATGCTTCGGCGAATCCGATCTCCTTTTCCTATTCGGATCCGGTCTCCGGGGTCAATGACTATGACACGATGCTTGACCATCTTCGCGCCCGGGGTTGCCCCTTGGAATGGATATGACGAACGCGAGCCTCTATTCCTGGCTGCTCATCGCTGCGGTGGTGGTGGCCATCGGCGTCTTCATCTGGCGCAATAGCCGTACACACCGCTGAAAGCCGTACGGCCTGACCGCTCACGCTGTCAGGCCGTTCGGTCGTAGATACGTGCCTATTTCGTTTCCTCGTCTCCCGCCGCCTTCTTCAACCCGTCCTCGATCATGTTGTAGAACTGGTCCATTTTCGGAAGGATCACGATGCGGGTGCGGCGGTTGGTGCTGCGGTTCTCCGGCGTATCGTTCGGCACCAAGGGTACGTACTGCGCGCGGCCGCCGGCCGTCACACGGGCCGGATCCACATTGAAATCCTTCTGCAACGTACGGGTGATGGCCGTGGCCCGGAGCACGCTGAGGTCCCAGTTGTCCTTGATGCAGTCCTTCTTGATGGGAACATCGTCCGTGTGACCCTCCACGAGCACTTCCATATCGGGCTTGTCGTTCACCACGGTGGCCACTTTGGCCAGTACATCATGCGCGCGAGCGGAGATATCCGTGCTGCCACTGGTGAAGACCATCTTGTCGCTGAGGGAGATGAAGACCACGCTCTTCTCCACGTTGATGGTGACGTCGGTATCGTTCAGGTTGCCGAGCGAGCTCTTCAGGCTCACCACGAGCGCGAGCGTGACAGAGTCCTTCTTGTCGAGCGCATCGCGCAGGCGGGTGATCTGCAGGTCCTTTTCCTTGATGTTCTCCAGTGACTTCTCCAGGTTGGCGGCTTCCTGGGCGGAAAGCGTGGCCATGTTGCCCACATTGTTCAGCAGGGCCTGGTTGGTCACGCTCATCTCCGCGACCTGATCCTTCAGATGCTGGTTGCTGGTCTCGAGGTTGGCGACCTTTCCTTCAGCCGTGGCCTTGGCCGAATTGCAGTCGTCCAGGTTGTGGTTGCAGTCCGCGAGTTTCTGGTTGAGCGTGGCGTTGGACGCTTCCAAAGCGGCGTACTTCTTCTTGGAGACACAGGAGCCGAGCAGCAGCACGGCGCTGAAGGCAAAAAGTATCGGTCGGTTCATGGATTCACGGTTGGTGTGCGGCGCCGAAGATAGACGGGGCATGGGAGCCGTTCCGGATGGAGCGGAAAGGCTTTCAACAGAATAGGGAACATCCTTGCGGACATTCCCTACCCTTACCTGGTGCACCGGCATCCACGCCGGAGCTCCAACCTCCCCTGCCGGAACATTTCGCCGGGTCGGCGTTGGATGCAACGGACGGAGCGGTCGGCCGGTTACCGTCCACACGCTTTTGTTCAAGCTACGCGTGGGCGTGCGTCAAGGGACCACAGGCCCATGCGCTACTTCGCAGCATGGCCCTCAGCCGTTTCTGGACGTGGATGCTCCTGTTGAGCGTCGCGTACATCTTTGTGATGCTCTTCACCGGCCGACAATATTCGTTGGGCTCTTTGGTGAACGGCAAACAGGGTGAGCCGCTCGTGGTGGATGAGATCGACACGGCGGACCTTCGTGGCACGCCGCTACTGGAAGAACTCCGGACCCCTGATGCCCCGCACCTCCCCCATGGCGACACGCACTACCAGTTGACGAATACCGGAACGGTGAGGGTCCATCACGGCACGGTTCCCGCGGACGGCCTCTTCCCCATCTGCCGCAACACCATCACGGACCTGTGGCTGCCGCTCATCGGCTACCTCACCTTCTTCTGTGGCCTGCTGAACCTGCTGGTGGACTCACGCGCGATGGAAAAGGTGGCGCGGCTGCTCTCGCCCATCTTCCACCGCATATTCCCGGATCTGCAGAAGGACCATCCGGCCTATGGCTTCATGACCTTGAATTTCGCCGCGAACTTCCTGGGGTTGGATAGCGCGGCCACACCCTTCGGACTAAAGGCCATGGAGAGCATGCAGGCCGACAACCCTGAGAAGGAGAAGGCCACGAACAGCCAGATCATGTTCCTGTGCCTGCACGCAGCGGGCCTCACGCTGTTGCCCACGAGCATCATCGGCTACCGGGCGGCCATGGGCGCGGCGAATCCGGCGGACATCATGATCCCGCTGATCATCACCTCGTTCGTCGGCACGCTCGCGGCGATGGTCTTCGTCTCCATCCGGCAGCGCATCAACCTGTTCAATGTGCCGGTGATGCTCTTCGTGCTCGGCATCGGCGGGGTGATCGCCGGGCTGATGGCCTACCTGGCCACGCTGGCCGGCGTGGGCAAGTTCCACTTCACGGACAACCTGAGCAACGGCATGCTGCTGCTCATCATCGGTCTCATCGTCGGCTACGCGCTGTGGAAGGAGAAATACTTCACCGAAAAAGGCACGAACCTGTTCGATTCCTTCGTGCACGGAGCGAAGGACGGCTTCACCACGGGTCTGCGCGTGCTGCCGTACATGATCGCGATGCTCGCCGCGCTCAGCATCTTCCGCAACAGCGGGCTGATGGGCATCGTGATGGACGGCCTCTCTTCGGCCATGGCGGCGGTCGGTGTGAGCAAGGAAGTGATCGACGCCATTCCTGTGGCGCTCATGCGGCCTTTCAGCGCGGGCGGCTCGCGCGGTTTCCTGCTCGATGCGATGAAGACCTACGGCCCCGACAGCCTCACGGGTCAGCTCGTCTGCCTCTTCCAAGGCGCGGCGGAGACCACCTTCTATGTAGTGGCCCTCTACTTCGGCAGCGTGGCCGTGAAGAACAGCCGCTACACGCTCGGCGTGATGCTGCTGGTGGACCTGGTGTGCGTGCTCACGGCGATCATCGTCTGCACGGCTTACTTCTGACGCCGATCGGTTGTTGGTTGTCCGTTGTCGGTTGTCGGGCTGCCGATGCCGGCAGTGTGAATGCACCGCCGAAGCGCGCGCGCTTGTCCCATCACCGGACAACGAACAACCGACAACAGACAACAAACGCGACATTCGCGCCCGCAATTCCCCAACATGAAGATCAAAGTAGAGACCCGCAAGTCGAAGATCCACGGCAACGGTGTGTTCGCCATCGCCGACATCAAGAAGGGCGAGCCCATCATGGAATACAAGGGCAAGCTCATCACCCACGAGGAGTCGGACGAGAAGTACGCCACCGACATGGAGACGGGCCACACCTTCATCTTCATCCTGAACAAGGAGTGGGTGATCGACGCGAACGTGGACGGCAATGATGCGCGTTGGATCAACACCGGCTGTGAGCCCAACGGTGAGGCCTTCGTGCACGAAAGCAAAGGCAAGGACCGCCGCAAGGACAAGGTGATCATCGAGGCGAAGCGGAACATCAAGAAGGGCGAGGAGATCACGTACGACTACGGCATCGTCATCAACGCGCCCCCAACGAAGGAGGAGTTGAAGGCCTGGACCTGCCGCTGCGGTTCACCCAAGTGCAAAGGCACGATGCTGAAGTGGAAGAAGCCGCGGAAAAAGACTGCTGTCAAGCGAACACCGCGCAAGGCAGCTTGACCGGGATACCGATCGTTCCCTTTCTTCTACCTTCGATCAGCGCGACGGCCTTACCTATGCTGAAAGCACGCTTCTCCTTCGGGATGTGGACCGCCTTCACGTGCATCCCATGCGTGGCCCAACTTGGAACCGAGCACATCATTACCAACAGCTCACAGCATCTTGAGGACTTCCACATCGTGGATCTGGATGGGGATGGACAGGAAGACCTCGTCGGTTTGCACTACGACCTTTTCGTGAGCGTTCGGGTGAACGAAGGGAATGGCCAGTTCAGTTCAAACTCCACCATCATCGGCTTTTCTGTGTTCAGCATGGCACCTGGCGACCTGGACTCCGATGGCGATGTCGACATCGTGGCCGCCGTAGGTGAGGGTCAACCTCAACTTGGCTGGTATGAGAACATGGGACAAGGGGAACTAGCCGCCTTTGCGCCCCTTGACGAACCCACCGTAATGTTCCGACCATATCTGACCGACGTAGACCTGGACGGCGACATCGACGTGCTCGGTTCTTTTGGAATGGGTTTGGGCCTTTACCTCAACAACGGAGCGCAAGTGTTCTCGTCGCTTTCGCCGACGATCCCTGTTCAAGGTTCGGTTTGCAATCTGACGGTGATGGACCCCACGATCTTCGCTGACATCGATCTCGACGGGGACGGGGACCGGGATCTGTTGGTTGGCGATGGGACCTGCCCGAATACGTATTGGGTGGAGAATTCGGGTGGGGGCGTGTTCAGCACCGCACACCTGATCTCTGAAGAAAATATCGACCCAGTTGCGCGCGCCATGGACTTGGATCAAGATGGCGATCAGGATGTGATACTCTCCGACTACGATCGCGTCCTGCTGTTCGAGAACAA
Source organism: uncultured Chryseobacterium sp. (assembly GCA_964649165.1). Classification (GTDB taxonomy): domain Bacteria; phylum Bacteroidota; class Bacteroidia; order Flavobacteriales_F; family PHOS-HE28; genus PHOS-HE28. The sequence goes on from CAZYPC010000002.1 coordinate 87,869, forward strand.
CGGCATCGGAACATTCACCTTGGTCGAAGAGGTCTCCTCCCCAGAGAACGATCACTTCGCGGGCTTTGTGATGTACGACATGGATGCTGATGGGGACCTCGATGTGATCAAATCGAATGGGGTCTTCATCAACTGGGTGGAAAGAACTGGTCCTTTGGATCTGGGGGATTTCCAAACGGGTGTTCCTATACCTCCAGGGGGACCCGTCTATTTCGGATTGGCCGACATCGGCTGGAGTTCCGCACCTGAACTGTTCTACTCCAACAGCAACAGTCGGGTCGCCTACTTCGGGGACGAAGGCTCCGCCCTAAGTGTGCCCCAGAACACCCGGCCTCCGCAGGCAATGATTGTGAGCCGTTCGATCAATGGCGCATACCTCCACCTACCTGGCCTAAACTACCGAATCGACCAAGCGTCTGCGTGGGCGTTGAGCGGTGCAGAGATAGGTCTGCGTGCGACCACAAGCGATATCGGGTTATTTCTCGGCGATCTCACTCAGGGTATCTATGTGCTGAGCGTACAGAGCGAAAAGGGGCTTGAACGCCTACGCTTGATCCTGCTTGACTGACCTCGCTTTCACGAGACGGCCCATGGCATGCGGATTGCCAACACGGTCTGGCTAATTTCGCCGCACATGAAGAACCTGTTGTTCGCTTTCGCCGCTCTCACACTTCTAGCAACCTCGTCCGTACACGCCCAAGACGACCCTAAAAGCAAGGCCGTGGTAGACGCATTGATCGCCAAAAGCAAGTCGTGGACAAGCTTCGAAGCGGACTTCGCTAGCGTGCTGGTGAACAATGCGAGCAAGCTGAACGTGAAGCAGGAAGGCAATGTGCGTGTGAAGGGTAAACTCTTCAACCTCGCGCTCACCGACAACACGGTGATCAACGACGGCAAGGCGATCTGGACCTACAGCAAGAAGAGCAACGAGGTCACCGTGAGCGATCCCGCGGACATGGACAAGGAACTGGACCCGACCAAGCTCTTCACCATCTACGAGCAGGGCTTCAAGAGCCAGTTCGTTGAGGAGAAGAAAGCCGCTGACGGCACGGTGGAGCAGGTGATCAAGCTTTTCCCCCTGGAGCCCGGCAAGAAGCCTTACCACACGGTGATCATGACCATCGACAAGGCCAAGGTGCAGCCCAAAGTGGTGAAGGTGCTTTACAAGGACGGCAACGAAGTGACTTACACGCTGAAGAAGTTCACCCCGAACGTGGACCTGTACGAGAGCGTGTTCGTCTTCGACAAGAGCAAGTACCCGGGTGTGGAGGTGAACGACGTGCGCTGATGATTTGCCGATGAGCGGATGGGGCGATGAGCGGATAGGGCGATAAGCGGATGTGAAGAAGGAGCGGATGGGCTTGATCGGCGGTGGGCTCACCACAACAGACCCGATCCACCGCAGTCTGGCTGCGCACATCAGCACATCTGCGATCCGCTAATCTTGCACGTATGTCCACAAGGCTCATGCCCCTGGTCTTCCTCATCGCTTGTATGAGCGACTACCGCGCATCGAGCGAACCCATGGTCGCCCCGCCGGTGACCGAAGAACAGAAGCCGAAGCTGGACAGCTACCTCTTCGTGGACAGCCTGAACGAGATCCGCTTCCTGGTAAGCACACACATGCACATGTCCCTCGGCGTGCAGTGCCAGGTGGAAGCGATCACCGTGACGACAAAAGGCGAAAAGGAGCCGTACACGCGCATCACCGTTGACAACATGCTGTGCCCCTGCCCCACCGAGGATGGACAATTTCCCGGCGTTCAGCTGATGGACTTCGACTTCGACGGGCGCAAGGACATCCGCGTGATGCGCGCAGCAAAGGACCTGACGAACCCGGAACACCGCTATTGGCTTTGGAGCGACGCGCAACACACCTTCGTCTCCTCAGCGGTGCTGGACAGCATCCATCAGCCGATATTCGATGCTGAACGCCGGCTGGTCAGTTCGCAGTGGTACGATGGCGCGCTCCATCGCGGGGGCAGCAACTTCCGCTTCGAGAACGGCAGGCTCACGATGGTGAGCAACATGGAGAAGTTCAAAGAGGGCGACCACGAACGTTGGATCACCTGGGGCATGAAGGATGGCCGCTTCCAGCCCGTACAGGAAAAGGAGGTCCCCCTTCCCAAATGATGAGCGACCACGACGGACACTTCCAGGCGAATCGGGCACTGTGGAACGCACGCGCCGAACTGCACTACACCTCCGCGTTCTACAACGTGGAGGGTTTTATCCATGGCAGCGGCACACTGAACGCCATCGAGCTGGACCTGCTCGGTGACGTGCGCGGCAAGGATGTGCTGCACCTGCAATGCCACTTCGGGCAGGACACCTTGTCGCTCGCGCGGCTCGGAGCGAATGTCACCGGGCTTGACCTGTCGGACACGGCGATCGCCAAGGCCCGTGAGCTGGCCGAACGCTGCGACCTTCGTTCCACCTTCATCGAGAGCAATGTGCTGGACAGACGTCCCGAACTGGAAGGCCGGTTCGATGTTGTCTTCACATCCTACGGAACGATCGGCTGGCTGCCGGAACTGAGCGCCTGGGCCGCGAACATCGCCGCTTATTTGAGGCCGGGAGGCTGCTTCGTCTTCGCCGACTTCCACACCGCGCTCTGGATGTTCAGCAATGACTTCTCCCACGTCCAATTCGCCTATTTCAACCGGGAGGTGATCGCCGAGAACGAGTCGGGTTCCTACGCCGATCGCGATGCACCGCTCCATCTGCCATCGTTCGGGTGGAACCATCCGATCGCCGATGTGCTCCAGCACCTCTTGGATGCAGGGCTGCGTCTGGAAGCGTTCCGCGAGTTCGACCGCTCGCCCTACGACTGCTTCCAGAACACGGTGCCCACGGCGGACGGCCATTTCATGATCAAGGGCATGGAGGGCAGGTTGCCCATGGTCTTCGCGTTGCGCGCAACGAAGTGATCCCTGGAAATAGTCGCGGCGGCCCGGCTTGCCCACCCGCAGACCAAGCCGCCGCTTTCGAGCGTCCCCGCTCAGTGCTCGATCACCACACGTTGTACGGTGGGCATTCCGTCCTGCATCACGCGCAGGAACCAGATACCCGCCGGCAGGTCGCGCACGTCCATCACGATGCGTTGCTCCGCGTTCATCGCCTGCGAGGCGAAGCTCATGGCCACGCGTCCTGTGGCATCCATCATGTCCACGGTCGTCCCCTGGGCTCCGGCCGGGATCACCACGTTCACCGTCTCGCGTGCCGGGTTCGGGAATATGGCGACCAAGCCATCGGTCGCTTCTTCCTCCACGAAGGCTTCGCCACCTTCCAGTTCACCGGACGGCATGAACGCCGTACCGGAGATCTGGGCCGTAAGCGTGTAGCAGGAGCCCACGTTGAACGCACCGGATACCCCATACACCTTCACGCGGTAGTTGCTGCTGATGGTGTTGCTGTTGTAGATGATCTGCTCGTTCGTCGTCCCGCTGTTGGTCGACGAGCCGAGCTGGCCGCTTCCGCGCCAGAGCTGCATGTCGTAGTTGGCCGGCAGGTTGGTGAGCGTAACCTTGATGTAGCGCTGTGCCGAGCTGTTCGAGAACTTGAACCAATCGACATCGGTGGCCGTGCCGAGGCGCGCGGTGATGGCCTGGTTCGTCCCGATGGTACGAGCGCCTCCGTTCGTTTCGTTCGGTTCGTAATTGTCCGTGCAGGTCGAAGTGACGACGGCGGCCGTAGCCGTGAGCGCGTAGCAGGTGGCCGTGCTGAAGGCGCCATTGTAGCCATAGACATGCACGTAGTAGCTGCCCGCCGCCGCGTTGTTGTAGGTGATGCTCTCCGCCGTGGTATTCCCGGCCGTGGAGCTGGCCACCTGGGTTCCGGCGCTGTTCAACAGGCGCAGGTCGTAGTCGTAAGGCAGGTTGCCCAGCGTGACCGTGATGTTCGAAGTGGCCGTAAGCGTCAACCGGTAATAGTCAGCATCCGTGCTCGACGAGATGATCGCGTTATAGGTCACACCGCTGGTGATCGCGCTCGCCGTTGCCGTCGTGCCATTGGGCTCTTGAATGTCCGGACAGCCGCTGGTCCCCGTGGTGGTGAAACTTGTCGCTGTGGAGTACGCCGATGAACCACCGCTGCACACCGCAAGAACTTGGAACTGGTACGCGGTGCTGGCCGACAGACCCGACAGGTTGTAGCTCGCTGACGTGATCCCGGCAACGGTGGTCCATGAACTTGCGCTCGACGGCTTCCACTGCAGGGTGTAGCTCGTGGCACCGCTCACTGCTACCCAGCTCAGCGCCGCGGTGGTGGTCGTGAGGCTCCCCGCGCCCAGACCGGAAGGCACTCCGCAGGTTCCGCCACCGGAGCACGCTGTGAGGCAAGACGCGTTGTTGATGTTGTTCACGATGAGCGTTGTGGGTTGCGGTCCGAAGCCGTTCGCGAAGCCGATGCCAACGCCGCTCACCAGATGGCAATAGCTCATGATGGTGCCCCCTCCACTGGCGGGTAGCGTCCCGGCCGCGCACGAGCCTTCATTGTAACCGGCCGCCGGACCACAACCATCGATGCGTGTGTTGTTTCCGTTCCAGGCACAGGCATGCGTGTGGCGCGAACCCATGTTGTGCCCCTGTTCGTGTGTCACCACCTCCACGCTCCAGCTATACGTCGGCACATTGCTGTACGAACTGCCGATGTCGCTATAGGCCATACGGTTCGCGGTGCTTGAGGAACACATCGTGTTCACGTACGCCACGCCGCCGCCGCCCGCATAGCCCAGGAGATGGGCCAGGTTGCCGTTGAAGCTCGTGCGGTATGCCCCGAACTGGTCCAGAAGATCGCCGGTGCTCATCCCCGTGTACGGGCTGCTCACGTCCCACACGTACACCTGCGAGAGCTGCACGCTGATGCCGTCATTGTTGTACAGGATCGCGCTCTGGTTGAAGAGACCGGTCACATAGTTCGTCGCGTTGGTCACGCTCCCCTTCCCTTGGAAGATGTCATAGTTCACCTCCCAATAGATCCGCACGCACTTCACCGTGCGGTTGTCGCCTGTGGGCGTCAGTTCCTCGGCGGAATAGCCGTGGCCGTCATCTTCCGTGTCGCAGCTCATCACAGGCGGGGCGTGCATGTCCTGGTTCCGATAGAAGATGTGCGTGCCTTCCGCATCACCCTCCAATCGTCCGAGCGTGTAGTCCCCATCGGCTTTGCTCACGAAGCCCATGACCTCTTCCTTGAACACGCTGATGGCCACGAGCGAGTTCGGGTCATCGGCCACGGACCCGCGATAGTGCACACCCTGGTCATAGGGGAATGGTTCACCCGTGCTGGCGATCACCAAGGAGAAGTCATCCGTAACGATGTCGGTGCGTTCGACATCCAGGGCAACGGTGCCTTGGTCCATGGGAAGCTCCATGCGCATCGTTTGCGGACGGCGTGCGATCAGCTCATCCATGCTCGTTCGTGCAGGAGTGAGCAGCACGGCCTGGTCCACGTCCTGTCGCCAGCGGGCATCGCGCTCATCGTTGGCACGAGCGGATGTGAAAAGAGCCACCGGTTCGAAGGTGGCTCC
>CAZYPC010000003.1:0-11225 GCA_964649165.1 uncultured Chryseobacterium sp.
TGCTCAGCACCCACAGCATGCCCAGTGTGGAAGAGATGTGCGACCACATCGCCCTCATCGACAAGAGCAAGGTGATGTTGCACGGCAACGTGAAGGAGATCCGGAAACGCTACAGCACGAACACCTACAAGCTGGAGTTCAGGGGCCACAAGGTCGCCTTCGCGGACGCGCTGGCCTACCACGGGGAGATCCTGGAGCACAAGGAAGAGGAGGGCGTCACCACGGTGCGGGTGAAACTGCTGCACAACGCGAAGCTGAACGACGTGCTCGGCTCCACCCTGCGCGCGGTGGAGTTCATCGGTGCGCACGAAGAGGTGCCGCGCATGCACGACATCTTCATCCGTGTGGTGAGCGAAGCCGAGCCGTCGATGATCACCAGTGGAATGACCGAGTGATGGATACGGTTGTCGGTTGTCGGTCGTCCGTCGTGGTGGTAGCTGTGCGCCTACCTCATCCCGCGCATTCCTGAAAGTGGTCCATCGGCAGCCTGACAACGGACAACGGACAACCGACAACTGAAACGGGCCATGAACAAGATCCGACTCATCATCTGGCGCGAGTTCATCACGCGCGTGCGCAAGCCCAGCTTCCTGATCATGACCGTGCTGGGCCCGCTGCTGCTCACAGGCGGTCTCTATCTGGCGGCCACCATCGCCATGCAGGAAGGGGACAAGCACAGCGCACTGGTCATTGATGAATCCGGTCTGATCAGCGGGAAACTGAAGCCGAGCGACAAGATCGACTACAGCTACTCGCCGGTCATGGTGCCGGACAGCGTCTTCGCCAACGGACCGCATACCCTGAAGATCTACGTGCCCGCCAACGTGACCTACGCCCCCAAGGCGGAGATCACCTACAAGCAGAGCCCGAGCCAGATGCTGCAGATGCAGATCACCTCGCAGATCGAAAAACTGGTGGAGGCCGCCAAGCTCGAGCGGGACAGCATCGACCCGGCGAAGTATGCCGGCATCAAGACAGACCTGGTGGTCAAATTGTATGACATCAAGGATGATGGCCGCGAGAGCCACGACCAGGTGAAGGCCTTCATCGGTTTCGGGTTCGGCTACCTCATCTTCTTCTTCATCCTGCTGTACGGATTGCAGGTGATGCGCGGGGTGATGGAGGAGAAGCAGAGCCGCGTGGTGGAGGTGCTCATCAGTTCGGTGAAGCCGTTCCAGTTGATGATGGGCAAGATCGTCGGCATCGCGATGGTCGGGCTGACCCAGTTCCTCCTCTGGGTCCTGCTGTCCACGGTGCTGGGCTCCATCACCCTCGGCTTGGCCAAGGACAAGTTCACCCAGTTGGGGGGTGCCGGAGGAGGAGCGATGATGACGACCGCAGTGCAGCAGGAAGCGGGCGCCGCTGCGGGCATGAACGAAGAGGACCTGGCCAAACTGGACATGCTGAAGGAAGCGTTCGCGATCTGGGAGGAGATCCCGGTCACCGCCGTCCTGCTGCTTTTCGTCTTCTACTTCCTGGGCGGGTACCTCCTGTTCAGTTCGCTCTATGCCGCGGTCGGTTCCGCCGTGGATAGCGAGGCGGATTCGCAGCAGTTCATGATGCCCGTGATGGCCCCGATGTTCCTCGGCATTTTCGTCGCGCAGATGGCGGTGGTGAACCCCGACGGGCCGGCCGTTTTCTGGTGCTCCATCATCCCGTTCACCTCTCCGGTCGTGATGATGATCCGTGTGGCGATGGGCGATGCCTTCGAGCATCCGTGGCACCTCGTGCTCAGCATGGGACTGCTCATCGCCGCCTTCCTCTTCACCACCTGGCTGGCTGGGCGCATCTACCGCACGGGTATCCTCCTGTACGGCAAGAAGATCACCTGGAAGGAACTAGGCAAATGGTTGTTCTACCGGGGGTAGTTGTCGGTTGTCCGGCTGGGCGGTAGTAGCAAGCGATGGCTTGGACAAGGTGCGCCATCAGCAGCCCGACAACCAACAACCGGCAACCGACAACTGCATGCGCACCGCCATCATCGACCTCGGCACGAACACCTTCAACCTGTTGGTGGCGGAGCCCGATGCGGATGGCCGACTGAACATCATCCACGCGGAGGAACGCGCTGTCTTTCTCGGTCGCGGTAGTACCGGAAAGGGCGAATTGGCCCCGGAAGCGATCGCGCGGGCCATGGCCGTCCTCCATGCGTTCAGTGACAAGTCGCAGGAATTCGGTGTGGCGCGGATACATGGCTTCGGGACATCCGCCTTGCGCAGCGCGCGGAACGCTGGTGAGTTCACCGCCCGGGTGCAACGTGAACTGGGCATAGCGATCACCGTCATCTCCGGTGAAGAGGAAGCCGATCTTATCCTGGACGGCGTGCGCCAGGCCGTGAACTTCACCGCGAAGCCGATGCTCGTGATGGACATCGGCGGCGGAAGCATCGAGTTCATTCTGGCCACGGACAAGGCCTTGATGTGGAAGCGCAGTTTCGAGATCGGCGCCACACGTTCGCTGGAACGTTTTTCCCCCTCGGACCCGCTGTTGCTCGAGGAGTACTTCCGTATCTGCGCCTACCTCGATGTGCAGCTCGAGCCGCTTTTCGCAGTGATGGACAGGCACTGGCCGACGGCATTGGTCGGCAGCGCAGGCTCCTTCGATACATTGGCGGAACTGGTGACCGCCGAACGAGGCGAGGCGCTGGCACCGGACCAGATCACTCTGGCATTCAGTAGCACGGAGTTCGATGTGATCAAGGAGCGGCTTGTCGGATCCACGCGTGCTGAGCGCGCAGCGATGAAGGCCGTTCCGGAATACCGCGTGGACACCTTGCCCCTGGCGCTCATCGCCATCGAGCGCGTGCTCGCGCACGGCATCGAAGAACTGCGGTGGAGCCGCTACGCGCTGAAGGAGGGCGCGGCATGGCGGATGGTCCGCTGATCGACGACAGTCTTCATGCGACCCGCCCTGATCGGCCGACGGTGCTCTTCTTCCGGGGTATCTTGCCACCATGCGCCGATTCGTCCGCGATGCGGTTATCCGATTCGTGCTCCGACCTGACGGAGGTAGTAGCGCTGAACCCTCGCGCTATGTGCTGGCCAAGGGCTTTCGCGAGCTGAAATTGGACGTGCGCAACGCCGCGAAGGACATGCTCCTCATCGGGTTGGGCGTTTTCTCCGCAGCTTTCGGCCTCGAGAGCTTCCTGCTGGCGAACAAGTTCATCGATGGTGGTGCCACAGGAGTGGCGCTCATGGTCACCGCCCTGTTGCGGGACGCGTCCTTCACACCGGATTCTTCTGCGCCGGAGTGGATGGGCTTGGTGTTGCCAGGCCTGCTGCTGGTCATCAACCTGCCCTTCGTTTACCTGGCCTACCGCACGATCGACCGGCCTTTCGCGGTGCGTACGGCATTGGGCATCTCGGCACTGGCCGTGGTCGTGGCTACCGTTCACCTGCCGGAGGTCACGCACGACAAATTGCTCGGCGCCATTTTCGGAGGGTTCTTCCTCGGTGCGGGTATCGGACTCGCCGTGCGGGGCGGTGGGGTGATCGATGGCACCGAGGTGCTTGCCATCGCCGTGAGCCGCAGGTTGCACACCACCGTAGGGGACGTGATCACGGTGATTAACGTGGTGATCTTCAGCGTCGCCGCCTGGCTGCTGAGCGTGGAGACCGCGCTCTACTCCATGCTCACCTACCTGGCCGCGAGCAAGACGATGGACTTCGTCATCGAGGGCATCGAGGAGTACACGGGCGTCACCATCATCAGTTCGCACCATGAGGAGATCCGTGTGATGATCACCGAGGAGTTGCAACGCGGCATCACCGTGCTGCGCGGCAAGCGCGGCTTCGGCCGTCACGGCCACAACCACGATACGGACGTCATCTACTGCGTGATCACCCGCCTGGAGGTGGGCCGGCTTTCGGAAGAAGTGGAGAAGATCGATCCGAACGCCTTCGTGGTGATGAGCCCTGTGAAGGATATCACGGGCGGCATCGTGAAGAAGCGGCGGCACAAGCACTGATGCGGTTGCCGGTTGTTGGTTGCCAGGCTGCGGATGGAGTGCTCTTTCCACCCGGCCGGACAACCAACAACCGACAACGGCTCAATACTTCGAGTGCTTCACGCTGTACCCGAAGTAGACGGCCATGCCGATGCCCAGCCAGATGACCAGTCGGAGCCAGGTATCTCCGGGCAGGGCCACCATCATCGCAAGGCAGACCAGGACCCCGAGAATGGGGATCACAGGAACCAGCGGGGTGCGGAACGCGCGTGGTGCATCCGGCATCGTCCTGCGGATAACGATCACGCCGATGCAAACGAGTACGAAGGCGAGCAAGGTGCCGATGCTCGTCATCTCACCGACAACACTTCCCGGAACGAAGCCGGCAAAGAGCCCCACGAACACCATGAACAGCAGGTTGCTCTTCCACGGGGTATGGAACCGCGGATGTACTTCGCTGAACACCTTTGGGAGCAATCCGTCCTTGCTCATGCTGAAGAACACGCGGCTCTGGCCGAGAAGCATGACGAGGATCACCGATGAATAGCCGGCAAGGATGGCCAGCACGATGGCCTTGTTCAACCACGGATAGGCTGGCGTGATGGACCCATCGGCGTTGGCCGTGCCCATGTGATCGATGGCCACGGCCACCGGCGCGATGCCGTCCTTGCCTGCGAAGGACGTGTAGCTGGTGACACCCGTCATCACGTGGCTGAAGAGCAGGTATAGCACCGTACAGATGGCCAGGGAAACGAGGATGCCGATGGGCAGGTCGCGGCCGGGGTTCTTCGCTTCCTGGGAAGCCGTACTCACCGCGTCGAACCCGATGTAGGCGAAGAAGATGATGGCCGCCGCGCGGAAGATGCCGCTCCAACCGAAGGCCCCGAACTCACCCGTGTTGGGCGGGATGTAGGGCGTCTGGTTCGCGGGGTTGATGAACGACCAGCCGATGGCGATGAAGATCAGCACCACCATGACCTTCAGCGCCACGATCACGGCATTGACCATGGCCGACTCCTTCGTTCCCTTCACCAGGAGCAGCGACATCGCGCACACGATGAGGATCGCCGGGATGTTGATCGTTCCCCAGATCACCTCGCCACTTTCCAGCGTTGCGCTCTGCCACGGCGACATCGCGAGGTGCTGCGGGAACTCGATACCGTAGTAGCCGAGGAACTTCACGAAGTAGCGCGACCAGCTGATGCCCACCGTGGCGGCGCCGACGGCGTATTCGAGCACGAGGTCCCAGCCGATGATCCAGGCCATCAGGCGACCCATGGTCGCATAGCTGTACGTGTAGGCGCTGCCCGCTACAGGGATCATGCTCGCGAACTCCGCATAGCAGAGCCCCGCGAACGCGCAGCCCACCGCCGCGATGATGAAAGAGATGGTCACGGCCGGTCCCGCATGGTTGGCTGCGGCCATGCCCGTGATGGAGAACAACCCCGCTCCGATGATGGCGCCGATACCCAGCAGCACCAGGTTCACGGGGCCCAGGTGGCGTTTCAAGGTGCCGTGGCCCTCTTCCTTCGCTTCGCCAAGCAGTACGCTCAGCGGTTTCCGCACGGTGTGTGAACTCATCAGGATGGTGTTGCGTGGCCAAGCTAACCGGATCGGCCGAATGCCGATGCGCCTCGGTGATGACCAGGACCCTCAGGGTCGCCGCGTCGCGCGATGGTGGTCGTAGAGGCACACCATCTCCCGCACACGAATGAAGGCTTCATCGCCCCGGCAAGGACCGTTCTTCACCACCGCCTCGGAGAAATAGCGCGGCAGGGACAGTAGCGTGATGGTGCGTTCCACGTTCCCTTCCCACCGCTGAGGGTCCAGGTTGAGTTCCTGCGCGAGGGCGCGTGCGTCCATCACATGGCCCGGGCCGCTGTTGTAGGCCGCAGCCACGAAGCGCAACCGTTGGCCGGGATCCGGAACACCGCTCGTCCAAAGACTGTCGAGATCCGCGAGATAGCGTGCTGCCGCCTCGACCTGTCCCCGGGCCTGGCGCGGATCGATGATGCTGTCCGTCTGCCGATAGCGGCCCAGTGCTTCAGGAGGTATGAGCGCCGTGTCCGGAAGTCCTCCTTGGAAAGCGATAGCCGCGAGCAACATCCAATCGCGGCCAAGACCGGGCTCGTGGGGATGATGGTCGTAGCCCGGCAGGGCGGCTCCCTCGGCGGTGGTGCAGGGTACCGCGCCCAGTGCCCCGCGTTCCGGCAAGTGTGTCCCGTAGGCGCTCATGAGCATCGCCATGGCCTCCTTCTCCTGCGGGTCGCTGAGCCGTTGATCGATGGCGCGCTGAAGTTGCCGCGCATTGGAGCGAAGACCGAAGACCATGGACACCGGCTCATCGAACGGCTCGCTGATGGTGAGCTGCGGGAAGCGCTGGGAGAAGTAGGCCGCACTCGCATCAGTGAGGATCGCGGCCCGCACCCGTCCCAACGCCACGTTGATCACGCATTGATCGCCGAAGCGCGACGTGTCCGTGAAGACCGTGCGCTTGTCCAGATCCGCATCGCCGTCATTGCCGGGGAAGCGCAGGCCCGCCGGGGCGAAGGGCGACCACACGCTCACCCACGCCGTATCCGGCGTGGTGGCCTCGCCGAGGTTGATGCCCAACACATGGTCCGGTCGCAGCGTGGCGTACACCGGTGATACATAGCGGTAAGGCACGGTGTGGATCACCCACCGATCGATCGGGCTCCGCTGGCCCAGGTGCGCGGCGATCACATCACCATCGCCCCGTTGCAGCATGGGTAACAGGCTGTCGGGCCGATCGACGATGACGGCCTTGATGGGTACGCCGATGTCGTGTGCGACACGCTCCAGCAGTTCGAACTCCAGTCCTGATTCCGCACCTCGAGTCCGCGTGTACACCAAGTGGTGCTGCACCACCAGAACGCGCATCGTGTCTTTCCGGATCTCATCCAGATCGCGGTCGACAGGCTCGCCAAAGGGTGATGCACCGCTCAAGCTCTGCCGGGCATCGGGCTGTAGCACGGCGATGGCCAGTGCTACGATCGTGGCAGCCATGCCTCCCAGCAACAACCTCCGTCGCGTGAGGATGGGTGCGTGCTTGGGCATTCCGCTAAGGTGGTGAAGAAGACGAGCGGAGGCAATGTAACCGGCCTGCGGTCACCAACGCGCGCGAGGGATCACGGGCATGATCACTCTTGAACGACCAGCCCGTCTATTCCTTCACCAGGATCGCTGCCCGTTCGCCGCCTGCATCGTGCACAAGCACCTGGTACACGCCTGGCGTCCATGTGGAAACATCGATGACGTCCTGCGGACCGCTGGCGCGCCCCGTGGCGACCAGGCGACCGAGCGCGTCCATCACATGGAAGCCTGCGGAGCTTTCCAAACCGGGAATGCGGAATCCGGTACTTGTCGGGTTCGGTGCCAGCCATGTGGGAACGAGGCCCCGCTGCTCGGCAACGCCGAACGTGAGCCGCTCCCAGATCACCTTCACATTGTCCGTGCCGATGTGGAACAGTGGTTCCACCGGATCGCTGCGGTACCAGTCCATTTCTCCATTGCTCGAAGTCACTTTGATCACGTTGTCGGTGATGCTCGAAACGGACTCGAGCGTGCCCCATCCCGTGCAGGTGCGGGTTACGGTCGTGGGTGTTCCGTTCGCCGTGTAGTCGTCCACCACCACGCTCCCGTAAGCGAACGGGAAGAGAAGCAGGCTGGAGGCGTCGGAATAGACCACCTCGTTCACCCCACCGATCCCGCCCGCCAGTTTGTTGATCCCGGCGGATGTGACCTCGAAGTAGTCGTACGTGGTGCCGGCATCCGTGATCACTTGGAGCGCGACGTTCGCGTTGGGGTAGTCTGCTGCGTACGGCGTGTTCTGTGGCAACGCGAAGATGGCCGTGCCCGCCAGATCGGCACTGGCCGTCCCGAAATCCCAATGGGCGGCTTCCCCCTCAATGTCGAAGTCGCTGCTCCCGATGTTGGTCATCACATACAGATCGTACACGCTGCCCGGCAGGCCCACGTTGTCGAAGGTGAGTACCGGCTGGCCCAGCGTGACCAATGAAGCGGAAAGACCGGCAAGGAAGAAGGGTGTGCGCATGGCCGTGGGCTTTGTGCGAAGTAGGCGAGAAAAATGATCGTCCGTGCGCATGGACCCTACAACGCGCGCAACAGGTCCTCCCCGAATTCCCTGATCTGCCAGGCACGTAGACCCTCGATAGCCGAAAGCGCGGTGAGGTCTCCCGGTAGGGTGCGGGCCACTTCGCTCAGGACATGGTTGGGGCACACGATGCCCTGACGGAGGTCCCGCGCCAAAGCGATCTCGTCGCGCTTTCGCTTCAGCCGCTTCAGCCGCTCTTCGTAGTCGTCGTCGCGGTCGTAGCGCTTGGGCTTGGGCACACGCGGCCACTGCTCCTTCGGCAGGGCCAGGCCGGCGGCGATGGCCTTCATGATGGCTGGACCGCTGCGTGCCACGATGCTCTCGCCGACGCCCTTGCGCGCGGCGAAAGCCTGCAGGTCCGCCGGGGGTTCCTTGCTCGCTTCGATCATCACATCGTTGCCCAGCACCATGAACGGCGCGCGGTCCAGCTTTTCGGCAAGCACCTCGCGCCACGCATGCAGCTCGCGCAGCACCGCGAGCTGTTTCGGCTTCAACGCCTTCGCGCCCTTCACGCGCAGGAAACCCGGTTCCTCTTCCACCGGCGCGAAGGGGATGTGCACCAGCGCATCGAACTCCTCCTGCGCCCAGGCCATGCGCCCCTTGGCTTCCAGCTGCGCCTTCAGGATGTCGCGCAAGGCGATCAGGTGGCGCGTGTCCATCGCCGCGTACGCCAGCATGTCGTTGCTCAGCGGGCGCTTGCTCCAGTCGGCCTTCTGGAACTTCTTGTTCAGTTCCACACCGAAGTGCTTCTTCAGGTTCGCCGCCAACCCCAGCTCCGGTTCGTTCAGCAGCTCCACGGTCACCATGGTGTCGAAGACGTTCGCCGCCCGGAAGCCGTACATCCGCTTCAGCATCCGCAGGTCGTAGTCCGCATCGTGGATCACCAGTTCCACCGCCGGATCGGCCAGTACCTGGCCGAGTGGCTTCATGTCCTCCACGGTCAACGGGTCGATAAGCCACGTCTTCGTCCGCGTGCTTACCTGGATGAGGCAGATGCGCTCCTTGTACCGGTGGAAGCTGCTGGCCTCCGTATCCAAGGCCAGGATCGGCTCCTTGCCCAGCTCCGCCATCAGCCGCGCCAGCGCGGCCGAGGTGGTAATAAGCTGGTAGGGCGGTTCCACGGGTGGCTAAAGATGGGACGGGTCAGGGCCATGCCCGGTTCAGGCGGCCATGACCTATCCACAAGAATGCCCCAATAAGTCTGGGCGTGGTAGGCCGGCCTGCGCGTTCGGAACACTTACCGCAGTCTGAACACTACCGGGATCTTGTAACGGCACCTCACGGGTTCGTCATCGATCTTGCCCGGTATCCATCGGGGCATACCGCTCACCACGCGAAGTGCTTCCTCATCCAGGAACGGTTCCACCGGGCGGTCCACCTTGGTCTCGGTGATGGACCCGTCCTTGTCCACCACGAACTGCACGTACACCGTGCCAGTATCCAGTATGCTGAGCGCCTCTTCGGGATAGCGCATCTTCTTCGCCATGTACCTGTACAGGTTCTCCATCCCGCCTTTGAACACGGGTTGCGTGGCGAACGGGCGGTACGTGTCCGGGCTCCCATTCTTCTTGAAGCATGTGCCCGAGACCAGGGAGTCGTTCTCGAAGAGGTCCACGCGTTTGGTCGCGCCTCCTTCCCAGAACGATGTGATGCGCACGCGGGCGTTGTGGTCGTATTCCCGCTCATACCGCACGGTGCCATCCGGGTAATAGCGGCGGCTGATGCCATCGAACATGGAACGGCCCGAGTCCTGCGCGATCGTGCGTTGCTCCCCGTCCACGCGACCTTCGCGTGTATACAGGATGGAGAGCAGATGGTCGGGAGCAGCAGGATCCGGCCCGTTCACAGCGTAGAATGCGCAGTCCTTCATGGAGGCCACCTTCGCGCTGTTCGCGCCATAGAACGTGGTGTCTTGTGCCCGGCAGGGTCCGAGAGCCATCAGCAGGAGACCGAAAAGGGTCACGGCAGCGTGGCAAGGGCCGGGCGCCGGGGACGACAGCATGGTCAGCCCTCTAGCGGCCATCCTCAAATGTACTTCTCCCCGAACTCCTTGCCGGCCAGCTCCACGAACTGCTTGATCTTCTGTTCGTCGTGCTTGCGCACCACCAGCAGGGCGTCCTTGGTGCTCACCACGATGTGATCATCCAGCCCCTGCAGCACGACCAGTCGATCGTCCTGCACGTGCACCATGGTGTTCGTGCAATCATGCAGGCGCACCTGCGCACCGATGGCGGCGTTGCCGTGCGCGTCCTTGGGCACGTGGGTGTAGAGGCTGCCCCAGGTGCCCAGGTCGCTCCAGCCGAAATCACCGGGCACCACGAAGACCTGTTCGGCCTTCTCCATCACACCGTAGTCGATGCTGATGCTCTCGCATTGCGGGTAGGTCTCTTCGATGAAGGTGCGCTCAGCGGGCGTGCCGTAGGCGGCGGTGCCTTGTGCGAAGAGCTTCTCCATGGCGGGCAGGTGCCGCGTGTAGGCGCTGTGCAGGCTCTTCACCGTGGCGATGAAAAGGCCGCTGTTCCAGAGGAAGTCGCCGCTGGCGAGGAATTGGACCGCAGTGGCGTGGTCCGGCTTTTCGCGGAAGCTGGTCACGCGCTTCACGCCGGGCACATCGCCCTCGCCCTTGAACTGGATGTAGCCGTAGCCTGTATCGGGCCGGCTGGGCTTGATGCCGAGGGTAACGATGCAATCCGCAGCTTCGGCCTGGCGCAGGGCCAGACGGATCACGTCATGGAATTCGGCTTCCTTCATCACCAGGTGGTCGCTGGCCGCCACGATGATGCTGGCCTGCGGATCGCGCTTGCCGATCACGTGGTTGGCATAGGCCACGCATGGCGCGGTGTTCTTGCGCAGCGGCTCGGTGAGGATGTTCGCCTCGGCGATGTCCGGGAGCTGCTCTTTCACGATGGGCGCATACTGCGCGTTGGTCACCACCAGGATGTTCTCCGGGGGGCAGAGCGGCAGGAAGCGGTCCCAGGTCTGCTGGATTAGGGTGCGGCCAAGGCCGAGGAAATCGAGGAACTGCTTGGGGTTCGCCGTGCGGCTCATGGGCCAGAAGCGGCTGCCGATGCCGCCGGCCATGATCACGCAATAGGTGTGCTTCGGATCCATACGGGCGCGAAGGTCGTTATCGGTTGGCAGTTG
>CAZYPC010000003.1:11325-89891 GCA_964649165.1 uncultured Chryseobacterium sp.
AATAGGTGTGCTTCGGATCCATACGGGCGCGAAGGTCGTTATCGGTTGGCAGTTGATGGTTGTCCGTTGTCGGTTGAAGGTTGTTGGTTGTCAGGCTGCCGATGGTGCGCTTTGAGAAGAGGCGTTAGACGTTATCGCGTGCTTGTCCCACGACGCCGGACAACCAACAACCGTCAACCGACAACCCTCACGACGCTCTCCGCATCTGCACCGGCCGCTCCACCTGCACTTCGGCCGTGGGGTCGATGAAGTAGATGCGTCGGTCGTTGAGGCACCTGCATTTGTAGCGCTTGCGCAGTTGCGGACCCTTCACGAAGATCTTCTGCTGGAAGCGGAAGACCGTGGTTTCGCGCAGTTCCTCCAGGAAGGGCAGGGGGTCGGCGTCGTACCGGCGGAGCACCCGCATCAATCCATGGTCGGTGCAGCTGCTGCTGGGCGCGTCCTCCAGGTGATGCTCCAAGGCATGAAGGACATCCGCCGGGAAGACCTCCCGACTGAGGAAGGGGCGCATCAGCCGGCGATACTCCGCTTTCCATTCCTTGCCATGGGGCTGGTGGCGCTTGAACTTCTCGAACGTGCAGTAGTGCGCGAACTCATGCACCAGCACCGTGAGGAAGGCGTACTTGTTCAGGTCCGTGTTCACCGAGATGCGGTGCGGCATGAGCTTGTTGCCCACCCGGTAATCGCCCAGCTTGCTCTTGCGGCTCGGGCTCAGGCGCACCACCACCGGATGACGGCGCAGCCAGCTGACGACCACGGGCCAGGAGGCGGCCGGTACATGGGCCCGCAGGGCAAGGATGTCAGTTGATCGCGTCATGCTCCGTAATTGCTGGAGGGTTCCCGTTCATGCTCCATATCCCATCTCTGCCCTCCTGCTTCGGAACAGCGTTCCAATGCGGGCAATCACATCCTTTCTTGCGGCTCTTGCGCGCCGCGCCGTATTTGGGTCCGCTCGCGCAGCCCGTGCCGACGATCGTGGTGGTGAGGAACGCTCCGGCGAGGATCATGGTGGCGAGGGAGCGTTTCCTGTGCATTTCCATCCCGAGGTAACGGGATACAGGCAAATGTAATTGCCAACCACCCGGTGTGGAAGACCCTCGCGAAAAGAGGTCGGGGACCCTTGACCGGGCCTATTTTGGCCCTCGTTCCCGCGCCTTGAACCTCCTGTTCCATACCGGCCATTACTTCCAGTTGCTGGGGGAGGTTTTTTCCAAACCCGAGCGGTTCAGCTTGTACTGGAAGCGCACGGTGGAGGAGATCGACCTGCTGGGCGTCAAGAGCTTGGGTATCGTGGCGCTGCTCTCGGTCTTCATGGGGGCGGTCATCACCATCCAGACCAAGACCAACATCGATTCGGCCTGGATACCCCAGTACGTGGTCGGGTTCACCGCCCGGCAAAGCACCATCCTGGAGTTCAGCCCCACCATCATCAGCCTGATCCTGGCCGGGAAGGTGGGCAGCAACATCGCGGCGGAGATCGGCTCCATGCGCGTGAAGGAGCAGATCGATGCCTTGGACATCATGGGCGTGAACAGCGCGGGCTACCTCATCCTGCCGAAGGTGGCCGCCGCCATCATCATCAACCCCTTCCTGGTCATCATCAGCATGTTCCTCAGCATTTTCGGGGGTTGGCTGGTGGGGACCGGAACGGGCATCATCAGCACGAGCGCCTATGTCCAAGGCATCCAGTGGGACTTCGACCCCTACATCATCCAGTACGCGCTGATCAAGACGGTGGTCTTCGCCATCATCATCACCACGATCAGCGCTTACCAGGGCTACTACACGAAGGGTGGCACCCGCGAAGTGGGCATCAGCAGCACCCGTGCCGTGGTGTACAGCGATGTGGTGATCCTGATCATGAACTACCTGCTCACCCAGCTCCTGCTCATATGATCGAGGTGCAACACCTCAGCAAGCGCTTCGGGAACAACCAGGTGCTGTCCGACATCAGCGCCGTGTTCGAGAAGGGGCGTGTGAACCAGATCATCGGCAAGAGCGGAAGCGGGAAGAGCGTGCTGTGCAAGTGCATCGTCGGGCTTTTCGTACCGGAGGAAGGGGAGGTGCTTTACGATGGCCGCTCCTTCCACCACCTGGACAAGGAGCAGAAACGCGAGGTGCGGCAGGAGATCGGCATGCTGTTCCAGAGCAGCGCACTGTTCGACTCGCTCACCGTGCTCGAGAACGTGCTCTTCCCCCTGCGCATGTTCGCCACGATGGAGGAGAGCGAAATGGAGGACCGAGCGCAACTCTGCCTGAAGCGCGTGAAGATCGAGGGAAAGGACAAGCTCTATCCCAGCGAGATCAGCGGGGGCATGCAGAAGCGCGTGGGCATCGCAAGGGCCATCGCCATGAACCCCAAGTACCTGTTCGTGGACGAGCCCAACAGCGGCCTCGATCCGCAGACGAGCATCGTGATCGACAACCTGATCAACGAACTGACGGAGGAATACGACATGACCACGATCATGATCACGCACGACATGAACAGCGTGATGGAGGCCGGGGACAACATCCTGTTCATCCACGAAGGGAAGGCCTGGTGGAAGGGCACGCGCCAGGAGATGTTGGAGAGCGACAACCGCGAGCTGAACGACTTCATTTTCGCCAGTGGCCTCATGCGCAAGGTGAAGGAGGCCGCGAAGAGGGGGTGAGGCCGGAGGCCGGTTGACGGTTATCTGTTGTTGGTTGTCAGGCTGCCGATGGCGCGCCTTGAAGATCGGTCAATCGACCGCTATCGCGCGCTTGTTCCGTTCCGACGGACAACCACCAACCGACAACAGAAACCCCGGCATCCGGAGTCCGCTCCGGGTGCCGGGGTTTCTTCGGGGCTGACGTCAGAACCGCTGCACCTTGCCGGTGTGGCGAACGCCGTTGATGATCACGCTATAGTGGTAGACCCCGGCGGTGAGCGCCGCGCCATCGAGGCGATAGCGCTGCTGTCCGGCGGTGAGCTTTCCGAGGCTCTTCGCCACCACCTGACGTCCCAATGCATCATGCAGTTCGATGCGCACATCGGCGGTGCGGGCCAGCTCGAAGCGCAGGTCGCAGGCGTTGTCGAAGGGGTTCGGTCCCGCCTGTACCACCGATACCAGACCGTCCGTTTCGGCGATGCCGATGGGACCGCTGGCCAGCACCGCACGCACCATCGGCGTCTTGGTGATGGTGAACTCCATGTTCGCCGCCAGGTTGGGGTAGTGGATCAGCGCGATCTGCAGGGGTACGAAACCGCTGGTCGCGAAACGGATGCTGTCCGAGGCCTGGAACGTGCCAGCCATCACCTGCACCACGTCGCCTGAGAACACGTCGATCGGGTTGGTGAAGTTCATGGTGAAGAACGAAGTACCACCGATGTCGTTGAGGTCGGCTGCTTCGATCGTGTGCTCCACGCTGAAATCACCACGCAGGGAAGGGTGGGATGCATTGTCCGCCGCCAG
This sequence comes from uncultured Chryseobacterium sp., assembly GCA_964649165.1. Classification (GTDB taxonomy): domain Bacteria; phylum Bacteroidota; class Bacteroidia; order Flavobacteriales_F; family PHOS-HE28; genus PHOS-HE28. Next base: position 14,763 of record CAZYPC010000003.1, read on the forward strand.
GTCATACACCGCGCCATAGACGAGACCGCCTACCGGTGTCGCATTGTGAACGGCGGCCTGCACGGCGATGATCTGGTCGTCCACTTGGAACTGGAACTTCGACCCCACCTCATAGTTCTCGGCGAGGTTGTCCGGAGCCTGACGCTGGAACCCGGTCACCGCGCCATTGTCCAAGGCATATACGCTTCCGGAGACGGCGAATTCCCGCACCTCCGTGTTGTTCTCAGGAACTTCGTCCGCCTCGTTCTGTGTGAGGGAGAAAGTCACCTCGTAGTTCCCGATCTCGCCATTGGGCTGGAACAGGTCGAAGAGCTGCTCGTACTCGTTGCCGGGATCAACGTCCACAGCGTCCGCAGACCAGGTGAAGTCGTCACCGTTCGGACCAACGATGGCCATCGTGGCTACAACACCGGTCTGCTGCATATAACCCTTGTTCTTCACCTTGGCCTTCGCTTCCAGCGCAACGAGGTGCGCCTGTGGGTAAATGGTGTAAGGCTGGAAGTCCGGTCCGGTGTTGGCGAAATCGAAGGAGGTGGTGAAGGCGCTGAGCAGGGCCATGTCGTTCTCCGGCAGCTCATCGATGGCGATGTTGTCCACCTGCCAGCCATAATCCCAGGTGGCGGCGTAGCGGAAACGGATGCGCACGTTGGCCGGGTTGGCAGCTACAAGGTCGCTGATGTTCACATCGACCGCCTCCGGATTCGGGCGGCCGTCGCGGCCCACACCATCGTTGATCAGGATATCGTCCCAGTTGGCGCCGTCGTCGGTGGAAACACCCACCCACACATCCACCAGGTCCTCGTCGAACACTTGGTAGTACTGATCGAAGGTGAGGCGCAGGTTCGCCGGAGCGCTGGACAGGTCGATCACGGGGCTCACCAACGAGCTCTCGTTGAAGAGGCCGGATTCGCCCTCGAAGTCGTCGTCGAAAATGGCCCAGCCCGTGGTCGTATTCATCACGGGCACGGGGTATTGGCTGGAGGTCGGGCCGGGACCGGTGTTGGTCCAATGCCACACCACGGAGCCCTCATCGTTCGTCACCGTCCATCCGTTCAGGTCATTGTCGAAATTCTCCGTGAAGAATGCGCTGCCCTTGGGCATGCCTCGCTCGCCTTTGACGCATGGTTGATGATATCCGTGTTTGGCCTCCGGATGCAGCGGGAATTCAACGCGGTTCTGCGCCGTCGCGCAAAGGGCCATCATGCACAATGGCCAGGTGTAAAGTCGTTCCATCAGAACAAGGGGTTTCCGGCGAAGATATCGCACACTGCTGTACGCCTCCGAACGTTCCACCCCGTGGTTGATGGACGGTTGTGGATAGGTTGTGACGCGACCGCATCAGGCCCAAAAAAAAGCGAAGCCCCCCGGAACCCCGGAGTTTCATCCAGGGCCGGGGGGCTTCGTCTATCAGGTCCGTCGATCCTTAGTGGATCACGGTCATGCGCTTGGTCAAACGGGTGCCGTCGGCGGTGAGCGAGTAGAAGTACACGCCCTCGTTCAGGCTCGTGGTATCGAACTGCAGGCGATGGCTACCCGCGCCGCGCTTGCCCACGGCCTGTGTGGCCACGAGCTTGCCGCTCATGTCATGCACCTCCAGGTTCAGGTTGGCGGCCTCCTTCAGGTCGAAGGGGATCACCGTGATGCCCGTGGCCGGGTTCGGGATGTTCTGGCCCAGGCCGATGCCGTTCTGGCGGTCGCCTTCTTCGATGCCCACGCTCGGGTTGAAGTTCATGCGCACCAGCGGCATGTCATTCGTGTAGAACCATACCAGACCCGCGTCCGGTTCATCCGTGGGGGGATCATAGTAGATGAAGGTCGTTTGGTCTTCGGACACCCCATTGATGGCCGTCCGCACCTCTGCGCCGCCGAAGTGCTTGATACAAACGAAGTAATCCAGTCCAGCTTCCAGGAACTGGGGTTCGCTGAAGATCAACGAGATCACCTTGGTGCCATTGGTCCCATTCAGTTCGCTACTGGCGATGGTGTGGTCCATCGTTTCGGAGAGCTCGACCTCCACGTCGCTTCCGTCCTTCAGCAGGCCCACGATCGGAACCCCAACAGGGCTGGGGCTGCCACCGTTACGGATGGCCACGTCAACGGCGTACAGTTCCACATCGTTCGCGATATGGAAACCGTTGCACAACTCGTATTCGCCGCTGCCGATGTCCTCATAGGAAGCCGCCGTTCCTCCGTCACGTGAGTAGATGAACTCCTTCACCTTGAAGGAACTCTCTGCAGTGTTGTTGTCGTCCGTGGTGTCCCCCACGGTTGAAGTTGCCGTGTACGTGACATCATAGGTGCCTTCCGTGGCCGGCGGGATGAAGTCGGGTGAAACGTACACCGTCTGTTGGCAGGCGTCCACATCCACGGTCTGGTTCTGGTCCAGCACCGTGTTGGCGCCTTCCATGACCTTGAAGTTCAAGACTGTGCCGGTCTGAGCCAGAGAGCCGTTGCTCCTCACCGTCATGCTGAGCGGAACCGGGCGCAGTTGGCTGAAGGGATACACCGTGTAGTTCAACGAATCGTAGGAGATGGCCGTGTTCAGGTCCCAGTAGGACTGTGAGGCGCTCTCCAGCACCAGGTCATGTTGTGCCGGCTCGATCAATTTCACATCATCGATCTGCCAGTGGTAGTGGGAGGATCCCGAGTTGGTACCGTCGTGCATGAACCGGAATTGCACCTGGCTGGCGTTCCCTGAAAGGATATCGCAGGAAATGTTCGCGGTCGCCGTCACTGTCCCGGTCCCCGCATTGATCGGGGTGCTGGGAAGGACATGGACGCCCGAGGACCACAAGCTGCCCCCGTTCGTGCTCACTTGCACATACCAAGGCACTTCACCGCAGCACCAGCGTCCCGCCATCTCGAACTCGACGACCACGTTGGGCGTCGCGCTCAGGTCGAGTACGGGGGAAACCAGTCCGGCATCCCAGTTGACAGGCGAAGAGACGATGGTCGTATCGCTCCAGTCCGTGTTGGCTGAATCCGTGGCCAGCAGCATCCAGCCATTATCGGCGGTGGTCGAGTTGATCACCTCGCCGGGGTCGGTGTACGCGCCGTTCGGGGCGCTGTGCGTGTAGTGCCAGAGGCTGCCGTCGGCTTCGTTCGTGGTCCATGCGCCAAAACCGTTGTTACCTGCCATGCCGTTGGCGAAGTCCTCGCTGAAGACGACATCACCGGGCGCGCGGTCTTGTGCCTCCGCCGTACCAGCGCCAGTAAGGGATGTTGCGTGGGTCAGGCCATGAGGACGGGCCCACTGAGGCAGTTGCGGTTTGTTCACACGCTGCGCTTGCGCGGCCCCGGCCGTGCAGGCCAGCAGGAGCAGAAGGTACTTGTGGTTCATATAGGTCAGGTCTTTCGTTTTTTCTGAAGGAGCGGCCAATTTAACCGGTTGGCGGCTGAGTCCGATCGTTGTTCGGGATCTTCCTCACGGTCCATCACCGGCCATCTTTCAGACGCCACGGAGGGCATTCGCCGTTGCAGGACCGCAGGCCATGGACCCATTGGGTCTATACAGGTCCAACCGGTCCTGTGTGATCTTCCGGCTGGGGAAGTTGCGAAAAGATGAACGCCCCCCGGGGAACCGGGAGGCGTTCATCAGATGTGATGTCGGTATCAGTTGAGCGAAATGCGCTGCACGGTGGCCTTCTCCTTGTTCGAGATACGCACCGAGTACACGCCCTTCGCCAGGTCGCTCAGGTCGACCGTGCTCGTGCCGTTCAAACGCCGGGTCGAAACCGTTTCGCCCAGGGCGTTGATCAGCTCCACGGTGTAGGTGCCTTGAACGGTGAAGTTCAAGTTCACCAGGCCGCTGGTGGGGTTGGGGAACAGGTTCACCCCCGTCAGTTCCTCGCGCTCTTCCATGCCGATGTTGGGGTCGGATAGGAGGCGGATGACGAACGCGTTCCCGTTGCCGGCCGTTCCCGGCTCATCTCCCGCTTGTGTCGGCTCTGGCAGGTAGATGTAACTGCCCGGTTGTGGTACAGTGAAGTCGTCGTTGATGCGGATATCGAAGGTATTGCCTGCGCTGAACAGCTTCACCCCTGCGAAGTATCCGGTAGCGGGATCCAGGTCGTAGGACTCGGTGAAGGGCAGGATCACGAAGCCTGCATCGATGTCGGCCTGCGTAAGCGTGTATTCCGCGCTGCTGACGAGCGGCGCGGTGGGGTCATCGGCGAACACATCCGTGGTGTCGTGCAGGGTAGCCTGGATGGAACCGCCCGGTACGGATTGGTCATTGATCCCGACATAGGCCCCGTAGGCCGTCCACGTTTCCCGAGCGAAGTAGTTCGTGAAGCAGAACATGCCGTCCGGGTTGTTCGCGAACGAAGCCGTACCGAGGGATGAAAGGATGTTCTCGGGGTAGACACCCAGACCATCGAGGGAGTACTCATCCTCGGTCACTTGGAACACGCGCACGATCGTATCGTTGGCGGGATCGCCATCGCTGGCCTGATCGTTCGTGGTGATCCACATCGTGGTGGTGTAAGTGCCCACCGGCCAGTCGCCGATGGTCACATTCTCATCCGCGTTGTAGGATTCGCCCGAAGCCAGGTCCACTGCTGAAGTGGAATAGTCCAGTACCACCGCATTGGATTGATCCTTGGTCTGTACATGCAACACGACGTTGGTCTGCGGGTTGATGCCGAAATTGGCCAGTTCACCGCCCAGGTTGAGGTTGGTGCCGAGCTGACCCAGCGGAACGCGTGCGTATTCGTTGCCATCGCCGGTGTGGCTGATGAAGTTGCTCGCCAAGCCCACGTCATAAGGCAGCTGCTCGAAGATGTTCACGTCATCCACGTACCAGGTATAGCCCCAGATCCCGTAGAACAGGAAGCGCACATACACTGTGGACTGGCCACCGGCCGCCTCACTGATGTTGACCCGCTTGATCGTAGGGTTGGGTACAGGTACGCCGCTGGACAGTTCACCGGGATACCACACCGGGTAAATGCCCACCGGCAGGTCTACGGTAGCGGTGTCGCTCGGGACCTGGGGCCAGTTGTTAGGATCGGTGGTGATCACCACATACGTCTGCTCATTGGAGTAGCGGCGGTACATGGTCTGGAATTCCAGGATGACGTTCGGGTAGGCGCTCAGATCGATGGGGGCCACCGTCGAGAGCTCGGCCTTCTCGTAATCCGTCCCGTCCTGGTTGGCACCCAGATCGGAATCGTACATCGCGTAACCATCGTCAGACGTGCTGCTGGCGATCGCGGTAGTCGGGAAGCCGCCGGTGGACTCGAGGCCCACGCCCACTTCCCAATCCCAATCGAAGGCGTCGGCCGGGTGGGTGGCCACCCAATCCGCAGGAACGGCGAAGGTGTTGGACCAGATCACAGCCCGGTCCTCAGAGGCCGGGGTCGCGGTCGAGTGCCCGGTCCGCTGAAGGACGGGTTCGGCCATGCGGGCCTGACGGACGTGCGACTGCGCCAGAGCGGCGGAACCGATCGTCGCCAAAGCCAGGAATGAAGCGTAACGCTTGTTCATGGGTCGTTGGGGTTGTTGCAATAAGGGGTTGAGGGGCGAAAGTAGTTACGAGCCGTTGTCCATGGGATAAATGGAGTGCCAGGTCCTCGTCACGGAATGCGCGTTCCGTTTCCAACGTTCGCACGAAGCGGTCATTCGACACGTGGCCTAGGGAGGGTCAGTGCCCCACAACCAAACGGGCAGTGCGCGCGGTGTCAGGACCTGAGATGCGGATCAGGTACACCCCGCTAGGCCACGCGCTGATATCCAGCCGGGTGGTTCGGACACCTGTCGGCAGTCCGGTCGTCATCATACGCAGGCCCCTGCTGTCGTAAACGACCAGCGTCGAGGGTCCTTCGAGGAGTCTGCCGAAGCGGATCGTTGCACTCTCTGTCGCCGGGTTCGGGGACAGGACCAGTTCCTTGGCATATCCAGATTGGTCGCTCGAAAGGCCCGTCACCGGCTCGCTGAGGTGCAATCGAACGATCGGAGCAACGGTGGGATAGGAGATCAGGAAGCTCTGCGCGTCAATGACGAACGCAGCGCCTTCGGGAACGGAACCGCCGGAAGCCACCCGCAACACTCCGCTATCCGGCAGGCAGCGAACGAGCGCCAGCACGTCCTCTCCTGTAACGGCATAGGCGCTGTCCAAGGGGATGTAAACGGACCCTCCCGCAAAACTGAGCCCCAGGTCCTCATCGCTCACGGTGTGCGCGGCCGATGAGGACAGCAGGTTCAATGTGCCGTCCATCAATAGCGCGTGGACCCGGGAGCCGGGAGCCGTGCCTGCCCCGAACCGTACGCTGATGCCGCGGACCACGCTCCCATCCCCGGTCAGCTCATAACGGCAGCCAGCCGAAAAACCGCTATCCGTGCCACAAACGGTGCTCGCCAGGTCGTTGTCCAAGGCCATGGCATTATTCCCCTCACCGGCAGACGTGACCCGGTAGCCCAACCCGGCGGAATTGTCCGAGGGTTCCTCATCCGCATTCAAGGCCTCGACGGTCAGGGTCATCGTGATCAGACCCGGTTCGTCCACCATGAAGCCGGTAGTCCAACTGACCAAGGTGTCCTGTAGTGGTGCGAGCGTCTCCAACACGTTGGTGGTGATCGTCGTGGGGGGATCCACGCCCAAAGAGATGTCAGCATGTACCCGCACCGTTGAGGCCGTGGACGTGCCGTTGTTGCGGATGCGTGCTGATAGCTGAAGCGGGGTCTGCTGCTCGAAGGGCATGCGTGTATAGCCGAGGGACCGCACGCTGGTGTTGAAGGAACTGGCCGTCGTGTTACCGAGCCAGGCCCCGGACAATGCGATGTCGTTCGGAACGCGGGCGAACACGCACACATCATCGATCGCGATACCCGATGCCCATTCATTGTTGTCGTCGTACCGGAAGCGCAGTTGCACCTGGCCGCCGGCGAAAGCCCCCAGATCCGCTGTGCGCTGCTGCCACGCGCCAAGCAACGCCGGGATCTCCTCGATCCAGGTCCAGGAGCTGCCGTCCGGGCTTGCCCACAGGGAAGCTTGACCGTTGAACGGCCGACCATCGTGATAGACCCGATAGGTGACGGCCGGGTCCGTTGCTGCGGTGAGGTCGAAGAAGGGAGAGAACAGCGAGAGGTCGTTCATGGCGCAATCGCATGGCGCCGCGTCGTCGTTGGCCATGGCGAACGTGTTGCCGACGGGCTCATCCGGCACGGGGAAATACCCCGCGGCGTTGGCTTGGCTCGCGTCACCGACCTGCCAGGGAGCGACGAACGCACCGGTGCCGTTCCCATCGACGTCCAACCGTTCTACTTCGGCCGGTAGCCCGACCCAACCGGATGGCAGACCGCCGGCGGGAAAGCTCTCGCTGTACAGACACAGCGCCCGTGATTGCGCCCGGCATTGCCACATGGCCATCATCAGAAGGATGCTGAAGGTCAGTCGGCCCATAACAGGTGTGCGCATGGATCTGTTCCCGTCCTCGAACGTAGGTGGCGCACTGATCCGTACCGGCGCGTTGACGTTCTGGAGCGAAGGGCCGCGAAAGTAGCCCAAGTCAGTACGTGGCCCCGTGCTTGAAGCGGACGCCAGGAAATGAAAAGGTCCCCTCGCGGAGACCTTTTCTGTCACGGTCGATCGTGGGCCCGTCACCGTCGCGCTTGGTGGACGAGTTTCACCGTTGACCGCACACCACTTGATCCAACCATCACCGTGTAGACCCCTGCTCCAAGATCCTCACCATCCACGGTGAAGCGTTGTTCTCCGGCAGGCAGGTGGCCGAGGTTCCCGTTCCGCACCAGACGACCCGCCGCATCGCGCATTTCCCAGCGAACCGCTCCTGCGCGTTCGTTCGTGAAGCTGACTGTCGCCTCGCTCTCGAATGGCGATGGCCATGCGCGCAGTCCCGCCCTCACGGGCTCCAATACTTCCACGCCTACATCGTTGGCGAGCCTCATGCGCACCATGGGTGTGGCGGTCGTGTAGTACCATGATCCGGAATCGAGCGGACGGACAAAGGAGAGTTGTGGCTCGCTGGTACCGCTCGTCCCGGTGAAGACGTTCCCGTAGTCGGTCTGCACGTAAACACAGGCCAGGTACATCCTTTCGTTATCCAGCGTTGTTGGTATGAGCAGGGGCAGGTGAATGAAGTGTGTACCTCCGTACGCGTTGATGTCCGACTCCGAAATGGTGTAGAGGTCGCTGCTGCCCACGTAGCTGTTCAGTCCTTCGTAGACCATCGCTGTGATCAAGGCGCCAGGTTCTGTTCCCGGGCCCACGGCCACATCCACGCCTTCCAAGGTGCGATCATATCCCTGCACCCAGAAGCGGTTGCCCAATTCATATCCCTCCCCACCGTTGTCGCGCGAATTATCGACCTGGCCTTCGTCGCGGGCAAAGGCCTCCTGGTCGATGCGGATGGTGAACTCCTTCACGTTGTCGCCCGGTTCGGCATCTTCCTGGTCCTGCAGGATGGTGAACACATAGTGATAGTCCCCCACCACGTCCGGCGGCTCGATGCCTGCAAGCACTAGCGTATCCTGCGCTGTCGGGGCCAACGAGATGGCTGGACTGATGTGGGTGGTGGTAAAGCCATCAGGGCCGGTCACCTCCGCGCGGAGGCGCACATTGGTCTGTACCAGGCTACCGTTGTTCGCGATCACGGCCTGATAGCTCAACGGGCGTACTTCGCCTTGTGGGTAGCTCGTACAGGGTGTTCCATAGTATCCTGTGCCCGGAGCGTGTTCTTCACCGATGAGATCCACCATCGTCAGGTTGTCCTGTGGGACCGGCAGGAGCGAGACCTCATCCACCTGCCAGCTGTAGGTGTATCCTTCATCGCTGATCCATTCGAAACGGATGCGGATGTCGTCGGAGATGGGCGTCAGCGCCGAACTGATGTTCAGTAACACCGTTTGCGCGCTTGGGGCACCCGGCGTCATCTGGTTACCGGGCAGGTCCTGGTTCACCGGGTAGGTCATCCAGTGATCCCCGCCATCACCGCTCACGTGCACGAGCGTCTGATCATCGTTCAGTTGGCGGAAGCTCTGTTCGAACCGCAGCAACATATAGTGCGTGCTTCCGAAGCCCAGCAGTGGGGGCGATGTGATCGTTGTGTTCTCCGGTGATCCGGCTGTGCCGTGGGCGTCACTGTCGGCCTGGATCCAATGACCTCCCGGATAGCCGGAGGTGCCTTGGAGCGGTCCCGGAGTGTAGCCTTCATCATTGCCGGTGCTGGTGAGTTCCCAAGGAACATTCCCGACCGGTGTCTCTACCGTCCAGCCGTTCAGTCCGTTCTCGAAATTCTCCGTCATCAGCGTCAGTGCATCGGACCGGTCGCCCGCCCTGCCCGCAGGTCGGTCACCGGAGACGAGTGCCGGAGTCTTGTGGTTCAGGACAGGTGCTTGAGCTGTCCCCTGTTGTGCGGCGAGCCATAAAGGCATCGACAGCAGCGCGATGGTAGATGTGCTTCGCATGTGCGCGATGGAATTTGTTCGTTCCGGTGATCGGCCAGGGGTGGACCGGTCTTGTCGGAAGCGAACGTACCCGCGCTGGAAGCCCTGCTGTTAGTGGAATGTGACCGTTCGGGATGACGCGCGCGAATGGTTCGCGTGGACACATCAAGGACAAAGCTGGGGCCTTGAACTGTGAAGGAACGTGAAAGGTGAGGAGCGGTTGTACCAGTGGTCAGTTGGCAGTGGCGGTGAGCGGTGCGCGCTGCTCACCGCCACTGCCACTGCCAACTGGAGTTCACGCCTCCTGTGTCTCGTACTCCTCGATCGGCGGGCAGGTGCAGATCAGGTTGCGATCGCCGAACGCGTTGTCCACACGGCTCACGGTGGGCCAGTACTTCCACTCACGGTTCACGTGCGCGGGGAAAGCCGCCTGCTCGCGCGTGTATGCGTGGTTCCATTCGTTGCCGCAGACCTCCTCGCTCGTGTGCGGTGCGTTCTTCAGCACGTTGTCCGCCTTGTCGGCCTGGCCTTTCTCCAAGGCGGCCACTTCCTTCCGGATGCCCACCATCGCCTCGATGAAGCGATCGAGCTCGGCTTTGCTCTCGCTCTCCGTCGGCTCCACCATCAGCGTTTCCGCAACAGGGAAGCTAACCGTTGGCGCGTGGAAACCGTAATCCATCAAGCGCTTCGCGATGTCGCTCACGTCCACCCCAGCAGCGCGTTTGAAGTCGCGGCAATCAAGGATCATTTCGTGTGCCACCATGCCTTCGCTGCCGACGTAGAGGATGGGGTAGTGCTTCTCCAGTTTCGCACGGAGGTAGTTCGCGTTCAGGATCGCGTAGCGTGTGGAGTCGGTCAGTCCATCACCACCGAGCATCTTGATGTAGCCGTAGCTGATCAGCAGGATCAGCGAGCTTCCCCATGGGGCCGCACTCACCGCAGGCACGGCTTTCTCGCCGCCGGTCCTGATCACGGGGTGGCCGGGCAGGAAGGGCTTCAGCTTGTCGTTCACACAGATCGGACCCATGCCGGGGCCGCCGCCGCCGTGCGGGATCGCGAAGGTCTTGTGCAGGTTCAGGTGGCACACGTCGGCGCCGATGTCGCCCGGACTGGTCAGGCCCACCTGTGCGTTCATGTTCGCGCCGTCCATGTACACCAGGCCACCGTTCGCGTGAATGGTGCTGGTGATCTCCTTTATCGTCTCCTCGTACACGCCGTGCGTGCTCGGGTAGGTCACCATCAGGCAGCTCAGCGTGTCCTTGTATTGTTCGGCCTTCGCCTTGAGGTCCGCAACGTCCACGTGGCCTTCCTCATCGGCTTTCACCACCACGATGTTCATGCCCACCATGGCGGCGCTCGCAGGGTTGGTGCCGTGTGCGCTGCTCGGGATGAGCGCGACATTGCGCTTGCCATCGCCCCGCGCTTCGTGATAGGCACGGATCACCAGCAGCCCGGCGTATTCGCCCTGCGCGCCGCTGTTCGGTTGCAGGCTCACCGCGGTGAAGCCCGTGCACTTCGCGAGCGCATCGCTCAACTGGCGGAAGACCTCCTGGTAGCCCTCGGTCTGATCGACCGGCGCGAAGGGGTGGATGCCCGCCCATTCCGGCCAGGTCAATGGCAACAGTGTGCTGGCTGCGTTCAACTTCATCGTGCATGAGCCCAGTGGGATCATGCCGTGCATCAGGGAGAAATCCTTGTTCTCGAGCCGCTTGATGTAGCGCTGTAGTTCGAGTTCGGTGTGGTGTGTATTGAACACCGGATGCGTGAGGATGGCACTCTTGCGTTGCAGGTCCGCAGGGACGGCCAACGTGCTGCCATTGCCGCTCATCGCCGGGGCCTTTGCGCCGATCGCCTCGGCCAAGGTGGCCACCACGTCGTTCGCATCGCTTGCGCGCACGGTCTCGTCGAAGGCGATGCTCACGTTGCTTCCGTCGTAACGGAAATTGATGCTGCGCTTCTCCGCAGCGGCCTTCACCGCTTTCACATCCTTCACGCCGCTCAGCGTAATGGTGTCGAAGAAGCCCGCGTTCGCCACGGTGTACCCGATCGCTTTCGCTGCTTCGGCCACGTTGCGCGTGTGCGCATGCACGTTGCGCGCGATGCGTTCCAACCCTTCAGGTCCATGGTACACGGCGTACATGCCGGCCATCACGGCGAGCAGTGCTTGTGCCGTACAGATGTTGCTCGTGGCCTTGTCGCGGCGGATGTGCTGCTCGCGCGTTTGCAGCGCCATGCGCAGGCCCTGCTTGCCTCGACGGTCCTGGCTCACACCGATGATGCGGCCCGGGATCAGGCGCTTGAACTCGTCCGTCGTGCAGAAGAACGCGGCGTGCGGACCGCCATAGCCCATCGGCACGCCGAAGCGCTGACTATTGCCGACGCAGACATCCGCGCCCCACTCACCGGGGGGGGTGAGCAGAACGAGAGCGAGCAGGTCGGCACACACCGCCGTGCGAACACCCGCGGCTTTCGCCTTGCTGACCAACGCGCGATAGTCGTTCACGCTGCCGTCGATCGCCGGGTATTGCAGCGCGAGGCCGAAATAGCCATCGGTCGGATTGAAGTCCTTCACATCACCCACGACGAGTTTTACGCCGATCGGCGTGCAGCGCGTGCGGAGCACGTCGATGTTCTGAGGGAAGAGGCCTTTGTCGGCGAAGAACTTGTGTGCGTTGGTGAGTTCCTTCGGACGCGCGGCATAGAGCATGTGCATCGCCTCGGCGATGGCCGTAGCCTCGTCGAGCAGAGATGCGTTCGCGATGGGCAGACCGGTAAGCTCGCTGCACATCGTCTGGAAGTTCAGCAATGCTTCGAGCCGGCCCTGAGAGATCTCCGCCTGATATGGCGTGTAGGCCGTGTACCAACCCGGGTTCTCGAACACGTTCCGTTGGATGGGCGGTGGAAGTATGGTGCCGCTGTAGCCCAGGCCGATGTAGCTGCGGAAGACCTTGTTCTTCGCGCCGAGCGCACGCATGTTGTCCAGGTGCTGACGCTCGGTCATCGCCGGCCCTACATCGAGCGCGTTCGCACGGCGGATGCCTTTGGGTACGGTGCGATCGATCAGTTCATCGAGGCTGCCCACGCCAACGGCTTTCAGCATGGCGCTCGTCTCAGCGTCGTTCGGTCCGATGTGGCGCTCGCGGTAGGTGACGGAGTTCATGGAGGGGTCTTCAGGAAAGGGCGACGAAGATAGAAGGGGGGATGCCGCCGTCTATCTTGGCCCGCGATGCGCCCGAGCCTCCTGCTCCTGTTCCTGCTCCTGCTGCTGCCGGCTTGGGCACAGGACCGGATCAACCTGATGAACGGACAGGTCCTGGAGGGCAGGGTCCTTGGCCAAAGCACCCTGGAGATCCGCTACCAGGTGAAAAAGAAGGACCGGCTCATCGAACGCAGCGAACCGACGGAGGGGGTCTTCAGTGTGACCGATAGTCTGGGAAAAGAGAAGGTGTGGTACTTCATGGACACCGTCTTCGGCAACGACCTGTCGATCCCACAGATGAGGCGGTACCTGGTGGGTGAACGCGATGCGCGCAATGGCTACAAGCCCTGGGGACCGATGATCGGTGGCTTCCTCGTCGGTGCGGGCACGGTGATCGCCATGGACCTAGAAGTGAATTCGCTCATCATACCGCCGGCCTACGCGGGCCTGATGGCCTGGCCACGTGTGAACGTTACGCGTGGCTCGATCAGTGATCCGGGCATGGAAGGCGATCCGTACTACGCGATGGGTTATTCCGCCGCCGGCCGTCCGAAGCGGGTGATCAAGAGCTTGATCGCATCGGCGCTTGGCGTGGGTGTGGGGCTCTTCGTCCGGCAGGTCATCATCAATCCGAACCAGCCATCCGGTTACTGAGCCTCGCCGGCAGGTTCGCAGGGCATCCGTGGTAGCTTTTGGCCATGAATGATCCGCACGCCATACGGAACCCCGTGATGCAATGGCTGGTGTACGGCCATGTGTGGCTGGCGCTGTGCGTGGCCGCGCAGGTGTGGTGGACGGGTCTTTTCATGGCCGAGGCACCCGAACTGTGGCGGTATAACCTCGCTGCCGCATCGGGTACGATCGCTGGCTACGGCTTCATGCGCTGGGTGCGATCGCGTGAGCCCAAGCTGCGGGCGTCAGCCCACCTTAGCTGGTTCAGCGAGCGGTACGCGCTGATGCTCGCCATCGCTGTGGTCTGCTGCATCGCAGCAGCGGTCCTCTGCTGGCCCCCCCGGTGGCCCGTCCATCGCTGGCTGCTGCCCGCCGGCGCGCTCGCGTTCCTGTACGTGTCACCGTTCACGGCGAAGGACGGCCTCACCATCGGCCTTCGTCGCGTTCCGGGACTGAAGCTCTTCGTCATCGCCATCGTGTGGGTGCTCGCCGTGGTGGCCGTGCCCATGGAATACGACCTCGCCGGACACTCGCCCATGAGCATCGTGCTCATGATGTGCATGCGTTTGCCTCTGTTCCTGGCTCTCATCATCGCCTTCGACATCCGGGACATGCCTTTCGACCCGCCGGTGCTCCGCACGATACCACAGATCATGGGTGCGCGTGGAGCGAAGACCGTGGCGCTCTTGCTGCTCGTTTGCTCCGCACTCTTCGAACATGTGTTCCTGCGATCATTGGAACACACCACGAGCGCCTGGCTCATCCTGCCGGCCTATGCGCTTGCGGCCGTGCTCATCTTCCGGGCCGCCCCCGGCAGGGGACCGTTGTACTACGCGATATTGATGGACGGGATCCTGGTCCTCATCCCCGTGGCGGTGAGGATCGGCATGGGCTTCTGATACGCCTTTATTTCCGCCAGCCGCGCAGCTGGGCGAGTTCCTCCGGGGTCCAACGCAGGTCCGCGAACGAGTGCATCAGCTCTTTGGTCACGTCCCGGCCACCGCTCAGGTTGGTGCCCAGTGCTCCGGGGGTATAGATCAATCCCCAAGGGAAACCCCACCAACCAAGAAAGAACGAGATCAGCGTGAACGGAAGGCTATGCTTCCAATGCGACCCATCGTGGCGGATGAAGTACACGTCCGAGGAACGCCGGAAAGTCATGACGACGATCGAGATCGTATAGTCGAACATCCGGAACGCCCCCCCATTCATCACCTCTGCTTTGATCATCTCGGGTGATAGTCCCTCGATGCCCTTGATCTTCGAGCCCATCGTTCCGTGAAGGGCCTGACTGACCCGTGTCCACGAAGATGATCTTTTCTCACGACCTGAGCGTGGCGTCCAGTGCTTCGCACCAGGCCGTTCCGATCCGGTCGATGTGCGCATCCGTGTGCGCTGCGCAGATAAAGCCTACCTCATATCCGGAAGGTGCCGCGTACACGCCGCGCTCAAGCAGGGCCGCGTGCAGTTTCGCGTAGCTCTTCATGCTGCCCGGGTCTATCGCGCTCGCTTCCTTGATGTGTTCGCCCCGCGCGAAGAAGCTCCAGAAGATCGAACCGAGGTGATCGACGTGGCAGTCGTATCCCTTCGACCTCGCATGTGTGTTCACGCGGTCGCACAGCGTTGCGGTCTTCCGTTCCAGGTCCGGGTAGAATCCCGGTTTCGTGCATTCCTGCAATTGCGCGAGCCCGGCGGCCATCGCGACCGGATTGCCGCTGAGCGTGCCCGCTTGGTAGACCGGTCCGTCGGGCGCGATGTGCTTCATCAGTTCGAGCAGCCCGCCGTACGCCCCCACGGGCATGCCCCCGCCGATGATCTTGCCATAGGTCACCAGGTCCGGGATGATGCCGTAATGCGCCGTGGCCCCGCCGAAGCCGATGCGGAATCCGCTGATGACCTCATCGAAAATGAGCACGCCGCCATGCTTCGTGCACAGCTCACGTAGTTTCAGCAAGAACGACTTGTCCTGCAGGAGTAGCCCGTTGTTCGCCGGCACGGGTTCGATGATGGCGCAGGCGATGCGGTCCCCATGCTTCGCGAAGGCGGCTTCCAGTGCGGCCTCGTCGTTCAACGGAACGACGATGGTGAGCGCCGCGAGCGCTTCAGGAACGCCCGCCGAAGACGACGTGCCGAACGTCGCCAACCCGCTGCCCGCGTTCACCAACAGGCTGTCGAAGTGCCCGTGGTAGCAGCCGTCGAATTTGATGATGAGGTCCCGCTTCGTTGCACCGCGCGCAAGACGGATCGCGCTCATCACCGCCTCGGTACCGCTGCTGGTAAAGCGCATTCGCTGGATGAACGGGTTGCGCTCCATGATGAAGGAGGCCAGCGCATTCTCCTCCTCCGTCGGCGCACCGAACGTGCTGCCCTTGGCTGCTGTTCGTGTGATGGCCTCGACCACGCGGGGATGCGCGTGCCCGAGGATGAGCGGCCCCCAGCTATGGCACAGGTCGATGAAGCGGTTGCCATCGGCGTCGATGACCTCGGCGCCTTCGCCGCGCGCGAAGAACAGGGGCGTGCCACCGACACTCTTGAACGCACGGACGGGTGAATTCACCCCGCCAGGGAAGAGTTGAAGGGCCTTTTGGTACAGCTGCTCGGAGCGTGTGCGTGCAATGGACATCGGTCAGGTTTCGGGGCGGCGAAGCTCCTACTTTCGTCGGCCTACCCGTCACATGTCCGTCACCTTCGAGAATTCCCTCGCCTTCGCCCAGCGTATGGACCAGCAGGATCCGCTGCGCGACCTCCGCAACGAGTTCTTGTTCCCGCAACACAACGGTACCCCCGTCATCTATTTCACGGGCAACTCGCTCGGCCTTCAACCGAAGGGCGCCGCCGCCGCGTTGAAGCAGGAGCTGGACGATTGGGCCACCTTCGGGGTGGAAGGGCACTTCCAGGCGAAGAATCCCTGGTATCCCTATCACGAGTTCTTCAGCGAGAGCCTGGCGCGCATCGTGGGTGCGAAGCCGACGGAAGTGGTCGCCATGAACGGGCTGACGACGAACCTTCACCTGCTTATGGTGTCGTTCTATCGGCCCAGCGGGAAGCGAACGAAGATCCTTTGTGAGGAACGACCGTTCCCGAGCGACACGTATGCCTTCAAGTCACAAGCCGAATTCCATGGGCTCGACGCGAACAGCACGGTGATCGGCATGAAGCCGCGCGCCGGTGAGCATACGTTGCGCACCGAGGACATCGTGAAGCGCATCGAAGAACTCGGCGATGAACTCGCGCTCGTCTGCTTCGGTGGCGTGAACTTCCTGACCGGTCAGGCCTTTGATATGAGATCCATCACCGAGGCCGGACAGCGGGTCGGTGCTGTGGTCGGCTTCGATCTCGCGCATGCTGCTGGCAACCTCAAGCTCGCGATGCACGATTGGAGCGTGGACTTCGCCTGTTGGTGCAGCTACAAGTACCTCAACAGCGGACCGGGAAGCATCGCGGGCGCGTTCGTTCACGAAAGACATCACCGCGAGAAGCTTCCGCGCTTCGCGGGCTGGTGGGGCCACGACAAGAACGAGCGCTTCCTGATGGAACCCGAGTTCAAACCGATGGCGAGCGCCGAAGCGTGGCAGTTGAGCAATGCCCCGGTCTTCAGCATGGCCGTGCATCGGGCGTCGCTCGACCTGTTCGACCGCGCAGGTATGGATGCGCTCCGCGCGAAGAGCGAACAGCTCACCGGTTTCCTGAAACTGGTGCTGAATGAGATCTCGGTGGAGCACGCGAACCTCTTCGAGATCATCACGCCGAACGACCCTGCGGAACGCGGT
The DNA here is from genome assembly GCA_964649165.1 of uncultured Chryseobacterium sp. Classification (GTDB taxonomy): domain Bacteria; phylum Bacteroidota; class Bacteroidia; order Flavobacteriales_F; family PHOS-HE28; genus PHOS-HE28. The sequence continues at coordinate 31,809 of CAZYPC010000003.1, forward strand.
TGCCAACTGAGCCTGCTTGTGCGCGAGAACGGAAGGGCACTCTTCGATGCGCTCACCAAGAACGGCGTGGTCGTCGACTGGCGCGAACCGAATGTCATCCGGATGGCGCCGGTGCCACTGTACAACAGTTTTGAGGATGTGTTCCGTTGCGGTGAAGTGTTGAACAACGCATTGCGCGCTAACGCCTTCGCCGACGCTTCGGCGAGCAAAGCATGAGTAACATCACGATCGTCGGCGGTGGACTTGTGGGGAGCCTGCTCGCTGTCTTCCTCGCGAAACGCGGCCACAAGGTGAATGTGTTCGAGCGCCGCGGCGATCCACGCAAGACGGATGTGTACGCGGGGCGCAGCATCAACCTCGTCGTTTCGCACCGCGGCTGGACGGCCTTGCGTGCGGCCGGTGTGGAGGATGCCGTGAAGGCGATCACCGTGCCCGTGTACGCGCGCATGATGCACGACCGCGATGGCAAGCTCAATCGTGTGCCGTACAGCATCGATAACCGCGCGATCTATTCGGTTTCACGCGGCGAACTGAACCGTCGATTGCTCACGGAGGCGGAGAAGCTGCCGAACGTGAAGCTGTTCTTCGACCATAGATGTTTGGATGTCGATCTCGCGAACGCGGAATGTGTCTTCGAGAACGGCGGTGCGCGCGTGACCCGGAAGGCGGACGTTGTCTTCGGCAGCGATGGAGCATTCAGCGCCGTGCGCCAGAAGATGATGCAAGGGCGCTTCACGTACAGCCAGGAGTACATCGAGCACGACTACAAGGAGGTGGCCTTCCCTGCGAACGCGGACGGTACGCCCAAGATGGACCCGCAGTGCCTGCACATCTGGCCGCGCCGCTACTACATGATGATGGGCCTGGCCAACCAGGACGGTGGCTTCACCGGTACGCTCTTCATGCCGAACACGCACACGGAGAACGCCCCGGGCTTCGATGTCGTGAAGACCGAGGAACAAGTGACGAAGTTCTTCGCTGACCATTTCGCGGATGCGATGCCCATCGTGCCTGACCTGGTGCAGCAATACCTGCGCAACCCTCAGAGCTCGCTTGTGATCATCCGCTGCAATCCGTGGCAGGTGAATGGCAAGGTGGCGCTGATCGGTGATGCGGCCCACGCGATCGTTCCCTTCTACGGCGAGGGCATGAACGCGGGCTACGAGGATTGCAAGGTGCTGAACGACCTGCTGAACGAACACGGCGACGACAACTGGTCCAAGGTGCTCCCGCGCTACGCCGCCAAACGCAAGCCGAACGGGGACGCCATCGCCGACCTGTCACTCCGCAACTTCATCGAGATGCGCGACCTGGTGGCCGATCCGAAGTTCCTGCTGCGCAAGAAGATCGAAGGCCACCTGCAAGCGAAGCACCCGGACCAATGGCTGCCGCTCTACAGCCAGGTGAAGTTCAGCGACATCGAGTACAAGGACGCGTGGAAGGAGGGGCTGCGGCACGACCGGATCATGGAGGAGGTGCTGGCGATGCCGGGGATCGAGGAGAAGTGGGGGAGTGAAGAGGTGGAGAAGAAGGCGCTGCAATTGATGCGGGCAACCTAGTTGTAATGAAGTGGGGTGGCCTTACTGCCGTCGCCTCCTTGGTAGCGATCACCCTGCTGGATGGGTGCAAGGGCCGTCTGACACTGACCTCTGCTTATCGGGATGCTTCGGGTCATCGCCTTTCGTTCTTTGACGATTCCCTTTTCATCGGTGCTGTCGGTGATCCAAGTCAGGCGTTCTATCGTATGACATCTACGTCCCATGGGCACTACCGTATCCGACCCGACTCAAGCATCATCTTGTATTCGGACACAGATCGGGTCGACTCCTTCTGCGCGGCACAAGGACGCGACGTCACCGTCCTGAAGGGCTATCGACTGACAAGGATGAGGGATGGCCTGGAACCGGACCGACCCTATCGCGGAGATCCGACCAATGACCCGTTCTTGTTAGAAATGTGGTCGTATGGACCCGATCGGAGCGAAAGGCTCGATCTGGAGCGCGCTGCCTGGAACTTGAAACACTGTGGTCACCCGTATCGACGATGCCGGAAAAGGACCTGGCTGCGGTTGGGGGTGGCCAAGGTGCCACTGCGATAGACCTCTGAGCCCTGGCAGGTGGATCTGACTCATCCCTTGATGGATCTTGGCGACCGGCTGTCGAAGCCATTCAGAATGACGACATCAGACGCGTGCGCGCCGCTATCTTTGGACAACCAACGCGCCCCATGTCCGAGACCGAACTGAAGAAGCGCCTCATCGGCCGCATACAGCGTTCGCGGAACAGCGCCTTGTTGCGCGAGGCCTACCGCTTGATGGGAACGGATGCTGCCGACCTTGAGCCGTACAAGCTGAGCAAGGAGCAGAAGGCGTCCATCGCGAAGGGTAAAAGGGACATCAAGGAGAGTCGCACGCTTTCCGCAGCGAAGGCGAACAAGGCCATTGATGAGTGGCTCGGCAAGTAGTCTGGTCGTTGAACGCGCAGAGGGAGAAGGTCGCCATTCTGCACTACTGGGTGGAATGCAACGGTTCCACGGCCTACAGCGCCAAACTTGATGAGATGTTCAGGTCCGCTTTGAGCCGCGTAGCCCAGCATCCAAAGCTCGGTCGGTCGACGAGTGATCCTGACGTCCGGATGAAAGTCGTCGGCGAGTTCGAGATCTTCTATTCGCTCACGCAGGACACTGTACATGTGTTGTCGGTCTGGCGCGGCACAAGGGATCCTGTGGGCAGACCCTATTGACGCCACCCTGCGCGCATGCCCTACCTCGCCCGCTTCAGCCTGAACGCTCCGCGCAGCCATCCGTTCCCGTTCGATATCCCTTCAGTGCGCTTCGCCAAGGACATCGGCCTCGGTGCGCCGGTGACCTGCTTCGTCGGAGACAACGGCACGGGCAAGTCCACCTTGTTGGAGGTGTTGGCCTACCGGCTCCAGCTTCCGCGCATGGATGGCTCCGGCTACGGTGGGCGAGGGTTCGCAGCGGCCCGCAAACTCTTGCCTTTCCTGACGGTGGAATTCGCCTTGCATCGTACCACGGGCTTTTTCTTCCGGGCGGAGGATTTCGGTGACCTGCTGAACAGTGTGGACCGGCAGGACCAACGGCTGCATGCTCAGCTGGAGGAGTTGCATGGCGATGTACCGGACCACATCATCGCGGCGATGAAGGACAGCTCGAACCACCAGTTGCATCGGGTGCGCAGGAACTATGGCCAGGAACTGCAGGGATTCTCCCACGGCGAGGCCTACCTGCACATCTTGCAGCAACAGGTCCGTGGGCCAGGGATCTACCTGCTGGATGAACCCGAAGCTGCTCTTTCACCGGCGCGGCAACTCGCCCTGCTCCATTTCATGCAGGAACATTTGAAGGAGCACCGGTCCCAGTTCATCATCGCTACCCATGCGCCCATCATCATGGCCTTCCCGAAAGCGCTGTTGTACGAGATCGCCCCGGATGGCATGGAACTGAAACGATTGGAGGAATTAGAGAACTACACGTTCACCAAAGCGTTCCTTGCTGACCCAGGACGGTTCCTGGCCGCGCTGGACAACCGGGATGCGCGGTCTTTCGGATGAGCCGCATGTCGCTGTCAGCCCAAGTGGGGACCATAAATGAGAGGCGGCCGACTTCCTTTGGGCCGTGGACACCGCCGCGACGTTCAGAGCGCTGTACGATGCGCACGCCCGCATGGTCTACAACCTCTGCCTGAACCATCTGCGCAACGCGGATGAAGCGGCCGAAGCCACACAGGATGTCTTCGTGAAGGTCCACGAAAAGCTGTCGGGTTTCAAGGGCGATGCGACCCTGCGCACCTGGATCTACAGGATCACGATCAATACGTGTCTGGACCGGTTGAAGGCGCGCAAGCGGAAGAAACGCGCGTTGTTCGGCTGGTTGAGCCTTTCGGATGAACATGTCGAACGCGCCGCATCCGCCGTGTTCGATCACCCTGGCGTTGCCGCTGAGGATCGAGAGGCCCTCGAACGCTTGTTCGTGATGGTCGATGACCTGCCCGGACAGCAGCGGACCGCCTTGCTGCTGAAGACCTCCGAGGACCTGTCGATGGTCGCCATCGCCGAGGTGATGGGTATTTCATCGAAGGCGGTGGAATCGCTTTTGTCCCGCGCCCGTGCCAACCTGCGTCAACGCCTGCCCAACGAAGGATGAACACGTATCTGTCGTCAAACACCGCAAGAACATGGACACGAACGCCCCGGAAGACCTGCTGAAGCGCGTAGCGCGCGTCGATCCGCCACCGTTCCTGTTCACGCGCATAGAAGCCCGCCTGGCGAGCGGGGCATTGATGCGGGTGCCGCGCGCTCGACTGGTCGCCGTGGCTTGTGGGCTGGCACTGCTGCTGCTGGCGAACGTGAGCGTGATCATGCGGGCGTCACGCGCTGCGGCCGGCCCATCTTTGTGCGACGTGGCCGAAGGAATGGGCATGAACGTGACCAACCAGCTCTACCAATGACGCGCACCCGCTTGTTGTCCATCGCGGTGGTGGCGCTGGTAGTGCTCAACCTGACCACGCTCGGTGTGCTCTTCTTCCGAAGGCCGCCGCACCCGCACGGGCGGCATGAGGGACCGAGGGCGATCATCATCGAACGGCTGCAACTGGATGCGGACCAGGTGAAGGTCTATGAGGGCTTGATCCGGGACCACCGTGGCAAGATCGAAGAGCTCGACCGGCACATGCTGGAGTTGCGCGGGCGCCTCTACGATGCTGAGTATCCCTTGTCCGCGGACTCGATCATCTCCCTCATCGGCGAAACGCAGAGCACGATCGAGCGTACGCACACCGACCACTTCGCGCGCATCCGTGCGATCTGCCGGCCCGATCAGTTGCCGTTGTTCGACAGTATGACCAAAGATCTCGCCGGTTTCTTCCGGAACGGCCCACCACCGCTGAAAGAGCCGTAATGAAGGCGCTGCTGACGATCGTGTTGGGCGCCGCCCTGAGCATTCCCGATACCCGCGCGCAACGCATCGCGTTCACCCCGGTGGTACGCGATGTTCCGCTTGTGCTGGACAAGCCGTTCGTGCTCGGTGATCAAGGGCCGGTCACCATCACGCAGTTCAAGTTCTATGTCGGTCAATTCACGTTCTACCGCGCAGGGAAGCCGCTCGTGTATGACCACAGCTACTATCTCATCGACGCCGCGGATACCACGACCTTCGATGTGGGGACGGTCTTTCGGCCAACTCCCATCGACTCGGTTTCCTTCCTGCTTGGTGTGGACAGCCTCACCAACGTGAGCGGCGTCTTCGGCGGTGACCTCGATCCGATCAAGGGCATGTACTGGACATGGAACAGCGGTTACATCAACCTGAAGCTGGAAGGCACGAGCCCACGTTCACCCTACGCGACGCATGCGTTCGAATTGCATTTGGGCGGCTACCTGCCACCGTTCCCTACGGTGCAGCGCGTAACCCTTCCATTGCACGGCCTCGGACCTTGGCACTTCGGTGTTGACGTTGTACCGCTTCTCGAGTCCGCTGACGTCAGTACGCGATGCAATGTGATGTCCCCGGGAGAACAAGCGCTGCGACTTTCCAAGGCCTCGGTTACGATGTTCAAGAGCGATGCGCTGCGGTAAATGGTTGGTGATCCCGTTGACAGGCGTGCTGTGCGCCTTGATGGCCGCTGGAACCATGCCGGCACATCCGGTACAACTCGGGGTGCCGAAAGGTTGGCCCCCGATGAGCTACGATCTTTCTCGGAACCCGTTGACGCAGGAGGGCATCGCGCTCGGCCGGAAGCTCTTCCATGATCCCCTTCTTTCGCTCGACAGCAGTACTTCCTGCTCGAGTTGTCATCTCTCCTACACGGCCTTCAGCCACACGGACCACCAGCTGAGCCACGGCATCCACGACAGCATCGGCACGCGCAACGCGCCCGCCCTGATGAACCTGGCGTGGAGCAAGACCTTCATGTGGGACGGCGCGGTGAACCACCTGGATATGCAGCCCCTCGCGCCGATCAACCATTCCGGGGAGATGGGTGAGAGCACGCAGCATGTCGTGTTCAAACTGGAGAACAGCCGCACCTATCGTCGTCTTTTCGCGGAGGCGTTCGGTGACTCCATGATCCTGAGCGACCGCATGTTGAAAGCGCTCGCGCAGTTCCAGCTTTCGCTCGTGTCCGCAGGTTCCCGCTATGACCGGATGAAGGCCGGCGTCGAGCTTTTCACCGAACAAGAGCGGAACGGCTACCTGTTGTTCCAGGCGCATTGTAACACCTGCCACAAGGAGCCGCTCTTCACCACCGGCGAGTTCGCCAACAACGGCCTGCCCCCGGACAGTCTGCTGCGGGATGGCGGGCGCATCCGCATCACGCACGACCCCGAGGATTCGCTGAAATTCAAGATCCCCACGTTGCGCAACGTCGAGTATTCGTTCCCCTACATGCACGACGGGCGGTTCAAACGGTTGCGCCAGGTGATCGACCACTACGCGAGCGGGATCATGACCTCCGGATCATCGGCCCCCCAGTTGAAGAAGCCGATCATGCTGACACCGGAGGAACGCACGGACCTCGTGGCCTTCCTCCTCACCCTGAGCGACCGGGAGTTCGTGATGGACCCGGACCATGCGGCGCCCAGGAACTACTGAGCGAAGGATGCGTGCGCGGACGTCGTCCAACGGTCACACCCCACCGAGATGAAGTCCACCACCGCACTCGCCTGTCTTCTCCTGGCGTCCGGAACAAGGGCCCAGCTGGGCCCGAACATCACGCAATGGCTCGTGAACACGACGGGCACGACGGGTCGCCACTACGTATCCGGCAACAGCACACCGATCAATGACGCGGTGCAGGTGAACGTGCAGAACGTGAAGTACAGCGCGAGCCAGGTGTACGTGACCTGCACGGGCATCCCGTCGTATGTCACCGGCCCTTTCCTGGACGGGAATCCTTCGTCGGCAACGAACCAGAACGCGATCTTCCGGTTGCCGCGCATCCCTGTACAGAACACCGGAACGCCCACCAATACCACGGGTGGCAACATCGGCATCTTCATCAATGGCGTCGCGTTCTTCGACTACCGCGACGGTGTTTCCTGGAGGAACGCCACGCAGCAATTGTGCGGAGGTCCGATCCAACCGATGTGCACGGGTGATGGTGTCTGGAACCGCGACGCCGTGCCTGCGGAGCGTGCGGGCTTCGATTGCTCGAAGGGCCACCCGGCCATGGGCAACTACCATCATCATCAGAACCCGAGCGCCTTCAACCTGGACATCAATGTGATCTCCACGGTATGCAACCTGTACGCGGCGGATGGTCTCTATGCCATCGACAGCACGCGACATTCCCCGTTGCTGGGATTCGCGTATGATGGGTTCCCGGTGTATGGCGCTTACGGCTACGCGAATGCGGATGGCACCGGGGGTCTCAAGCGCATCCGCTCGAGCTACCAGGTCCGGAACATCACAGTGCGCACGCACTACGCGAACGGCACGGATGTCACCGATGGCCCTGCCGTGAACACGACCTATCCGCTCGGTTACTTCCGCGAGGACTATGAGTACATCGCGCATGCGGAACCGTACTATCTGGATGCGCACAACGGCCGTTCCTGCGTAACCCCCGAATATCCCGGCGGCACGTACGCCTACTTCTGTTCCGTGGACGCGAACTGGAATTCAGCTTACCCGTACATCGTGGGGCCGACGTTCTACGGCGTGGTGACGGGAGCGAAGGTGGCCTCCATCGCTGAGACGGTCACCACGTACAGTTGGGTGAAGCTGGCGGCACGCGTCTACCTGCAGGGACCATATGATAGCGGTTCCGGTCTGATGAACGATGGGCTGCGCGCTGCTTCATTGCTTCCGACCACACAGCCGTACACCGCCTTGGGATACAGCTTTACGGGGACAACGGTGACCAATGGGACAGTGGCTCCGGGAGTCTTCACCACGACCACGGGGAACAACGCCATCGTCGATCATGTGATCGTTGAATTGCGCAACGCCGTCACACCTTCCACCGTGCTCGCGAGTTGCCCCGCCCTGCTGCAGCGCGATGGTGATGTGGTGGCGCTCGATGGCCGATCCACACTTGTCATCGCCATCGCACCGGGCACCTACCACGTGGCCCTGCGTCATCGCAACCATCTCGGTGTGATGACGGGCACCGCGGTCGCGCTGGGCAACAACTCCACCACGGTGGATCTCACGTCCACCGGAACAACGTTGTACGGTAGCAATGCCACAGCGACGGTAGGTGCAACGCGTTTGTTGTGGTCAGGTGATGTCAGCTACAACAAGACGCTCGCCTACACCGGCAGCGGGAACGATCGCGATCCCATCCTCGTGACAGTGGGCAGCACCACGCCGAACAACACGGTTGCGGCTTACAGCTCATCCGACGTCGACCTCGATGGTTCGGTCAAATACACCGGCAGCAACAACGACCGGGACCGTATCCTGGTGAATGTCGGCAGCACGACACCCAACAGCATCCAGAACGAACAACTCCCCTGACGCACCTTCGCGCCCCAACGATCATGAACAGAATATTCCCGCTCATTATGGCCCTGGCTATGTCCGCCTTCGCCTCCGCACAGACCGATCCGGTGATCATTGATTGGTTGTTCAACACAACGGGCATCACCGGCTCGCACTATGTGTCCGGTAACTCGACGCCGATCCAGGATGCGGCGCAGGCGAACGTGCAGCAAGTGCAGTATTCGGACGACTGGTCTTACGTACACACGCAGGGCATTCCCGCATACATCACCGGACCGTTCCTGGACGGCAACCCGAACCAGGCGGGCGGGCAGAACGCCATCTTCAGGATCCCGCGTACGCCACAGCCCAACCAAGGCACCTTGGATGTGACCACTGGCGGTGATATCGGTGTGTTCATCAACGGGGTCGCGCTGTTCGATTTCCGCGATGGCTGCGGCTGGAACCCCAACACCAACGCGCTTTGCGGAGGTCCCGGCAATCCGCCCTGTCCTGGTCCGCCCGGCCAACTGCAGGATTGGAACCGCGATGCGATCGTGGCCGAACGGGCAGGTTTCGATTGTGCCAAAGGGCACCCGCAACAACAAGGGACTTACCACCACCATCAGAACCCCAGCGCGTTCAACCTCGACCTCACGGTGCTCTCCAACGTCTGCGACCTCTACCTCGCCGATGGTCTTTATGCCATCGACAGCACGGAGCATTCACCGCTGCTGGGCTTCGCGTTCGATGGCTATCCGATCTATGGAGCATACGGCTATGCGAACGTGGACGGCACAGGCGGCATCACGCGCATCCGGTCGGGCTATCAGTGGCGGAACATCACCACGCGCACTACGCATGCCGATGGTACCGATGTGAGCGATGGCCCTGCTGTGAACGAGACCTACCCGATCGGCTATTTCCGCGAGGACTATGAATTCCTGACCCATCCGGAGCCTTTCTACCTGGACGAACACAACGGTCGCTTCTGTGTGACGCCGGAGTTTCCCTCCGGCACGTACGCCTACTTCTGCACGGTCGACGCCGCTTGGAACTCGGTCTATCCCTATGTCGTTGGCCCAACCTTCTACGGTGTGAAGACGGCGACCCTGGTAACGACCATCACGGAGGCTGTGACCACCTACGATCCCTTGACCGCGGCTGTGGCTTCCATCGCGCCGGAAGATGACCGTGTGACCGTGTTCCCCAACCCCGGTGGCGATCTGATCGCGGTGCAGGTGCATGGCATCGTTCGCGAGAACCTGCCCATCGCACTTTACGACATGAGCGGCAAGCTCGTGCGTTCGGAGGTGATCAAGCAGGGAAGTACGATCTGGTACCTGGACACCCGCACCCTGTACGATGGCTTGTACAACGTGCGCATCGGACAGGGCCGTGGGGCCATCTGCACCCAGGTGCAGGTGGTCCATTGATGGATCACACGTCGCGGGGTTGACACTTCGGCGTGGTCGGTGCGCGTTGTTGGGACGGGACAGCCCAACTTCGTGGCATGAAGCGCTTGGTCCTGATCGGTTGTTTGTTCGTGCCCGTGTTGCTCTCAGCGCAGGGGTTGATGGAACGCAAGCACCCGGACATTTTCCCGCTCGATGGCAAGATGAAGCGCAGCGGCTTCTTCATTGCGCCGGGCGTGACATGGGCGCTTGCACCGTTCAAGGACCGGGAGGAACACGATGAATTCGGTTCGGATACGATGGTCGATGCGGTGTATCACGGCATTGGCAAGCTCGGGCTGTATCTCGAAGCGGGCTGGTTCATCTCCACGCGCGATCCAGTGATCATCGACTATTGGGACTTCGGGCTGGCGTACAAACAATTGAAAGGGCGGGAAGAGTCGGAGGGCTCGTTCGCACGGGGTGATAGCATTGGCCAGTGGTTCAGTGAGGGGGACTTCAACGATCAGCATCTCACCCTTGCGATCAACGCGAACAAACTGTTCTGCGTGCGCGACTATCGGTTCTTCCAGTTCAGCCTGGGGGCCAACGTGGACTGGCGCTTCGGAGAGGGCCGTGACTTCGAGGGCTTCTTCGTGCCCGACTCACAGGACTTTCCGCCGGAGTTCATCGGCCAGGCGCACGCCAAACTCGGCTTCGGCTTCAAGCTCACGCAGCAGTTGATGATCATTCCCGCGATCGAGACACCTTTCTTCAGCGTAATGCCGGAGGATCAGGGTTTCGGACGCCTTCAGTGGTTCAACACCACGTACCGCCCGCTCATCTTCAGTGTCCGTTTCCTCTTCCTCCGCTATCCCAACGGATGGGCATGCCCTCCGGTGAAGAACAACGAGTTCGAACGGCACAAGGTGGTGAACCCGGAGTACAAGCGGAGGTAGTGCGTCAACGTGGCGTGTGCGCCTGAACGGTCTTCGTATCGGTCGGTCCCAGGACCAGTATCGGCCCGCTGTTGTTCAATACCAGGAGGCATTCGCCTCGACCGGCGATCGCGATGGGAAGCACGTGACGCGTATCGTATGGAATGGAGATGCCGCTTGCCCGACCCTCGACCGGAGTCAGCCCTCCCTTGCCGTCGCCGCGCAATAAGAGACCCATGCTCGCGTCGTACCGCGGGGTCTCAGCCTCGGCGCCGTAGTGGTTGCCGGCCACCAACAGATCCATCCGGCCATCCTTGTCGGCATCCAGCATCCGGAGAGATCGCGCAGCGGAGACCTGCGCGGCCATCGGCAACGGCCTTGCCTCGAAATGCCCGTTGACGTTGATGAACAGCGCACTCGCGAAGCTGGTCGCCTTCAACCGCAGAGCGTCATTGAGCGCCGCGCCATAGATGTTCTCCAAGGTGGCATCGGCGAATGCCTTGTAGGTAGGGAACCGGCCTTGGATGAACGGCATCTGTCGGCTTGAACACTCGCGACCGCGCACCGGCAATTCACACTGGTCACCCGTTTTCGCGAGCACGATGTCGTTGGTGCCGCTGTGGTCCAGATCCCCCATATAGACCTGGAGCGGCTTGTCGTTGGACGGATGGAACTTGTTGTTCAGGCCGATGTTGCCTGCCGCCAGGTCAAGATCGCCGTCGCCATCGATGTCACCGACGGTCATTCCCTGCCACCAGCCGGTCAGCGACGTGTCGAGCACACTGGAGGAGATGTCCTTGAATGCACTGCCCGTGTTCTTGAGCACACGTATGGGCATCCATTCGCCGCATAGCAGGAGTTCCGCACGCTTGTCGTTGTCGATGTCCGAGAACAGCGCTTGCGTGATGAGTCCTGGTCGTGGAAGTGAGGTCAGCCATGTGGATGAAACGTCCTTGAAGGTGCCGTGGTCGTTCAACAGCACCTGACTTGCCGGCGGGGAAGGCCAGGCCCCGGGAACGTTCCGGCCTCCGACGAAGAGATCGGGATCACCGTCGCCATCGATGTCATCGGAGGCGATGGCCGATGCGCTCACCCGGAGGTCCGGCAGGGCCTGTTCGGCGTAGTCGAACGCACCGTGGCCATCGTTGGTGAACATCCGGGCCCGGTACCGCTCATCCCCCGGAGGGAATTCCGTGCTACCAGCGGCCAGGTACAGGTCCGCGTCATGGTCGCCATCCGCGTCGAAGAAAAGCGCGCCGTTGAACTCGGAGGTTCGGAAGACGTTCCACGGTTGCGCGGGTGCCGGAGCGAATTGTCCGGTGCTTTTCTGGAGGAGCAACAGGCATGGACTTCCGGCCGAAGCCGTCAGGAAAAGGTCGTCGAGACCATCACCGTTCACGTCGGCTACCGCAGCCGCAGGGCCGTGCATGCTCTGGCGGTGGGGCAGAAGGGACTCCGCCTTGAACTCATCGTAGGCGTTCTCATGATGACCGAAGCGCAATCCCAAATCACCGGCGATCTCCCTGAAAAGTGGTCGAGTGCGCGTTGTGCGCGGTCGTTCCCGCAACGATGAACGATCGACGGTGAGCCGTTCGTTCCGTTCCGGACCGATCAGCACTGTCTGCCGGCCATCAGGCCAATCGATCACCACGGAATCGATGTGGTCATCGGGAACGCCGAAATGCAACACCGGTTCCACGCTGCCCTGGTACCCGCGCGCGGGGAACAGGGCACACACCTGGCGGCCGCTGGCCGAATGGAGTTCGGCTGACGCGCCAGTGGCGAACGGGTTTTTCGCCTCGCCTTTCAAGACCAGTTGCAGATAACCCGCGCCCGTGTTCTCGCGCGTGAGATTGCGCACCACCGTCGCCGGGGAGTTCACATTGACCGTCACCAGGTCCAGGTCCCCGTCCAGGTCAAGATCCGCGTACGTGCCCCCGTTGCTCAAGGTCTTCTGGTGATAGCCCCATTCGTCCATCGCCTTGGTGAACGTGAGATCATGCGCGTTGCGGAAGACCATCTTCTCCGGAACGTGCGTGGGCGCGAGGTCCAGGAGCGGTTCGAAAGCCACCTGCTTGCTGGAAGCACCGGTGAATTTGCGCACTTGGTCCCTGAAATCGTTGTTGCCCACATCCCGTGCGATGCCATTGGTGACGAACAGGTCCTTCCACCCATCGTTGTCCAGGTCGACGAACAAAGGGGCCCAGCTCCAGTCGGTGCGGTCCACTCCGGCCATCTGCGCCACCTCGCTCCAGGTGCCATCACCGTTGTTGCGCTGGAGCGTGTTGATCATGTACTGGTAGTGCATTCCACGGTCCACCATCGCGTCGAACTGCCCCGGTGCCATGCTCGCCATGTTCTCCTTGTTCAGCTTGTGGTCGCCGGGGGTCATGTCCAATACGCACAGGTCCGGATCGCCATCGTTGTCGTAGTCCGCGCGATCGATGCCCATGCTGAAGTAGGACGTGTGCTTCAGCGCCTGCCGGGAGATGTCGGTGAAGTGAGGGATGGCACCGGGTCCGCGTGTGCCGTCGTTCACCATCATGAGGTCGGGCGTGTAGAAATCGTTCGTCACATAGATGTCCAACAGACCATCCGCGTTCAGATCGCCCAGTGCGGCACCAAGGCCATAGTGGTGGCTCGCCAACCCGGCTTCCAACGTCCCATCGACAAAGTGGCCACTGCCGTCATTCAGGTACAATTTGTTCGACGTGCCCGGGTCGTAAGGGGGCTTGGGGCCTGCGAGCTCCTTCCCGAGGGGGAGGAAGTCGGATCGGTGTGAAGCGATGAAGCAGTCGAGGTCGCTGTCTCGGTCCACATCGGCGAAGTAGGCCATCGTGTTGTGCCCTTCGTCCGCCAGACCGGCAGTGGCCGCATCTTCCTTGAACCGGCCTTCGCCGAGGTTGATGAACAACTTGTTGCGGCGGGTCGCCGCCGCCCACCCAGCGGGGCCGGATGCGCAGACATAGATGTCCAGGCGACCGTCCGCGTTCACGTCCGCCATGCTCACCCCCGTTGCCCAGATGGCGTCGATGTTGAACCCGGCATCCTCAGATATGTCCTTGAACCTCATCCCGCCGAGATTCTTGTACAGGGCGCCTCCACTCCGGTAGCTCGCGAAGGCGAGGTCCGCCAGGCCGTCCCCATCAATGTCACCGGCCGCGACGCCACCACCGTTGTACATGTAGAGGTAGCGGAAGTAATTGGCCTCGTTGTCCTCGATGATGGTGTTGCTGAAGGTTATTCCCGTGCTGTCTGGGCCTAGAACTTCCAGGCGGGTGCCGGACTTCGGAGCAACTGAAGTGTCTTGCCTGGGTGCTGGCCGCTCGCACGCGGCAATGAGGAGCGCGACGATGAAGCATGCGCTACAACCGTTCACAAAGGACCTCCGGGCTCCGTTCATGGTCGGCCAAGCTAAGACCGCGTGCGGCCAGCCCTGGCTCCGGTCCTCAGCGCAGGAAGGGGTTCAGTCGTCGTTCCTCGCCGATCGTGGTGTCCGGCCCATGGCCGCAATGCACGACCACATGGTCGCCCAGCGGAAAGAGCTTTTCACGGATGCTGGTGAGCAGGGTTTCCATGTCCCCGCCGGGGAGATCCGTGCGACCGATGCTCCGCTGGAACAGCACGTCGCCACTGATGACGAAGCGATCCTCCGGGCACCACAAAGCAATGTGGCCAGGTGCATGGCCGGGTACGAACAGCACGTCCAGCGACCTGTCGCCGAACCGGATGATGTCGCCCTCCTTGAGGAACAGCGTCGGTTCCGGCGGGGCTTCACACGGCACACCGTACATCCGTCCCTGCCGCTCGGCCGCGTGCAGCAGGGGCAGGTCGCCCATGTGCATCTGAGGTGACAACCCGAAACGCTTGTGCATCAAAGCACAGCCGAGAACATGGTCGATATGCGCGTGGGTGAGCACAAGGCGGGTGGGGAGCAAGCCGTTCTCATCAAGCCACGTTTCCAGCTCATGCTGTTCGGCCGTATCGAAGCATCCCGGATCCACCACGATGGCCTCGCGGCCGTCGTCCAAGACCCAGGTGTTCTCTTGGAAGGGGTTGAAGGTGAACCGGGTGACGCGCAAAACGGTCGGAAAAGCGTGAACTTCGCGGGGTCTCCCCGGTCCCAGGCACGGCCCTTGGAACGCGGGTCGGCGAAAATAGCCTTGGTGTCCCGGTGATCAAACGCGTCCAACTCCTCTTCCCGGTCCTTTTCCTGGTCTGTTCAGGGGCATTCGGCCAGTTCTACAACGGCAGTCAACAGGAGTTCGGCAAGAACCGCGTCCAGTACCAGGATTTCCTCTGGCAGTATTATCGGTTCCCGGAACTGGAGACCTACTTCTACAAAGGTGGCCGCGATGTGGCCCGCTTCGTCTCCATCAGCGGACACCGGAACAAGCGTGAGCTGGAGAAGTTCTTCGACTTCACCGTGGACGACCGCATCCAGTTCGTGGTGTACAACTCGCTCACCGACTTCCGGCAGAGCAACGTGGGCGTCACGGGCGATGAGCAGTACAACATCGGGGGAGTAACGCGCATCGTAGGCACCAAGGTGTTCGTGTACAATGAAGGCGACCATGATCTGCTGGAACGTCAGGTGCGCAGCGGCATCGCGCAGTTGATGATCGACCAGATGATGTACGGGGGCAACTGGCGTGAGGTGCTGAAGAACAGCACCCTGCTCAACCTGCCGGAGTGGTACACGAAGGGCCTGGTGGCTTATTGCGCCGGTCCGTGGGACGCACGCAGTGAGAGCCGTATCCGCGATGGTGTGCTCGGTACGCGGTTCAAGCGCTTCAACCGGTTGGAAGGGGATGACGCGATGCTCGCCGGCCTGACCGTATGGACATACGTGGCGGAGACCTATGGCCCCAGTGTGATCCCGAACATCCTGTACATGACGCGCGTCAGCCGGAATCCGGAGAGCGGGTTCAACTACGTGCTCGGCGTCGGCCTCAAGCAACTGACACAGGAGTGCATGGACCACTACCGCACTCGGTTCGCCGAAGAGGATCGCCTCCGCGCCGAGGTGAAGATGGACGAGCTGAAAGTGAAGACGCGGAAGACGCGCACCTACAGCGAATTCAAACTGAGCCCGGATGGCAAGTACGCGGCCTGGGTGAGCAATGAACTCGGGCAATACAAGCTGTGGCTCTATGACCGCACCACGAAGAAGGCCAAGCGGCTGGCCAAGGGCGAGAAGAAGCTCAACCGCATCGTGGACAAGAGTTTTCCCGTGATCGCATGGCATCCCACGGGCCGTGCGCTCACTTGGACGAGCGAAAAAAAGGGTGAGCTCTTCCTGACCACCTACACGCTCGACGACAGGACATTCACCCGCAAGCCTGTGTTCATGCTGGAAAAGGTGCTCAGCATGGCCTACAGCGAAGATGGCCAGAACATGGTGTTCAGCGGAGTGCGCGAGGGAAGGACCGATCTGTATCTCTACTACACCATCGGCAACAGGCAGGAACAACTGACCGATGACCAGTTCGATGATCTCGACCCCAGCTTCGCCGACGGTGGTGCATCGATCCTCTTCAGCAGCGATCGCCCTGATGACACGTTGCGCGCGAACACCGATGTGGTCTGGAGCCACCTGCGCAAGGACATCTTCCGCTATGACCTCCGCTCGCGCTCGAACATCCTGGCCCGTCTGACGAGTACCCCGGACGCGGATGAGCGGGAGCCGATGACCTATGACAGTGCGAACTACACGTACCTCAGCACCGCAGGGCATGTGACGGATCGCTGGCTGCTGCACTTCGACAGTACGATCACCGCCATCGACACCACGGTCCATTACCGGTACTTCACCACCGAGGCACAGGTAACGAGGCAAAAGCGCGGCATCGATGAGCAGGATGTCGTCGCTCGCCGGGGTTGGCTTTCGCAGCTCGTCTATGCCAACGGCAAGTATCACTTCCATGTAGGCGGCACCAGCGAAGCCATGGCCCCGACCGGAGATGGCGCCGTTGGGCCTGGACCGGAACACAAGGAAAGCCCAACGGGCAGCACCATCACGGACGACATGAGCCCGGTGGTGAAGGTGGATCCGATCATCGGTCGCGACACGTCGGCCCAGGCTGTCGACATCCACAACTACCGTTTCGTTGATGAAGGCCCGGCGGCGCCGGGAACACGCCCGGAGAATGTGCCCCCTACAGACCTGAACAATGGCGTCCATATGGCGCAAGCGGCGGCCACGGATACCACGATGATCACCCGACTGGTCTTCCCGGAACAGCGCAACTACAACGTGAACTTCGCCACGGACGAGGTGCTTACCCAATTGGACAACAGCTACGAGGGGCGCTTCTACCAGAACCTGACGGACAATTTCGCTTTGAATCCCGGCCTCAGCGGATTCACGCGCATGGCCATGAGCGACCTGTTCGAGGACTACAAGGTGATCGGTGGCTTCCGTCTGGCGCTGGACCTGAACAACAACGACTACATGCTGCGCCTGCAGAATTTCAAGCGCAGACTGGACAAGGACCTCATCCTGCAACGCCGCGCGATCCAGGGCGTGACCGATGTCGGCGTGGCCAAGCTGCACACGCACATGGCCACCTACCGCATGACCTGGCCCTTCAGCGAACTGGCCAGCATCCGCGGTTCGCTGATCTACAGGTACGACCGCGTAGTGACGCAGAGCACGGACAATGCTTCACTCGCATTCCCGAACCGCTACGACCAGACCGCCGGGGCCAAACTGGAATACGTCTACGACAGCAGCATCCCGCGCGGGCTCAACCTCTACACCGGGTGGAAGGCGAAGGTGTTCGCCGAGTACTATGTGGAGCCCGATGGCCAGAAGACCGATATGAAGGTCGTGGGCCTGGACGTCCGGCATTCATTACGCGTGCATCGTGACCTGATCTGGGTGACGCGCCTGGCGGGCTCTTCCGCACTCGGCAGTCGCAAGGTCCTCTTCACCCTAGGGGGCGTGGACAACTGGCTTTTCCCCAAGGTGGACCAGTCAACCCCGGTGGATCAGAGCCAGAACTACTTCTATCAATCCCTCGCCGTGCCGATGCGCGGCTTCTTCTACAACGCGCGCAACGGCAACAGTTTCGCGGTGGCGAACACCGAACTGCGTGTGCCCATTTTCCGGTATCTCCTGAACAAGCCCATCCGCAGTGATTTCGTTCAGAACTTCCAGGTGGCCGCCTTCGGTGATGTAGGCACCGCCTGGACAGGGACGGATCCTTATTCATCGGACAACTCCTTCAACAATCAGGTGATCCAGAGCAATCCGTTCGTCATCACCATCAAGAACCAGCGGGAGCCCATCATCTACAGCTATGGCTTCGGTCTGCGCACCCGCCTCCTGGGCTACTTCGTACGTGCTGATTGGGCTTGGGGCATCGACGATAAGCGCCGCCTGCCGCAGGTCTTCCACTTGTCCCTGAACCTTGACATCTGACGAGCACCCAATGGCTTTGTCCACCGTGCTGATCCTTGTCGTGATCGGCGTGATGGCCGGGATGCTGAGCGGCTTCGTGGGCGTGGGAGGAGGGATCATCATCGTGCCTGCGCTCATGTGGGCGCTGGGTTACACCCAGCATCAGGCCACGGGGACCAGCCTTGCCGTGCTGTTGCTGCCCGTCGGGGTCCTTGCCGTGTGGAACTACTACAAGGCGGGCAACGTCAATTGGCAGGCAGCGCTCGTCATCGGCGCGGGTTTCGTCGCAGGAGCATACTTCAGCAGCAGCTACGCGCTTACGCTTCCACCGGGAACGGTGAAGAAGGTCTTCGGCGGCGTGATGATCATCGCGGCGATCAAGCTCATCTTCGGCAAGTGATCGAACACATCAAAGCCGAAGCCGCACGCCGGCTTCCGGACATCATCGCCTGGAGACGACACCTGCACGCCCATCCGGAACTGAGCTATGCTGAACGCGAGACCGGCCGTTACATCGCGGCGCGCTTGCGCAGCCTTGGGATAGAGGTGCGTGAAGGAGTGGCGGATACAGGCTTGATCGGCGTGGTGTATGGTGGGAAGTCGGGCCAGGGATGCGTTTGCCTACGGGCTGACATCGATGCGCTACCGATCCAGGAGAGCAACACCTGCGACTATCGCAGCGTGAACGATGGCGTGATGCATGCGTGCGGGCACGACGCGCATAGTGCGATGGTCCTGGGAGCTGGGGCGATCCTGCACGCGCTGCGCGAACATTGGGGCGGCACGGTGCTCCTGCTCTTCCAACCGGGCGAGGAGAAGATCCCCGGCGGGGCCACCCTCGTGTTGAAGGACGACGCCCTGCGCGACCCCAGACCCTCGGCGATCATCGGACAGCATTGCACGCCGGAACTTGAAGTGGGCAAGCTCGGTTTCCGCGCAGGACCGTTCATGGCCAGCAGTGATGAACTGTACGTGACGGTGAAGGGAAAAGGGGGGCATGCCGCGCAGCCGGACAAGCTCATCGACCCGATCATGATCATGGCTCATCTGCTGCCCAGGTTGAAGGCGGATTTCGCAGCGCGCTATGGTGCGGCGACCATGCCATCACTGCTCGCCTTCGGTAAGGTGGAGGCCCTCGGTGCCACCAACGTGGTACCCGATGAAGTGAAGCTCGCCGGCACGTTGCGCGCCTTCAACGAGGAGGCGAGAGCCGATATGCACATCTGGCTTCCCGAACGAGCGAACGCCATCTGCGCCGAGCAGCGGGGTAGCTGTGACTTCCGGGTGATGAAGGGCTATCCCGTGCTGGTGAACAACGATGCGCTCACCGCCCACATGCGCGCGGCTGCGGTGGAGCTGGTGGGTGCGCGGAACGTGGTGGATATGGATCTCCGCATGGGCAGCGAGGATTTCGCCTTCTACACCCATGTGATGCCCGGGTGCTTTTTCAGGCTCGGCACCGGTGTGCCGGGTGCTCCGACGAGGAACCTGCATACGTCGGCATTCGACATTGACGAGGAGGCGATGCGGATCGGGAGCGCGATGATGGCGCTTTCGGTTTCGCACGAGTTGGGTTTCTGAACTGCCCCGTCGGCGAGCGCCGCAAAGGTCCGCGCTGCTAGCGCAGACTCTTGACATCACTTGAGCAATAGCCACCAGACCACCACCCAAACACCCAGCACGAAAGCACCCGTGCGGAATTCGTCCATGTGTTCTTGAAGGTCCTCCTTGACCAACCAACGGTAGAGGAACCATCCGATGGCGAACGCCGACATCGCGATCGATCCGAAGAAGAAGGTCATCGCATCAGTTCGCCACCTCGCTCATGAACTTCAACCGCACGAACCGGATCTCATCCTCGCTGTAGTCCCCGCCGAACTCGTCGTGCGCGGTCTTCAGGTCGTCCGACTCAGCCTCGCGGAAGTAATCCATGATCTCCTCCTGCTGCTCGTCTTCGAGCACCTCGTCCAGGTGGTAGTTGATGTCCAGCTTGGTGCCGCTCATCACGATGGTCTCCATCTCTGTCAGGAGCGCGTCGATGGTCAGGCCTTTCGCCCGCGCGATGCCGTCCATCGGAATGCGCTTGTCGATGTTCTGGATGATGTGGACCTTGTTGCTGCTCTTGTTCACCACGGAACGCACCACCACATCGTCCTCCCGCTCGATGTCATTCTCCTCGACGTAGTTCGCGATGAGCTCGATGAAGGGCTTGCCGTATTTCTGGGCCTTGCCCGGGCCCACACCCGTGATCTGCGTAAGGTCTTCGATGCTGATCGGATAGCGCACCGTCATCTCTTCCAATGAAGGATCCTGGAAGATGACGTACGGGGGCAACTTGTGCTTCTTCGCCACCTCCTGCCGCAAGGACTGCAACAGCTTCATGAGCTTCTCGTCGGCAGCGCCACCGCCCTTGCCGCTGGTGAACTCGTCATCCGTGTCCACGTCGCCCTCGGTGTAGTCCCGTTCCTTGATGAACATGACCGGCACGGGCTTCTTCAGGAACTTCTTGCCCTTCTCGGTCAGGCTCAGATTCCCATAGGTCTCGATGTCCTTGTGCAGGAATCCGCTCACCGTGGCCTGCCGGATGATGCCCATCCAATGATGCACATCGTGCTCGTTGCCCGCCCCGTAACTCTCCAGCTTGTGGCCGTTGTAGTTCTTGATCTCGCTGGTCTCCGTGCCGGTGAGCAGGTCGCAGATGAACTTGCCGCGATGGCGTTCCTTGCTCTCTTTGATCGCATCGAGCACGATCACCAGGTCGGCTTGCGCGTCGAACGGTTCCTTCGGATTGAGGCAGTTGTCGCAGGCCCCGCAGTTGTCGCCCGGAAGGATCTCGCCGAAGTAGTGCAGCAGGAATTTCCGGCGGCACATGCTTGTTTCCGCATAGCTCACGGTGTCGGCCAGCAGCTGCTTGCCGATCTCCTGTTCTGCTACCGGTTTCCCTTGCAGGAACTTCTCCAGCTTCTCGATGTCCTTGTAGCTGTAGAAGGCCACGCATTTGCCCTCGCCGCCGTCGCGCCCGCCACGACCGGTCTCCTGGTAGTAGCTCTCCAGGCTCTTGGGGATGTCGTGGTGGATCACGAAGCGCACATCGGGCTTGTCGATGCCCATGCCGAAGGCGATGGTGGCCACGATCACGTCCACGTCCTCCATCAGGAAGCGGTCCTGGTGGTCCGCGCGCTGGGCGGCATCCATGCCGGCATGGTAGGGCAGGGCCTTGATGCCGTTCACGTTCAGCGTTTCGGCGATCTCTTCCACCTTCTTCCGGCTGAGGCAGTAGATGATGCCGCTCTTGCCGCTGTGCTGCTTGATGAACTTGGTGATCTCCTTGGCCACATTCACCTTGGGCCGCACCTCGTACATCAGGTTCGGTCGGTTGAAGGAAGCCTTGAACGTGGTGGCGTTCGGGATGTCGAGGTTCTTCAGGATGTCCTCCTGTACCTTCTCGGTGGCCGTGGCCGTGAGGGCGATCACCGGCACGCGCTTGATCTCATCGAAAATGGTGCGCAACCGGCGGTATTCCGGGCGGAAGTCATGACCCCACTCGCTGATGCAATGCGCCTCGTCGATGGCGAAGAAGCTGATCTTGATATCACTGAGGAACTCTACATTCTCCTTCTTGGTCAGTGACTCGGGCGCGACGTACAGGATCTTGGTGATGCCGCTCTTGATGTCCTTCTTCACCTTCTGCGCCTCGGTGCGTGAGAGCGAACTGTTCAGGAAGTGAGCGACCCCCTCCTCGTCGCTGAAGCCGCGCAGCGCATCCACCTGGTTCTTCATCAGGGCGATCAGCGGGCTTACGACGATGGCCGTGCCCTCGCTCATCAGGGCCGGCAATTGGTAGCAGAGGCTCTTGCCCCCCCCGGTGGGCATGATCACGAAGGTGTTCTTGCCGTCCAGTACGTTCTGTACCACGGCTTCCTGTTCACCCTTGAATTGCTTGAACCCGAAGAAGCGCTCAAGCGCCTCCTTGGGGGATAGATCTACGGTTGTCATTGAGCTTGTGCGGCTGGAGCATGCCGCCGAGAATGTTTTGGCGCTTAAATGTAGAACACGGCGATGAAATCAACGAACGCTCCTTAACACGTCTTGTGATCCTTCCGACGAAGCGGTTGAAGTGAGCGATGGAGCTGTTGAGAACTGCCGATGCGTCGCACTGAGGCCTTACCGGCACGGGCTATCTTTGGCGCGGAGCCGTATCCACGGCGCACAGCCCGAGGGAACCGTCCGCATGGCCGCGCAGGGAAAGGAAATGTCGTTCCTCGAGCACTTGGAGGAGTTGCGATGGACCTTGGTGCGATCGGCCTTCGCGCTGGTGGCCTGTATGGTGGGCGTCTTCGTCTGGATCGAGGATATCTATGACGGTTTCGTCATGGGTCCGTCACGTTCGGACTTCATCACCTACCGTGTGCTTTGCGCACTTGGCCGCCGTTCGGGCATGGCGGATGCCTTCTGTGTGACGGATATGAAGTTCAACCTCTTCAGCAATTCGCCGCAGCAGGAATTCATGATGTCCTTCAGCCTGTCCTTCACCTTCGGCCTGATCCTGGCCAGCCCGGTGATCATCTGGCAGCTCTGGCGCTTCGTGGCTCCCGGGTTGAAACCGTCGGAACGATCCGCCGTGCGCGGCACCGTCTTCTTCGTGGCCCTGCTTTTTCTGCTCGGGGCCGCGTTCGCCTACTGGGTGCTTGCTCCAATGAGCCTCCAGTTCTTCTCCACCTACTCGTTGAGCCCCGACATCCAAAAGATCTGGACGTTGGATAGCTACGTGGGGATCTTCAACAGCTTCCTGCTCTGGACCGGTGTGGCGTTCGAGCTGCCCGTGATCATGGTCTTCCTGGCGCGCATCGGGATCGTGGGTCCCGCCTTCCTGCGGCAATACCGCAAGCATGCGTTCGTCGTCATCCTCATCGTGGCCGCCATCATCACGCCGCCTGACGTGGTCAGCCAGATCATCGTCACCGTTCCCCTGGTCGGGCTCTACGAGATCAGTATTTTTCTGGCCGCACGGACCGAGCGCCGGCGCCTCGCTGTGGAAACCGCCACCAGTACCGCCATCGCGCGCTGACCATCCCGATGTGCCGCCTGTTCCGATCATTGCCGCGTGCGCTCCCGGTCCTTGGTTCCTTCATCGCCTCCAGCCTCCTCCACGCGCAAACAACGCGCGTCACCGGCAAGGTCACGGACGCCAATACGGGTGAGCCGCTCCCCTTCACCAGTGTGGCTTTTCTCGATAGTCGCATCACCACCTCCACCGACTTCGATGGCGTCTATCACTTCGACACCTACTACGCCACGGACAGCCTGCGCGCCACGTCGGTAGGGTACCGGCCGCTCACTTTCGCAGTACGGCGTGATCAGGCACAGACGATCGACTTCGCCCTTCACCCCGCGCTCGCCGACCTGCCTGAGGTGGTGGTCACCTACACGGAGAACAGCGCCTTCGCCATCCTGCGGCAAGTGGTGCGCAACAAGCCGGCGAACAACCGCGCCAAGCTCGCCGCCTACGAGTACGAGAGCTACAACAAGGTGGAGTTCGACCTGAACAACATCACCGAGGACTTCAAGAAGAAGAAGCTCTTCAAGGACTTCAACTTCATCTTCGACTATGTGGACACCACCACGAAGAAACCCTCGTTGCCGATCTTCATGACGGAGACGCTCAGCGATGTCTACTACCGGCAGGAGCCGAAGACGCGCCGGGAGATCATCAAGGGCAACCGGGTGAGCGGGGTGGAGAACGAGAGCATCACCCAGTTCATGGGCGACATGTACCAGAACGTGAACATCTACGAGAACTTCCTGACGCTCTTCGGGAAGAACTTCACCAGCCCGATCGCGGATGGCGGCAAGGCGCACTACGACTACCTGCTCGTGGACAGCAACTGGGTGGGACACAACTGGTGCTATCGGATCCGCTTCAAGCCCAAACACCTCCAGCAGCTCTGCTTCACCGGTGAGATGTGGATCAACGATACCAGCTTCGCCGTACGTCGCATCGATGCCGGCATCGACCCCGGCACCAACCTCAACTTCGTGCAGGACTTCGCCGTGCACCAGGAGTATGACGAGGTGGCCCACGAGGTGTGGATGCTCACCAAGGACGAGCTCTTCGTGGACCTCAATCCTTTGAAGGACGACGGCACGAAGGAGAACCCGCTGCAGGGCCTCTACGGCCGCCGCAACGCGAGCTACCGCGATTTCACCATCAACAAGCCGCGCGACGACGCCTTTTTCTCCGGCGTGAGCGAAGTGGTCGTGGACGTGGATCCGCTGAGCGAGGGAGCCGATTTCTGGGATCAGCACCGCCACACGCAGCTGAGCAAGCGCGAGAACGACATCTACCACATGGTGGACACGATGAAGCGCGTGCCCAAGTTCAGAACCTACCTGGACATCATCAGCACGGTGGTGACCGGCTACTACAAGGCCGGGCTCGTGGAGATCGGCCCGTATTTCAACGTGTACAGCTTCAACCCGGTGGAGGGCAACCGCTTCCGCATGGGCCTGCGCACCAGCGACAAGTTCAGCAAGCGCACGGAGTACGATGCCTTCGGTGCCTTCGGAACGAAGGACGAAGAGTTCAAGTACGGGTTCGGCGGGCGCACCTTCATCTCCAAGGAGCCGCGCCAGATCCTGGGGGTGCATTATTCGCACGACATCGAACAGCTCGGACAGAGCACCAGCGCTTTCCGGCAGGACAATGTGTTGAGCAGCGCGTTCCGCCGCACGCCCAACAACAAGCTGACAATGGTGGACGAGTACAAGCTCACCTACGAACGTGAATGGTTCCAGGGCTTCAGCACCACACTGCTGCTGCGGTCGCGCACGCTCTTCCCGCGCGGCGGCCTCAACTACAAGCGCTATGTGGATGGTGAGCCGGAACCGCTCAACGTGCCTTCCATCCGGACCGCTGAGGTGGCCGTCAACACGCGGTATGCCTACCGGGAGAAGTTCGTGAGCGGCACGTTCCGCCGGGTGAGCCTCGGCACGAAATACCCGGCTTTCGAATTACATGCGGCGTTCGGCCTTCCGGATGTCTTCGGCAGCGACTATCGCTACCAGAAACTCGTCCTGCGCGGCAGCCAACGCGTGCCCACCGGCGCGCTCGGCAATCTGCGCTACGCGGCGGAGACCGGCCGCATCTGGGGAACGTTGCCCTATCCCTTGCTCATCGTACACCCCGGCAACGAGACCTTCTACTTCGATGAGGGCGCTTACAACACCATGAACTTCTTCGAGTTCATCAGCGACCGCTATGCGAGCCTCTGGGTGCAGCAACACTTCGATGGCTTTTTCCTGAACCGCATCCCACTGTTCCGACGGTTGAAATGGCGCGAGGTGATCGGCGCGAAGGCCCTCTTGGGCGACCTCGACCAGAAGCACGCGAACGAGCTCGTGCTGCTGGACATCATGCGGCGGTTGAACGACGGCCCTTTCGTCGAGGCCAGTGCGGGTCTGGAGAACATCCTCAAAGTGCTGCGCGTGGATGGGGTTTGGCGATTGACCTACCGAGATTCACCCCGGGCGACCAACTTCGCGCTCCGGCTGAAACTGACGATCAACTTCTGATGCTGCGCGCGGAGAACCTCATCAAGCGCTACAAGCGCCGCACCGTTGTCGGTGGGGTGAGCGTGCAGGTGGAACAGGGCGAGATCGTCGGGCTGCTCGGCCCGAACGGTGCCGGCAAGACGACAACGTTCTACATGGTCACCGGACTGGTGAAGCCCAACGAAGGCAAGGTCTTCCTGGACTCCACGGAGATCACTTCGCTGCCCATGTACAAGCGCTCGCAACTGGGCATCGGCTATCTGCCGCAGGAAGCCAGTGTGTTCCGCAAGCTCAGCGTCGAGGACAACATCCGTGCGATCCTGGAGACCACCAGGCGCAGCAAACAGCAGCAAACCGAGAAGCTCGAACAATTGCTCTCAGAGTTCAGTCTGAACCACGTGCGCAAGAACATGGGCGATGTGCTCAGCGGAGGCGAACGACGACGCACCGAGATCGCGCGCGCACTGGCCACTGAACCGAAGTTCATCCTGCTCGATGAGCCGTTCGCAGGTGTCGATCCCATCGCCGTGGAAGACATCCAGGGCATCGTTTCCCAACTGAAGAAGCGCAACATCGGCGTGCTCATCACCGATCACAACGTGCAGGAAACACTGTCGATCACCGATCGCGCGTACCTCCTGTTCGAAGGAAAGATCCTGAAGCAAGGCACTGCGGAAGAACTCGCGGCGGACGAGCAGGTGCGGAAGGTGTACCTGGGGCAGAACTTCGAATTGCGGCGGGCGAAAGTGTAGGGAGGTCTATGGTCCGAGGTCTATGGTCCTAGGCCGCTCAAGACGTGACCTGCATGGCCATAGACCATAGACCTCGGACCAGATCACGTCATGATCGAGTTTTCCTCACGCCTCTTCCACCGAGAAGCTGTACTTCTCCATGATCAGGTTGGCGAGCAGCTTCTTGCACGCTTCATCCACCTTGGCCTCCGCCGTCTTCTTGTCCGCGGCTTCCACCTGGAGTGTGATGTGCTTGCCGATGCGCACACCGGTGATCTCCGGCAGGCCGAGGTTGTTCATGCTGCCGCTCACGGCCTTGCCCTGCGGGTCCAGCAGGTTGTCGTGCGGCATGACGTCGATGTTGGCTTTGAAGGTCTTCATGGTTGGAATGCGTTCACCGCCACGGCGCAACGAACTCCAAGGCAACGCAACATTCTTGTTGCATGGCGAATACCGTTGCGTTCGTGGCGACGTGGCGGTTCAATTCTGAGCGGGTTTCGGGAAAAGCTTGCCCCACACCGGGCTCAGCAGGTAGGTGATCAGGATCAAAGGAACGGACAGGATGCCGTAGAGCAAAGCGAGCACCACACCCATGCCGATCAGCAGAAAGATCACTTCGTTGCCCCTCCAGCCCTTGTGCTTGAACTTCAGGGAGGGGAGGGGAAGTTCGGAGAGCATCAGGATGGCCATGCCAATGGCGACCACAAGTACCAAGTTCGGAGAAGAGAGCAGGGTAGACGTACCCTCCACCAGCCAGTCATGACCGGGACCGGGATGGACGGCTGTTCCGGTCGCTCCCAAGATCATCGAAACCCAGAACAGACCGTTCGAAGGGGTCGGCAGGCCCAGAAAACCGCTGGTTTGGCGCGTGTCCAGATTGAACTTCGCGAGCCGCCAGCAAGAAGCGATCACCAGTAGCATGGAAGCCGTGAACACCGGCCAATTCTGTTGCACAATGGGCTCCTCTACAAGGTGCGGAGGGGGATAAATAGTCCATCCCGAACCACTCATGCTGAAGAGTGCGAAGGCCGGCGCCACCCCAAAGCTCACCATGTCCGCCAGGCTGTCCAACTGAGCGCCCAGCGGCGTACCCCCACCCAAGGCCCGTGCGGCCAGCCCATCGAACACGTCAAAGACCGCGGCCAGGAAGATCAACCCACAGGCGATCGTGAGTTGTCCTTGAGAGGCCAGAAGAATGGAGGCCACCCCGCAGGCTAGGTTCGCCGTGGTAAGCAGGTCAGGAATGCGCGGGAAGCGGGCCAATCGGTTGGGCGCCAAGTCGCCGACAGGCGTGGGGGCGCGCGAAGTTGGGATAAATTCGACGCAATAAGGGAGGCCACCCTCTGTTAGAGGTTGCGTCAATACGCAGACGAATGAAGACCATCGGATCGAAGGGAGTGAAGTGCGCGCTGATCGCATCGGCCTTGGCGTGCGCCGTGGGCAACGGCCTGGCACAGGACGCGCCCAAATACAGCAATGAGTTCCTCGCCATCGGCGTAGGTGCCCGCGCGTTGGGCATGGGCTACGCCTACACCGCCGGCGTGAACGATGTGACCAGCGGCTACTGGAACCCGGCAGGCCTCATGGGCATCCGTGGCGACCTGCAGGTGGCCGCCATGCACAGCGAGTATTTCGCCGGCATCGCCAAGTACGACTACATCGGCATCGGCAAGCGCATCGACACCACCAGCGCGATCAGCTTCTCCGTGATCCGCTTCGGGGTGGACAACATCCCCAACACCACGGACCTCATCGACAACAACGGGAACCTGGACTACGACCGCATCACCACGTTCACTGCCGCAGACCATGCCTTCCTGATCAGCTATGCGCGCAAGCTGAAGATCCCCGGTCTCCGCGTGGGCGCCAACGCCAAGATCATCTACCGTAAGGTGGGACCCTTCGCCAAGGCGTGGGGCTTCGGCTTGGATGCGGGCGCGCAGTATGACAAAGGCACCTGGAGATTGAGCGCCATGGCCCGCGATGTCACCAGCACCTTCAACGCGTGGAGCTACACACTGGATCAGCGCACCCTGGATGTCTTCGCGCAGACGGGAAATGAGATCCCGACGAACGGCGTGGAGGTCACCCTGCCCCGCCTTGTGCTGGGCGTGGCCCGTGAGGTGAAGATCACTGGCAAGCTGGGCCTGATCGCATCGCTCGACCTGGAGAACACCTTCGATGGCAAGCGGAACACCGTACTCGCTTCCGATCTCTGGAGCGCTGATCCCCGCTTCGGCCTG
The DNA here is from genome assembly GCA_964649165.1 of uncultured Chryseobacterium sp. Classification (GTDB taxonomy): domain Bacteria; phylum Bacteroidota; class Bacteroidia; order Flavobacteriales_F; family PHOS-HE28; genus PHOS-HE28. The sequence continues at coordinate 60,513 of CAZYPC010000003.1, forward strand.
GAGCTGGGATATGCAGGCGTCGTTTTCGTGCGTGGCGGCGTGAACAACATGCAGTACGTCACCGAGATCGACGGGCAGAAAGCGTTCGACTTCCAACCGAACATCGGCGTGGGCCTGAAGATCAAGAGCGTGGTGTTGGACTACGCGCTCACGAACATCGGCACAACGGGCGTGGCGCTCTATTCGAACGTGTTCTCGCTCCGCTTCGATCTGTACAAACCGAAGGCGACATGAGGCGACTCGTACTCTCGGTGCTTTTGGCGGTCTCCGCTTGCTGGGCAACGGCACAGCAGAACTACGGCAACGAATGGATCAATTACGACCAGCGCTACTGGGCTTTCTGGGTCGGAACCACCCAGGTGGCCTGGCCCGATCCCATCGACGGGTTCTGGCGCATCGATAGTGCCACACTGGCCAACGCGGGTTTCCCCGTTGCCTCCACCGACGCACAGACGATACAGGTCTGGGGGCGTGAGCACCAAGTGCCTATCTGCTTTCCCGGTGATTCGGACCATGTGTTCAATGGCACGGACTTCATCGAATTCTATGTGCCGAAGAACGACGCGTGGCTCGATACCGCCTTGTGGGATGATCCGGCACACATCAACAACCCGTATTACTCGGCCATCGGCGACAGCATCCAGTACTTCCTCACCATCGGCACTGCGGCCGAAAGCGAGCGTGTCCTGTACGAGGGGCCCGGCGATTGGGCGAGCCTGCCGGTGATCGAGGACTGGTACTGGGCCGAGTCCACGTTGGTGCCGACCTGGCCGTTCACGTACAAGCGTGGCAAGCGGGACTATCTGGGGACCACCACATCCTACATGTGCGAGGGCGAAGGGTTCTCGTTCAACGACTACGGAACGAACGGCGCTGACCTGACCGTCGTGGAGGACCTGCAACTGCCCTGGCCATGGATCAACACTGCGGCACCTCCCCTCAAACTGTCAGCGGTGATCCTGGGGGCCAACTCGGCCAGCCAACTCCAGCACCCTGATCACCACCTGCGCTTCTCGGCCGGAACCGGATCCTTCAACCAGGTGATCGATACGATATGGACGGCGGAGAAGACGATCAAGCTGCAGGTGAGCATACCCGCAGGCGGGTATGCGAACCCCTGGGTTCCCACGACCTTCAAGCTCGTCCATGACCTGGATGATATTTACCAGGACCTGCCTCCGGACTACCCGGACCTCCAGTCCCTTTCCTACCTCCGCGCAGAGTATCCGCACGCGATCGGTGACGGCACGTTCCCCACGCAGTCCCACCGCATGAAGTTCCCCAACGATGGGCAGGACATCCGCATGCAGTTCTATACGAACTGGGATCCGGTGATCTACGTGTTCGGGGATACAGTGCGGCGCATCACCACGGAACTGGCCAACGGTGGCTGGAAGAACTGCCGGTTACCCTACGACCCGTCCAGCGACACCACGTTCGCCTACATGAGCAGCACTGGCACCATTCGGCTGGTGGATACCATCTTCCAGGTGAATGGTGATGGTTTCTTCAACGACTACGGTGCGTTGAACACGGACAGCGCGTTGATCATCGTGACGCACCCCAAGCTCATGAACGGAGCGTTGCAGTACGCGCAGTACCGCGAATCGAGCCAGCACAACCACTACAACACCGTGGTCGCGAACGTGATGGAACTCTACCAGCAGTTCGGGGGTGGCATCCTGCGTCATCCCGTGGCCATCCGCCGCTTCGCGAAGAACCTGCTCGACCGTTTCGATACGAAGCCCCAGGGTCTGTTCATCATCGGGAAGGGAACGCAGGCCCCTCGCTACGGATTCAATGATCTGAGCGGTTATCGCAGCATGTGGCCTGGCGATTCCACGGCGCGCAAACTCTGCCTGGTTCCTTCGTTCGGCTATCCACCAAGCGACGCGCTCCTCACCATGGGGATCTCGGGGAATGACTGGGACCAGTCGATCCCCGTGGGCAGGCTCGCCGCGCAGACCGAGCAGCAGGTGATCGATTACAAGGACAAGGTGCAGGAATTGGAGCAACAGCAATCCGTTCCCGCTGCTTGGATGAAGAACATCCTGCATTTCCGAGGCGGTTTCAATGACAACGAGGTGCTCCTTTTCCAAGGCGCGCTCACCAACTTCCAGCTGATCGCCGAGGACACCTGTTTCGCGGGGCACGTCACCCAATTCGTGAAGAACCCGGATGAACTGATCTCCCAAGCCTCGGCCGACAGTGTGTATGACCTCGTGGAACAGGGCGTAACGCTGATGACCTTCTTCGCGCACGCCAGCGGAGGTGGGTTCGATATCAGCATCGACCAACCGGGCAACTACCAGTGGAACGGGCGCTATCCGTTCATGATCGGCAACTCCTGTTACACCGGCAACATCCACCTGCCCTCATCGAGCAGCGGAAGCGAGCAGTTCGTGTTACCCGCCGGCGCCGGCGCCATAGCCTTTCTGGCCTCCAATGACCTGGGGGTGAGCACGCCGCTGTGGGGCATGACCTCCAATTTCTACACGAGCTTCAGCCGCAAGCACTACGGAAGCAGCATCGGCCGGCACATCCAGTACATGGATTCCGTTGCGCTCTTCACCGATTGGAGCGACATCACCACGGACGCCACCGTGCACCAATTCACACTGCATGGTGACCCGACGCTCAAGATGAATTCGCCGCTCCAGCCGGACATGGAGATCACACCTGCGGATGTCCGTCTCTCGCCGGATCCGGTCACAGCGGATGTGGACAGCTTCCAAGTGCGGGCCAGGGTACGAAACCTCGGCAATGCTTGCCAGTGCCCGGAATTCCCGGTAACGGCCACCCGGCTGGTCCCCGGGAACAACGATCCGCTCACCGAAGCCACAGAACATATGGATCTGAACACCTTCGAGGATACGGTGCGGTTCACCTTGCCAGTGCTTGCGGATAGTGGCGGAGCAGGGATCAATACGCTTAACGTCAGCGTGGATCTTGTACAGAGTCCTTTCGGTATCGTTGACGAGTATGAGGATCTGTCGAACAACGAGGTCAGCAAGGCGTTCCTGGTAACGAGCGGGGATCTGATACCGGTGGACCCGTTCAATTTCGCCATCACGCTCGATCCCGCGCCAGTGCTGCAAGCGAGTACAGGGGATCCGTTCGCTCCCATGCGGGGCTACGTCTTCCAGATCGATACGATCGACACGTACGACAGTCCGATGATGGAGGAAGGTCACGTGAACGCCCCGGGTGGCGTCGTGAACTGGCAGCCGCCGTCCATCTATTCCTTGAACACGCTACAGGATAGCCTGGTCTACTTCTGGCGATGCAGCGTGGACAGCACAGGCAACGACGGCTTCGACTGGAAGGAGTTCTCCTTCCAGTACATCCCAGGCCGGAAGGGTTGGGGGCAGGCCCATCACATGCAGTTCAAGGACACCTCCGCGAACAACAGCTTCGAGAACCTGTTGCACCGCCGACCGGAGAGGGATTTTGAGTTCTACACAGGGGCGAGGAACGTCGGGGCGGTCGTTCAAGGGAATTCAGCAGCCATCGTGAAGTGGACGAAGGATCTCGTTACTCAGGAAGGCAGCCCGGGCTGTTTGGGTGCGAGCCCAAGTTTCATGGTGGCGGTGATCGATCCGTTCGACTTCACACCTTGGACGACCCGATGGAATGGAACCGGACACCATCTGGGCGCGATCAATGACCACATCGACGGCAGTGAACCAAGTCAACACCTCAACTACTGCTGGACCCCCACACGGCCGTACAAGGCTTTCCAGTTCCCGATCTTCGATCCGCTGTCGCCGTGGAGGGATAGTCTTCGCTACGCATTGGAGGATTCAATACCGGATGGGCACTACCTTCTCATGTACACAGTGGGTTTCCTGCTGAAGGACAGCCTGGAAAGTGATGGTATCGATGACCTGCTTATCGAGATGGGAGCGACCCAGTATCCTTCACTTCCGGATTCCGTTCCATATATCTTTTTCTGTAGAAAGGGATTCCCCGGAACAGCCCAAGAGGTAGCCGGCACGACCAGTTCCTCTCTCATAGATTTCGCCACGTTCGTTGACATCGTTGGCAACAGCGGCAGTATGCGGGCTCCGCGCTCTGCGGAGATGCTCCTATGGAATTCGCTGCACTGGGAGATCGACCCGACTTTGCCCACGGATAGCGCTTGGATCCAATTGCGCACTGTGAACCAGGAAGAGAATGCCGAGGCACTGACGTACGAAGTGGACCCTGGCGCCACAACGGATTCGCTCTGGTTGGATACGATCGGGGTCAACAGCGTGCTTCACCCGAGGATCCGGCTGAGCGGATCGTACAAGAGTGTTTTGAGCGATGATCCATATCCTGCCCAGACCAAGCGCTGGCAGATCGTGGGTACGCCCGCTCCGGAATGCGCGATCGATCCACCGCTCGGTTATTTCATGAACGTGGACAGCCTGTTCGAGGGCCAGACCGCACGTGTGATGGTGGCCGTACACAACATCAGCGATGTGCCTATGGACAGCCTGCTCATGGCGGCCTGGGTCACGGATGAGGACAATGTGCGCCATACCGTGCATTGGGAGCGCAAAGCACCTCTTCCCGTGGACGGCGTGGTGCTGGACACCATCTCCATTACGCTGGCCGACGGTTATGCGGGCATGAACGCGCTGGTGATCGAGGCGAACCCGGTGGATACGACCACGGGCATCTATGACCAACGTGAACAGTACCACTTCAACAACATCGCCACGCTCCGTTTTGAAACGTTGAAGGACCGCGAGAACCCGGTGCTTGACGTGACCTTCGACGGCGTGCATATCCTGGATGGGGACATCGTGAGCGCCAAGCCGGAGATCAAGATGACGCTGGACGATGAGAACACCACATTGCTTTTCGACGACCTGAGCGATACAGCACAGATCAAGGTGTTCCTGCTACGCCCGGATACCACGGCTGAAGTGCGCATACCGTTCCACGACAACGCTACCGGGGAGGACATCATGCAGTTCATCCCTACCACGGGTTCCGAGAACGTGTGCAAGGTGATGTGGCATCCCGGCCAGCTTGCTGACGGGGTCCACAGGCTCCGCGTGCAAGCCTCCGACATCAGCCGGAACGAGAGCGGATCGCACGACTACACGGTGAAATTCGAGGTGATCAACAAGCCGACGATCACCGAGGTGCTCAACTATCCCAATCCGTTCACGACCAGCACCCGTTTCGTATTCACGCTTACGGGGAGTGAAGTGCCCACAGGCATGCGCATCCGGATCATGACGATCAGCGGGCGCGTGGTGCGGGAGATCATGCAGAACGAGCTCGGGCCATTGCACATCGGGCGGAACATCACCGAGTACGCGTGGGATGGACATGACCAGTTCGGAGACAAGCTGGCTCGTGGTGTCTACCTCTACCAGGTGGTGGCCCAGTTGAACGGGCAGGACATCGAATACCGGGAGACCAGCGCTGGTGGCTACTTCACCAAGGGATTCGGCAAGATGTACCTCCTGCGCTGAGGAGCCTTGGCGCCATGCACGGGCATTCACGCACCCGCTGGTCCTTCGTCGCCCTGTTCCTGTTGCTGCTGGCTGCGCTATGGGCGGCGCGCGGCATCCATGACGACAAGGAGGCGCTGAAGTACACAGGTTGCGCGCAGGATCTCCTCAAAGGTGATGCGCATGACCTCTTCGGTCGCTACAAGGCCTACGCGAGTTATGTGCTGTTCCTCGTTCCGTGCATCGCCCTTGGAATGCCGGCGCTCGCGGTGATCGCGCAGGCCACGCTCGCGGTTCTTGCCGCGTTGGCCTTGGCCCGGCTGGTGGAACGCCTGTCAGGAAGCGTTCGGGCCGGTACGGTCGCGATGGCGATCGCCCTGTTGTGCTATCCTTTCCAGGAGTGGGTTCTTGCGTTGTATACGGAGTCCTTTTTCGCGAGCATCGCTGTGCTCTTTCTGGAACGGGCCACACAGCCTGGGCGGACGCCATGGACGGCTTTTCTGCTGGGGGGCGCTCTGTTGTTCGCCAGACCGAACGGGATCCTTTTCGTACTGCCGGTGCTCATTTGGGGATCGCGCGAGCCGTTCGAACTACCGCATTGGATGCGACCGATGGCTTGTACCGTACTCCTTCTGCTGGTCTTGGTGCTTCCGGGGGTTCCACGTGACCACCTCGGTGTGATCGTTGAAGGTCATGTCATCTGCGGATTCCCTGAGCGTCCCGGCGCCCTGGAGCACTTCCAAGGGACCACGATACTCGACGCTCAGCGCGTCCTTTTCCAGGAGCCGACATACGCCGCAGGACTTTTTGTGCGCCGTGCGGCCTCGCTTTTCACGCTCACGCGCACGTACTATTCATCCGGACACAACTTGCTCCTCATGCCTCTCTATGCGCTGTTCGGCTTCGCCGCGCTGGGTTGGTGGAGAACCAGAGCCGATTCCATGGCCGGCCTCTTGCTTGCCATCTTCCTGCTGAACGTCGCGCTCATCGGCTTGACCTACGATGAGTGGAACGGGCGCTTTCTCGTGCCTCTCTGGCCTTTGGTCATCGCATTCGCGGCGATAGGTCTGGACCGGGTTATCGAACGGTCCAGGAGTGGTGGGGCAACGGGTTCGACCACGTCCTAGGTCCGTGGATGGACTATCCTCGATCCTACATTCGCCCCCTCGCCCGCAGCCGCTCCAGGGGGCCTGTGCGGACATCATGCGCCAACGTCGCTACTACCTCTTCAGCGCGCTGCTGACCGGCCTTCTACTGGCTTTCTGCTGGCCCGCGAACGGCGGCCTGACACCGTTGGTCTTTCTGGCCTGGGTACCGTTGCTGTTGGCTGAGGAGCGCTTCGCGACGGATCATAAGACCCAACGGCCGCGGCACTTCATGCCTTTTGTGTTCGTGGCGGTGGCGACGTGGAACGCGCTCACCACCTGGTGGCTCTATTGTGTGAGCGAGCCCTTGGACGCCAAGCTGTTCGCGGTGATCGGGCCTAACATCGGGAATGATCTGTTGATGTGTCTCCCCTGGCTCGTGATGCGCTGGTCCCGGTGGTTCCTCACCGGTCGATGGGTGCGCGCAGTGCTCGTCGTCGCATGGATCGCTTTCGAACGCTTCCACATGCACTGGGATCTGAGCTGGCCCTGGCTCACACTGGGCAATGTGTTCGCTTCCCACACCGATTGGGTGCAGTGGTACGAGTACACGGGCCATCTCGGAGGAACGCTCTGGATATGGGGTGTGAACCTCGCGGTGTTCCACGTTCTGGCCACTGTACGCACCGATGGCGCGCGTCGCCGTCCGGGTATCGTCGCGGCCTGTTCGATCGCCGTGCCTTTCGTCGTTTCGGAATGGCGGTATGTCACGTTCCGTGAACAGGGAGAGCCGGCGGAAGTGGTCGTCGTGCAACCCGACATCGATCCCTACGACCAGAAGTTCGCCGAGGATCCGCTCGTGCAACTCGACCGTATGCTGGACCAGGCAGAGGGTGCGGTGACGGATAGCACGGTGCTGGTGGTGATGCCGGAAACCTCCCTGCAAGAGCAGCCGCGCTTGAGCGATGAGAACGGACAGCTGGTCTTTCATGGCCTTTGGGAGAACGATCTCGGACGTTCGTTGAGCGTCCAGCGCATCCGCACGTTCCTTGCGGCGCATCCCGGTCTTGCGCTGGTAAGCGGTATGTCCTCGGCCTATTTGTTCCCGGAAGGGGCGCGTCTGCCGGCTACGGCGCGTATCCTGGACGGTGCGGGTCGGGGCTTTGATGCCTACAACGCGGCGTTGCTCGTGCGGGCGAACGGTACGTTCGAGAGCTACCGCAAGAGCAAGCTCGTGCCGGGGGTGGAGCTTCTTCCGTTCGAAGAATATCTCGGGCCGATCAGTGCGCTGGCGCTCGACCTGGGCGGCACCACCGGAAGCCTCGGCACCCAGGAGGAGCGCGAGGTGCTTGCGGCCACACCCCGGATCGCCTTCGCTCCGGTGATCTGCTACGAGAGCATCTACGGGGATCACGTCGCGGCACATGTCCGCAATGGTGCCAGATTCCTGGCGATCATGACCAATGATGCCTGGTGGGATGATAGTCCTGCTTATCGGCAACACCTCGCCTACGGGGCACTTCGGGCCGTCGAAACGCGCCGGTCGATCGCCCGCTCGGCCAATACGGGGATCTCCTGTTTCATCGATCAGCGCGGGGATATTCATGATCCGACGCAGTGGTGGGTGCCGGCTGCGGAACGAGGCGTCGTCCTCCTTCGAGACGATCTGACCTTCTACGCGGCGCATGGTGACCTTATAGGAGGCGGAGCGCAGTGGGGTCTGGCGATCATCCTGGCGGGGTTGCTGGCCGGGTTGGTCTGGCGACTAGTGACACGTCGGTGATCTTCGCCGGCGCGTGCCGCCGTTATTTCGCGCCCCGTCGGATGAGCGCGCCCTCATCCCTTCCACCTCCGCTCAATGGCTTCTTCCATCACCGGTGTATTGCTGATGAACGTGGGGACGCCGGACAGCCCACGCACTTCCGACGTTCGCCGCTATCTGGAACAGTTCCTGGGAGATGGACGGGTGATCGACCTGTCCTGGCTCGGCAGAAAGCTCCTGGTCAACGGGATCATCGCTCCTTTCCGCGCCCCCAAGAGTGCCAGGGCCTACGGCAAGCTCTGGACCCCGCAAGGTTCACCGCTCGTCGTCCATGGCAACGCTTTGCGCGATGCGTTGTCGGTCGAGCTGGGCCCCGATCATCGGGTGGCCCTGGCCATGAGCTATCAGCGTCCATCCATCCAGGAGGGCTTGCTGGCGCTACGGAGAGCGGGGGCGCAGCGTATCGTGCTCGTGCCCCTTTATCCCCAGTATGCTTCGTCCTCCACGGGCGCGTCATTGCAGGCCGCCTTCCGGGAGATCGGGGAATGGAACGACATTCCATCGATCTCCACGATCCCTTCCTTCTACAGGGAAGAGGGCTATCTCGCGGCTTTCACCGAGCGCATCCTGTCTTGCGTGCCGAAGGGCTACGACCACGTGCTTTTCAGCTTCCATGGATTGCCTGAACGGCATATGCATCGCTCCCACACACCCTGTTCGTCCTACCTCGATCGTAACGTGAACGAACGGCCGGTGTCAGGATGTCCCTGCGAGATCGCGGACCATGATGAGCATCCTAGCTGTTACAAGATGCAGTGCCATTGGACGGCACGCGCGCTCGCTATGCGATGCGGTCTTGAACAGGGCAGGTGGTCCGTAGGGTTCCAAAGCCGCCTGAACAGCGAATGGGTGCGCCCTTTCAGCGATGTGCGCGTTCAGGAACTTGCCAGGGAAGGGCACAAGAAGTTGCTCGTGGTCAGTCCGGCGTTCGTGGCGGATTGCCTGGAGACGCTCATCGAGATCGGCGAAGAATACGCTGAGCTGTTCCAACACCACGGTGGAGAGGAATTGCGGCTTGTTCCCAGCCTGAACGCATCCCCGATCTGGGTGGACGCCTTGGCCGCACTCGTCCGCAAAGCGGGTTGATCCGTGTTCAGCGGACCTTGGTACCGAACGGTCGGAAAGCAGAGAAGCCGCCCGAAGGCGGCTTCTCTTGAAAATATGGGGACGATCAGTGCAGGAACACGCGACGGGTCATCACGTCGCTGGAGTTCTGCAGGGTTACCACATACAGGCCCGTCGCGATACCGTTCTTGCTGATGTGCAAGGGCGTGAAGCCTTTGTTGATCGCTTGCGCGGGGCGGTTCAGCATCACCTTGCCTTGCGCGTCGGTGAGGATCACGTCATAGATGTTCGCGATCGTGGAACTGACGGTCACCTGAAGTTCGGAACCATCGTCCCAAGCGTTCACGATCTCCGTATTGTTCGCATCGCAACCGGCAGCGATGGCCGTGAACATCTCCACGCGGCCGTCCACATCGGTCTGGCTCAGGCGATAGTAGGCCAGGCCATCGGCATACTCATCATAGAACGTGTAGTTGACCTCGCTTGTTGAGTTGCCTGCGGCTTCCACGCGACCGATCTCTTCCCATACGTCGCCCGTAGGGCTCTTCTCGATCGTGAAGTAGTCGTTGTTCGTTTCCGTGGCCGTGCTCCACTTCAACTGCACCTTCCCACCAACGCAGTCACCGTTCCAAGAGGTGAGCTCGATCGGGAGGGGATTATCCACCGATGAAAGTGTCCAACTGCGGAAGAAATTAGCGTTCGTTACCAGGACGTTGCTCACCGTACTGCGACCAGCAGAGGGAAGACCGGGAGCGTAGGCCGAACCCAAGGGCTGCGATTGATAGTCGCCCCATTTGTTCAAGCCCGGATTGAAGCGCTGAGCCTGAAGTTCGGTTGGGCTGGCCTGTGTACTAGGCACAAGCGCATCCCTGTCTACTCCCGGGGTCGCACCGGCCACGTCAATATCTTGACCATCATCGTTGATGAAGGTCATTTTCGCGTCAGGTGCGGTGGTGTATGCCCATGGTGCGGCTTTCGGGTCGATGATCCAGAAGCGGTTCACCGCGTTCATCGAGTTATCCGGGGAACCCAGGAAGAAATCGTTCATGTGGGTCACTCCGGTCGGCAGATACAGCGTGTTGTCCCACTGGGCGCCAGCAACGATCTGGTGATTGAAAGTCGAGAGTACGAACGACATGCTGTCGCTGCCTGCGGGGCCTGTGCCCGCTGTGGTTTTCTCAAAGGTGAGCGGGATCTTCGTATTGGTCTGGGCGATGAACGGTACGGTGTAGATGCCGGTCGTCGCGCTGTTGTTCCATCGGATCCGGTTGTTCTGATGCTCAGTTTTGATGTTCCCGTTGCCCGCCACCAATTGAGTAATGCCTGTAGTGGCCGGATTGTCGATGACCATGTACGTGGTGGTCGTCGGATTCGCTCCATAGACGACATACGCTTCGCCAAAGGCAGAACTGGCGAAGACCAAGCGCGCGTTCTGCCCGAAAGACAGCGTTGCGATCGTACCGGCAACAAGGAGGAGTACAGGTTTCTTCATGGCAGCGTCAAATGTAGTTGAAGACCGGTCTGGAAGACAACCCCCCGAACCACTTTTCGCCTGTTGCTGGGAACCCTTTTCGCGCCTGTTTTTCAGCAAGTTGCGAAAAATGGCGAAGGGAAAAGGGGGCATCAGGCGCGTCGTCATCAGTTGTCTTGGACCGACGGGTCAACGGAAGCATGACGCAATGTTCCCGGATGGGTTGCCACCATGCGGATAACTTGGACCCGAACTAGTTATGAACAGTGGATGGCTTCTTTCCGCCCACCCGCCCAACCCCTGAATTGGGCAGCGCTCGCCGGCTTTCCGGATCTCCTCGTCAGGCGCAATTCGGACCGTGACGAGTGGTTGGTCGCAGCCCGCTCCGGCGGCGGGCCGATATCCCGGCGGCCGGGCAACAACGGTGCTTGGGTCGGACATCTCGCTTTCGATCTTCAGGACGCTTGGGACCGGGTTCCAAGCCGCTTTCCCAACGGCCCGCTGCCCGGTTCCGCCTGGTGGGAACCGGAGCTGTTGCTGGTGCTGCGGTCAGGTCAGCCTCATGTGCTGGTCGATAAGGCCACTCGCTCTGCGGGAGAAGTAGGTGGTGATCTGCTGTCACGACCTGGTGCCAGGACCAGCGGAACGGACCCCGTCAGTTGGAACCCAAGAACGACCAAGGCCCAGTACCTGGCTACCGTTGAAAAGCTCCTTGGGCACCTGCAGCGCGGGGATATCTATGAGGTGAACTATTGCACCGAACGGACGGCGACGTTGCGCGGATCAGACCCGTTCGATGTTTTTGGCCGACTTGTGGAGCACACGAATGCGCCCTACGCGGCCTTCTATCGAAGCGGGGACTTTTTCGCCTTGTGCATGAGCCCGGAGCATTTTCTGCGGATCGAGAACAGGCGTGCATCGACGCGGCCGATGAAAGGCACACGCCCACGGTCGAACGATCCAGCGGTGGATGCTCGTCTGAAGTATGAACTCGCCACCGATGTCAAGGAGCGCAGCGAGAACATCATGGCCGTGGACGTCGCGCGCCATGATCTCAGTCGCTTTGCCGCATCTGGCTCCGTGCGGGTTGATGAGCTTTGCGCGGTGAAGTCCTATCCGAACGTTCACCAATTGGTCAGCACAGTGAGCGCCGAACTCCGCGAAGGAGCTGATCCATGGGATGCCGTACGCGCCGCATTCCCTATGGCCAGCATGACAGGCGCGCCCAAGCGGAGCGCTTTGCGACTGATCGATGCCGTGGAGGACATGCCGCGTGGCCTGTTCAGCGGAAGCCTGGGTTACCAGCTGCCCGACGGTACGCTTGACCTCAATGTGGTGATCCGGACCATCACCTATGATGCCTCCACCGGCCGCGCGTCGCTCATCACCGGCAGCGCGATCACCGCGTTGAGCGATCCGGAGAAAGAGTGGGAGGAGTGCGAGCTGAAGGCGATGAGCGTGCTTCAAGCGCTGGGCCATGCTGGATGAGGTGCGGCGTTTCATCCGGCGCGAGCGGATGCTGAAGGACGGCGAGCCTGTATGGGTGGCGGTGAGCGGGGGCATTGACAGCATGGTCTTACTGCACATGCTTCGCGAACTGGGGCATGCATGCTCCGTCGCACATGTGGACCATGGCCTGCGTGGCGAGCAGAGCGATGCCGATCGGCTTTTTGTGGAGGATCACTGCCGCGGGCTCGGCTTGCCCTTCCGGGCGCTGAAGGCGGATGTGAAGACCCGCGCGGAGGAGAATGACCTTTCCATGCAGCAGGCCGGGCGCGGGATCCGTTATGAATGGCTGGGTGAACTCTGGCGTGAACATCCCATGCCCATCGCGATGGGTCACCACGCGAACGATGCGATCGAAAGCCTCTTCATCAACCTGATGCGCGGCACCGGTGTTCACGGATGGAGCGCGATCCGCCCGGTCAGCGGCATCTACGTGCGTCCCATGCTATGCGTTGGGCGTGACGCGATCGCCCGCTACGCTGAAGAGCACGGCGTCCCTTTTCGCGAGGATCCCAGCAATGCCGATCCCAAGTACCTGCGCAACCGCATCCGCCATGAACTGCTGCCGCTGGTGGAAGCCATGCGCCCGGGTGCCCTCCAGACCATGGCGCGTTCCGTGGGCCTGCTGCGTGAGTTGGAGGAAGCCGGGCAACAAATGAGCATCGCGGCGCTCGCCGGGATCGGGCCATCTCCTGAGGGAGCGCTCCGGGTGCCCTTTGATCGTGTGGAGAATTCCACGATACCGGACCTTGTACTGCACCGACTGCTGCGCCATGTGGGATTCCACCCGTCCACCCTGGATCGCATTCGGGAGGCCATCGCCGAGCGCAGCACCGGAGCGGTGTTCACGGCAGGTCGGTGGCAGGCCTGCGTGGACAGGGATGCACTGATCATCAGCCGGGCGACGGCGGACCTCGTCTCGGTCACGATCGAACGGGAGCAGACCTCGGATTCCGCAGGTGAGTTCAGCTGGGAGACCAACGAGGGCACTTTTCCCCTACCGTTGAATGGCGCTCTGGAGGCCGTCCTCGATGCGGACCGCTTGTCCTTTCCTCTCGAGCTTCGCCCATGGCACGAAGGGGATCGGATCAGGCCGATGGGTCTGGACGGAAGCAAGCTCGTGAGCGATATCCTCATCGATGCCAAGGTGCCCCGGTCCGAAAAGGCTGGCGTGTATGTGCTTGTGAGCGATGGCACGATCGTCTGGGTCTGCGGACATCGTATGGCCGAGGGCTATCAATTGACGCCTAACACGCGCACATCCTTCCGGATCATGCGCAGGCCCTGATGTCGGACTCGAGGCCAGGCATCGCGAGAGGTGCTGTGGAACGACCGGTCGCGTTCGCCAGATCGTGTTAAGGCCGTTCCGCTCAGGATCCCAGTGATCCACGCATCGCGCATCCGCGCGGAAAACCTGCGGCCTACTTTAGCGGCCCTTCGGAAAATGCCCATGCACCGCTCGCTCCTTTCCATCATCGCGTCTTTCTTCGTCGCGATGGCTTTCGCCGGTAACCCGGTGAGTTGGTCCTTCGCCACGAAGGAAACGGCCACCGGCAGAACGGTCGTGACCTTGCAGGCGACCTGCGAAGAGGGCTGGCACCTGTACGCCCTCACGCTGCCCCGTGATGATGGTCCTTTCCCCACGGTGATCGCCATAGCGCCGTCAACCGCATTCAAAGCGGGCGCGCCGGTGGAACCCGCGCCGGTAGAGGTGGAGGATCCCAATTTCCAGATGCTGGTGCGCTACCACGGCCACACGACCGAATTCACCATTCCCGTTGAGCGGGTCTCCAAAGAGGCGTTCAATGTGGAAGGATCCGTGGAGTACATGTGCTGCAACGACAAGATGTGCCTGCCGCCTGTGACCGTGAAGTTCAGTGTGCCATTCCCTGCCGTGAAGTAGATGAGGCCTCGATCGCTCCTGCTCGCTTTCCTGCTCGCTCCGGTGCTCCTGCTCGCGCAAGGGGACCAGGGCTACACGCCGCCGATCGAGTGGAAGATCACCGTCGCGAAGGCCGACGCCGGTTCATACGATCTGCTCTTCAAAGGAGATCTGCAGCCAGGCTTCGTCCTGTACAGTCAGCACATCAACCCCGACATCATCGGGCCGTTGCCGACCGCATTCCGCTTTGACACCATCCCCGGCATCGAGGTAGCCAAAGAGGTGAGCGAGACCGGAAAGGAAGTGGATGAACATGCAGATCCCATTTGGGAAAATGCGGTCATCAAGAAATTCAAGGGCTGGGCCGCGTTCACCGCGTCGATCAAGACCACGCTGCCATCGCCCGTGATCACCGGGGCGCTGGACTACATGACCTGCGATGATATGGGTTGCACTCCCGGCGGGTTGTACTTCCGGGCACATCTGGCGGAGAATCGCGTGGAGATCGGGACGGTGTCGTTCACTGATTCGTCGTTGGCCGAAGCGCCGGTTCTTGATCAGGCCGACTGCCGTGCATACGTGATGCCCGGAGTTGACCTGAACAACCCCGTTGTCGATTGTGCCCACTCCGGTGATGAGCCGCTCGACGGCTCATTGTGGACCATATTCCTGTTGGGATTCATCGGTGGCCTGCTCGCACTGGTCACACCGTGCATGTTCCCGATGATCCCGCTCACGGTGAGCTTCTTCACCAAGGGCAGCGAGAACAAACGCAAGGGCCGCATGAACGCCTTTCTCTACGGCGCGTTCATCGTTGGCATCTACTTGTGCTTCAGCCTGCCGTTCCACGTGCTGGGCAGTGTGGACCCCGAGATCTTCAACAAGATCAGCACTGAGCCCATCTTGAACGTGGTTTTCTTCGCCATCTTCATCGTGTTCTCCATTTCGTTCTTCGGCTACTTCGAGATCACGCTGCCCAGTGCGTTCGTGAACAAGATGGACCAGAACGCCAGCCGCTTCGGCGGGGCGATCGGCATCTTCTTCATGGCGTTCACGCTTGCGCTCGTGTCCTTCAGCTGCACGGGCCCGATCTTGGGTACGTTGCTCGTCGGGGCCATCACACCGGACAGCGGGCCCCTCCAACTCACTATCGGCATCGGTGGCTTCGGCCTGGCCATCGCATTACCGTTCGCGCTCTTCGCGATGTTCCCGGGGTGGCTGAACAGCTTGCCCCGAAGCGGTAGCTGGCTCACGAGCGTGAAAGTCGTGCTTGGCTTCATCGAAGTGGCCCTGGCCCTCAAGTTCTACAGCACGGCGGATATGGTGAGCCACTGGAACACCATGCCGTATGAACTGTTCCTCGCGATCTGGTGCATCTGCGCCGCCGGCATCGTGCTGTATCTGCTCGGTTTCATCCGATTCCCGCACGACAGCCCGGTGAAGAAGCGCAGTGCCACCCGTTGGGGCTTCATCGCTTTGTTCTCCGGCGCGCTCATCTACTTGCTCCTCGGCTTCCGGTACGACGAGCATGCGAAGACGTTCAACGCACCGAAGCTGCTCAGCGGCCTGGCTCCTCCGGCGAGTTATAGCTGGATCTATCCCGCACCGCCGCCGATCCTCGACCTGTGCGAGGCCATGGAACGATCGCGAGAAACAGGCAAACCCATCATGGTGGATTTCACTGGCTACGGTTGCGTGAATTGCCGGAAAATGGAGCAGTTCGTGTGGAGTTCACCAGAGATCGAGCGAACGATCGAAGAGGAGTACATCCTGGTCTCCCTTTACGTTGATGATCGGAAGGAACTTCCACAAGAAGAGCAGCACAGATACACGACGAGCGGTGGGAATCAGAAGGACATCAAGGAGGTCGGGCACCGCTGGGCTACGCTCGAGGCGGAGACTTTCAAGAAGGTCAGCCAGCCCTGGTACGCCCTCGTGAGCCCCGACGGCAAGCTGCTCAACGCGCCAGTGGGTACCAGCTCCGTGGAGGAATTCAAGACTTTCCTCGAGTGCGGCCTCCAGGGCATGGAGAAGCTCAAGGCTGAAGGGAAGTAGCTTGCCAGCTGGCGATCGTTCGCATCTTCGCCAACTGATGAGTATTGACCGCATCCGCAGCCATTTCGCAGAAGCCTCATCGCTCCTGGAGCGCGTGATGGGTGATGCCGTCATCCTGGAAACCATCCACGATGCGGGACGGTTGATGGTGAAAAGCCTGAATAACGGCGGCAAGCTCATCAGTTGCGGCAATGGCGGAAGCATGTGCGACGCCATGCACTTCGCCGAGGAACTCACCGGCAAGTTCCGCGATGAGCGTGCACCCATCGCGGCGGTGAGCATCAGTGATCCATCGCATCTCACTTGCGTGGGGAACGACCATGGCTTCGAGCAGGTCTTCGCGCGCTATGTGCAAGCGCATGGAAAGCCGGGCGATGTGCTCCTGGCCATCAGCACCAGCGGTAATTCGCCGAACGTGCTGCGAGCCGCTGAAACGGCGAAGAAACAAGGCGTGATCGTGGTGGGGCTCACCGGCAAGGATGGAGGCAAGCTCGCTCCGCTCTGCGATGTGGAGGTGCGCGTGCCGCACAACGGCTACGCCGATCGGGTCCAGGAGATCCACATCAAGATCATCCACGCCCTCATCGACCACATCGAACGGTCGCTCTGATCGATGTTCGTCAAAACGTTCGGTTGCGCGGTCTTCGGGGTGAACGCCACCCTCGTCACCGTGGAGACCGATATCGGCAAGGGTGTGAACTTTTTCATGGTCGGCCTGCCGGACAGCGCGGTGAAAGAGAGCCACCAGCGCGTCAGCGCCGCCGTGAAGAACATCGGCCTGCATATGCCACGCGGCCGGGAGATCACGGTGAACCTGGCTCCCGCTGACATCCGGAAGGAAGGCACGGCCTACGACCTAACCATCGCCCTCGGCATCCTTGGCGCGAGCGGGCAGATCGATACAGCGCGTTTCGCCGACTTCGTGATCATGGGTGAGCTCGCCCTGGATGGCGAAGTGCGCGCGATCAAGGGAACCTTGCCCATCGCGCTGGAGGCGAAGAAGCTGGGGTTCAAAGGCGTGATCGTCCCGGCCGCGAATGCCCGGGAAGCAGCGATCGTACACGGTTTGCAGGTCTTCGGGGTCGATCATCTGAAACAGGTCGTTGGTTTCCTGGAAGGCCGGGAAATGATACCGCCCACAGTGGTCGATATCGCTGCGGAATTCGACCAGAGCAGTCGCAACTACTCCGTGGACCTGAGCGATGTGAAAGGGCAGGAGAACATCAAGCGCGCGTTCGAGATCGCCGCCGCCGGCGGGCATAACGTGATCCTGATTGGACCACCGGGCGCGGGCAAGACCATGATCGCCAAACGCCTGCCCACGATCCTGCCGCCGCTCAATATCGACGAGGCGCTCGAGACGACCAAGATCCACAGCGTGGCCGGTAAGCTCCGCAAGGATGATTCACTGCTCAGCGTCCGGCCGTTCCGATCACCGCACCACACGATAAGCGATGTTGCGCTGGTTGGCGGCGGTTCATTCCCGCAACCGGGTGAGATCAGTCTCGCGCACAACGGCGTGCTCTTCCTCGATGAACTGCCCGAGTTCCAACGCACGGTGCTCGAGGTGATGCGCCAGCCGTTGGAGGATCGCGTGGTCACCATCAGCCGCGCGAAGTTCACGGTGGAGTACCCGGCGAGCTTCATGCTGGTGGCCGCCATGAACCCGTGCCCTTGCGGATACTACAACCACCCGGAAAAGGAGTGCGTGTGCGCTCCGGGCGTGGTCCAGAAGTATCTCAACAAGATCAGCGGGCCGCTGCTGGACCGGATCGACATCCATATCGAGGTCACACCGGTCGCGTTCAGCGAACTGAGCAGCGAGCGCCCCCAGGAGAGGAGCGCCGCGGTGCGCGAACGCGTTATGGGCGCGAGGAAGCTGCAGGAGGAACGCTATTCCGGTCAACGGATGTACTGCAATGCCCAAATGAGCAGCCAGCAACTCCGGAAGATCTGTAGGATCGATGCCACTGGGCAGGCCCTGTTGCAGAAAGCCATGGAGCGCCTCGGTCTCAGCGCCCGTGCGTACGATCGCATCCTGAAGGTGGCCCGTACCATCGCCGACCTCGCCGCCAGCCCCGAGATCCGTACCGAGCATCTGGCAGAGGCCATCCAGTACCGCAGCCTGGACCGTGAAGGCTGGGCCGGTTGACGACTTCCAGCGATCTGAAACCTTGACGTGGGGTGCCGCGTTGCACGGGACCGGTTACGCTCTCCGGTCAGATGCACCCACTTCTACTCGCCGCTTCGATCATCACGGCCACGTTCGCCCCGGGCGATAAGAAACCGGTGCGCGCCTATCTGAACAGCGTCATGGAGCCCACGACCAAGGGCAAGGCGGCGTACTACAAAGTCGCCGCAGGCCAGGACGGGTCCAATTACGTCGGGAAGATCTACACGATGGATGATGTCCTCAAGGCGGAGGGCCGCTACGCCGATGCCGACCTCAAGGTCGCGGACGGACACTTCGTCTACTATTTCCCTGACGGCAAGAAGGAGAGTGAGGGAGACTACGCCATGGGCTACAAGAGCGGGATCTGGCAGCGCTATGATGAATGGGGCCAGCAACTCGCCGAGAAGGTGTACGACCCAACGCCACTGGAGAACATCGTTTACACGATGGCCCCCACGATGCCGCAATACCCTGGTGGCGATCAAGCCATGATCACCTACCTGAAGTCGAAGGCCGGCGAAGTGAACGGTGCCACCGCCACGTTCGTGGTGGAGAAGGACGGAGACCTCTCCGAGATCAAGGTGATCGGCGCCCAACCCGCCATCAGCGACCAGTTGGTGGATGCGTTGGACCGTGCGCCACGGTTCGAGGCTGGAGAGAAAGATGGCGTACCGGTGCGCGTGCACATGCGCGTACCCCTCAAGTAGAACCACGTTCCATACACACGATAGCATGGACGCCGGCCCCGTAAGGTCGGCGTTCGTGTTTTGTGACCGTCTTCGCGAGGGAGGCTCGGCGACCGAAGCGATCCGTAATTCCATCCCGGGAATAACAGATCGCTTCGGCGCTGTCAAATGCACAGCTCCTCGCGAAGACGCAAGCGGATCAGGCGTCCTGCCCGTGGCACTGCTTGAACTTTTTGCCGCTACCGCACGGGCAAGGATCGTTGCGGCCGACCTTCTTCTCCACACGCACGGGCGTCACAGGCTGGCGCGGAGGTCCTTGCGGAGGCATCGGTCCGCGCATCGCGGGTGCGCCGGTGGGCGCGGCCACCCGTTGCTGTTGTTGCGGCGGCGCACTGCGCGAGGCCCCGGCGAATTGCGGCGTCTCCGTGCGGCTGGTCTGCAAGCGTTGCTGGGGGGGCTTCGGGGCCTGCGCCTGCTGCACCTGCGGCTGTGCGGTGGGCAGTCCAGCGCGCACCAGGAAGCTCACCACCTCCCCGCTGATGCGCGCCACCATGGCGTCGAACAGCTTGAACGACTCCAGCTTGTAGATGAGCAGCGGATCCTTCTGCTCGATACTCGCGTTCTGCACGTTGCGGCGCAGGTCGTCCATCTCGCGCAGGTGTTCTTTCCACTCGTTATCTATGATGGCGAGCGTGATGTAGCGTTCGATGCTGTCGATCAGCTCGCGGCATTCGCTCTTGTACGCGCGCTGCAGGTTGGTCACCACCTGCATGGTCTTCGTGCCGTCGGTTATGGGCACTACGATGTTCTCGTACTGCGCGCCCTGGTTCAGGAACACATCGCTGATAACGGGCAGGGCCTGTGCGGCGGTCTGCGCACCCCGGCGCTGGTAAGCATCCATGGCACCACGGAACACCTGCTCGATGATGTCGTCGGACTTTCCGCTCTTGAAGCCCGCTTCGTCCACCGGGCTGTCCAGGAGGAGCTTGCGGAACAGGTCCATCTGGAAGCCCTCGAAATCGCCTTCGCCGTGGTACTGCTCCACCAGGTCGGTGGCCACGTCGTGGAACATGTTCAGCACGTCCAGCTTCAGGCGCTCGCCGAAGAGGGCGTTGTGGCGGCGCTTGTAGATCACCTGCCGCTGCTTGTTCATCACGTCGTCATACTCCAGCAGGCGCTTACGGATGCCGAAGTTGTTCTCCTCGACCTTCTTCTGCGCTCGCTCGATGCTCGCCGTGACCATGCTGTGCTGGATCACTTCGCCCTCTTTGAGGCCGAGGCGGTCCATCAGCTTGCTGATGCGTTCGCTGCCGAACATGCGCATCAGATCGTCCTCCAACGAGATGTAGAACTGCGATGAGCCCGGATCGCCCTGACGGCCCGAACGACCTCGAAGCTGGCGATCGACACGGCGGCTTTCGTGCTTCTCCGTGCCCACGATGGCCAGACCACCGGCCTCTTTCACACCAGCGCCGAGTTTGATGTCGGTACCACGGCCGGCCATGTTCGTGGCGATGGTGACGGTGCCCGCCTGACCGGCGTGCAGAACAATGTCCGCCTCGCGCGCGTGCTGCTTCGCGTTCAGCACGTTGTGTTTGATGTTGCGCATCGTGAGCATGCGGCTCACCAGTTCGCTCACCTCCACGGTGGTCGTACCCACGAGTACCGGACGTCCGGCATTCTGCAAGGCCACGATCTCGTCGATCGCCGCGTTGTACTTCTCGCGCTTGGTCTTGAAGACCATGTCCTCGTTGTCCTTCCGCACCACCGGCCGGTTGGTGGGGATCACCATCACGTCCAGCTTGTAGATGTCCCACAGTTCCTGCGCCTCGGTTTCCGCCGTACCGGTCATGCCCGCGAGCTTGTGGTACATGCGGAAGTAGTTCTGCAACGTCACCGTCGCGTACGTCTGCGTGGCCGCCTCGATCTTCACGTTCTCCTTGCTCTCGATGGCCTGGTGCAGCCCGTCGCTGTACCGGCGGCCTTCAAGGATACGGCCCGTCTGCTCGTCCACGATCTTCACCTTGCCGTCCATCACCACGTACTCCACGTTGTTCTCGTAGAGCGCGTACGCGCGGATCAACTGCGTCACAGTGTGGACGCGTTCACTCTTGATACCGAAGTCGCGCAGCACCTCGTCCTTGCGGCGGGCTTTTTCCTCGACAGTGGCACCACTCTTCTCGATCTCCGCGATCTCGCCACCTACGTCCGTGAGGATGAAGAACTGCGGGTCGTTCACGTCCGCGCTGATCAGGTCCACACCCTTCTCGGCGAGTTCAATGCTGTTGTGCTTCTCATCGATGGTGAAGAACAGCTCCGCGTCCACCTTCGGCATCTCCTTCTGCTGGTCCTGCAGGTGGTAGGCCTCGGTCTTCTGCAGCAGGGCGCGCACGCCGGGTTCGCTCAGGAACTTGATGAGCGCGGTGTTCTTCGGCAAGCCGCGATAAGCCCGGAGGATGGCCATGCCGCCCTTCTCCAGGTTCTCCTTGCTCACGCTGTTCGTCTCCAGGCCCTTCAGCGCTTCCTTAGCTTCGGCGATGAGCTTGGTGACCAGTTGGCGCTGGGCGTTATAGAGCCGCTCCACGCGCGGCTTGTACTCATCGAACTGGTGGACCTCGCCTTTCGGCGTTGGCCCGCTGATGATCAGGGGTGTCCGCGCGTCGTCGATGAGCACGCTGTCCACCTCATCCACGATGGCGAAATGGTGCTTGCGTTGCACCAACGCGGTAGGCGTGTGCGACATGTTGTCGCGCAGGTAGTCGAAGCCGTATTCGTTGTTCGTGCCGAAGGTGATGTCGGCCATGTATGCGGCGCGGCGTGCGGCGCTGTTGGGCTCGTGCTTGTCGATGCAGTCCACACGCAGGCCGTGGAATTCGTACAGCGGCCCCATCCATTCACTGTCGCGCTTGCTGAGGTAATCGTTCACAGTGACCAAGTGGACACCGCGACCGGCCAGGGCGTTGAGGTAGACCGGCAGCGTGGCCACCAGCGTTTTGCCTTCCCCCGTGCCCATCTCGGAGATCTTGCCTTTGTGCAGGGCGATACCGCCGATGAGCTGCACGTCGTAGTGGACCATCTCCCAGGTCACCGGATTCCCCGCCGCGATCCACGTGTTGTTCCAGATGGCATCATCGCCTTCGATGCGGATGCTCTCGCGCTTGGCGGCCAACTCACGGTCGAAGTCGGTGGCGCGCACACGCAGCTCCTTGTTCTCCTTCAACCTGCGGGCGGTCTCCTTCACCACCGCGAAAGCCTCGGGCAGGATCTCGAGCAGTACCTCCTCGATCTTGGAGACGATCTTCTCCTCCAGCTTGTCGATCTCCTGATAGCGCGACTCGCGCGCGTGGATGTCCATACGCGGATCCCCATCGATCTCGGCGCGCAAGGCGTCCACTTTGGACTGCTCGGCCTTGATGCCGTCGGCGATGCGCTGCTTGAAGTCGGTGGTCTTCGCGCGCAGTTCGTTGTTGCTGAGGGAAGCGAGCTTGTCGAACTCGGCCTTCACGCGCTCAACGAGCGGCTGCACTTCCTTCAGGTCTTTGGTGGCCTTGTCGCCGAAAATGGTCTTGATGAGGGAACCGAACATCGGGGAGGGGTGAAAAGCGGAAGGTGCCGAAGTGGGATGGTGCGCCTGCGCAGCGTTACCGAACGGTCTTCCGATGGGTGTTTTTTGAAAAGGAGGCCAAAGGTAGCCGCAGGTGCTACGCACGGACCGGGCCACTGCGGTCGACCGGTCAGGCTGGCAGGGAATGAGAAACCCCCCGCTTTGGCGGAGGGTTCCCGATGTTGCGTGGAGCGATCAGTATTCGTCCTCGTTGAAAAAGAAGTCCTCCTTGCTCGGGTAGTCCGGCCAGATCTCCTCGATGCTCTCGAAGATCTCTTCGTCGTCCTCGATCGCCTGCAGGTTCTCCACGACTTCCAGCGGCGCGCCGGTGCGCATGGCGAAGTCGATCAGCTCATCCTTGGTGGCGGGCCAAGGCGCGTCTTCGAGGTACGAGGCGAGTTCGAGCGTCCAGTACATGGTACGGGGACCGTTTTTTTACAGGGCCGCAAATATAGACGGGCACGGATCCCGTCAAGACCGAATTATCAACCGTTCCGATTCGCCGGATTTCCCTAGGGACGCAAGGGTTCCAGCGGTTCAGCCCCGGGGCTTCCAGGGGATCTCCTCCGCCCCGAGGGTGTGCCCCAGCCACCGGGCGAGCATGAAGAGCAGGTCGCTCAGGCGGTTCAGGTAGCGCACCACCGTTTCCGGAAGTTGCTCCTGTTCGGCGATGGAAACGACCAACCGCTCGGCCCTGCGGCAGACGGTGCGGCAGATATGGGCTTGCGACACGGCGGGGTGGCCACCGGGAAGGATGAAGTTGCGCATCTCCGGCAGCACCGCGTCCATCGCGTCCATGGCCGTTTCCAGCGCGGTGATGTCCGCCTCTTCCACATGCGGAACCTTGAACTTGTCGGCTTCCTCGTTGCTCGCCGAGGCCAGCCGGGAGCCAAGACTGAAGAGCTTTTCCTGGATGCTGATCAGCAGTTCCCGCTGATGGGTACCCGCCAGGTCGCGCAACATGCCGATGTGGCTGTTCAGCTCATCGACGGTGCCGTACGCTTCGATGCGGTCGTGGTCCTTCGGCACACGCTTACCACCCAGCAAGCTGGTCTGTCCCTTGTCGCCGGTGCGGGTGTAGATCTTCATGGGTGCTGGTGGTCCGCGTGCGGCGGACAAGGTTCAACCACGGATACTCACGGATACCCACGGATGGTGCTCATCCGATCCGTGAATATCCGTGTGCATCCGTGGCCGCATCCGCATTCGACGGTGATCTAGTAGCGGAGCCGGAAATGCTGCGGGGCCTGCTCCTGCCGGAAGAAGACGAGTCCCAGGTCGTACAGGTCGACGGTCACGGTGACGCGCGGGTGCTTCTTCACCGCATCCCAAGCGGCTTCCATGCCTTTGCTCCAGTGGATGTCGTCGAGGATGAAGACGCTGTCGTTGTGGGCCTTCTGCAGGCAGAGTTCGAAATACTCCAGGGTCGGCTCCTTGGCGTGATGTCCATCGAGGAAGACCATGTCCAGTTTCTCGGCCGTGCGCACCACGAAGGGCAGGCTGCTGCGGAAGCTGCCGAGAACAGCGTTGATGTTCCGCTGCCGCAAGCGCTCGAAGTGGTGCTGGGCGATGCGGAAGGTCTGCGGGCAGCCCTCGATGGTCGTCACCTGGGCATCTTCAGCACCGCGGGCCAGGTAGAGCGTGCTCAACCCGAAGCTGGTGCCGAGCTCGAGGATGGTGGACGGGGCGAAGTAGTTGGCGAGACGGTAAAGGAGTTGGGCTTGGCGCGCGGGCTTCAAGCTGGTCCGGGCCATGTCACTCACCTGCCTGACGGGCTCATCCAGTAGGCGGCTACCGGCCCCCAGGTCGTTCACACGGATCACCTGGTCGCTGACGAGCAGGTCTTCGCGCAACGCCTCAATGGCCAGAAATTCCGGCAGCTCCTCGTCCACGCGCAGCACCTCGTTCGTCAGTTTGTACACGAAGGGCGAATGCACGCTGTGGCGCGTACGCGCCTTCACCAGGTGCTCCACCCAGCTGCCGATCCGGGCCAGTTGCTCGCTCATCCCTTGCACGACTTGAAGCGCCGCGAAAGTAGGCGGGGACCCGGCCTCGGGCCGTCGGGCCATCACGCCTCGCGAACAGCCGCCTGTTCACCCCGCCGGGCGAGCACGGCTTCGTAGACGCTCACGACCAGTCCTGTGGTAAGCGTGGCATGTCGTAGGTCAGACCGTGGCAAATTGCTCCTGGAACTAACTGCACACCACCGGAACCTCAAGCCAGGAGTAAGGCCGTGTGGAAGTGGCAAGGTTCAAATGGCGCAGCCAGTGATGCCTGCGCTACTTGACGCCCGCGACTCGTCCGTTTCTCACTCCAGAAATAGCCTGGCTTGTCCGATATGTTCGGTGCCATCTGAAACCAGCACGGTGTACAGCCCCGGCGCAAGCCCAGCTAGGTCCAAGCTCTGGACGCCAGCTTTTATGCCCATGTTCTGCCTAACTAACCGGCCTTGATCGTCGTGTATTCGGGTACTACCATGTGCGTACTGAGCGGGTATGCTTAGCCAAACCCGCCCGTCACTTGCCGGTGACGGCCAACAGCGCAGAACATCAGCCGCCGAGCCCTCGGAAACGCCAACCGTGAATTCGCTGTCGTGGTAGCGTTTGATATGGTTCGCGTGGCCTGAGAAGTAGTGGTAGTTGGCAAATGGTAGTGCCTCCATGCTATATCCGCAGGCTACACCGCTTGTACCCGGAAAATCGATCACGTCCAACCCGTTCCCGGTGTGGCTCACGTAGATCTTGCCATTCGGTGCCAGTTCCATGGCATTCGGCCGCAATCCACCCGGGATGCCGTTGTAGCTGGTGCTGAATATCCGGGTGCGCGAGTTCTGCACCGCGCTGGTGTCGGGCGAGTTCAGTTCGTACTGATCAACGTACCGGTCCTGGGCATCGGTGCCGCTTACGTAGAGCTTCGAGCCATCCTGCGAGAATTCGAGGCCATAGGACATGGCATGACCCGTCAAGGTCATCCGATACTGCACCGCGCCCGTCACATCATCGAATGAGAAGACCTGCACGATGGAGGGCTGCAATGAGTCATTCCCGCAAGGAGCGTTCTGGGTGCAAAGCGCGATCCGGTCTCCGCGATAGGACATCTTCATCTCGCCTTGGAAGTTCCGGTTGTAAGGGCAGAAGGCATTGGAGGACGCGTGGACCGCGCCGGTCTCGCTGATCACCGGGACCGTATCCAGTCCTGCACCGACCTGATAGGCCAAGAACTTGTCGCTCTGCCATTCATGCAAGAGCACCCAGTAGTCGGTCCCGTTCGCATGCGGTGTCCCGGTCAGTTTTTCGGCCAGGTTGTAACCGAAGGTTTCGTCCAGCACCACGCCGCCCTGTCCGGCCTCTGCGGTCATATCCACAACAAGATGTACGCACCTCGGCAGCACATGGTCCAGCAGGTCAGAATCGGGTGCGGCCTCGATCATGAAAACATCAAAGAACTCGCTGTTGCCCGTTCGCGGCAGGATGAGTGGTCCTTGGGTCACATCGTCATTGTTGTACGTGTTGAACGGCATGTACAGCGTCGATCCATCCGGTCTAAGTATGAGACCACGACCCGCGTAAAAAAGCAGGGTGCCCGAGGTATCAGACAGGGCCGCATAACACTCGCTGCCGTCGAAATCGATTGAAGAAACGACCGATGGTTCCATATCCATGTCACCTAACATGGATCCTGGGGTCGATTCGTTCTGCCCTCCGCTGATGGCCCAATTCGCGTTGCGCTTCTGGCCATGGCTGGTCAAGGTGAGGATCAACAAACAAAGAACCGTCAACAGGCGCTCGTCAACCCTTGGCTGTAGCTTCTGGCCCATGGTCGTCAGAGCCATTTGATCGTGGTCGTGGTTCCCGTGATCGTAATGTCAATGTCGATTTTAGCCCCCGTGCAGTCTATGTAGTCCTCTACGTGACAATACACCTGCACGCAATCGCAGGTGACGATCGTTGCATTGGTAGCATTGTCAATAGTGGTAACCGAGCAGATCTTGCTGTGATTAGGCGTGTTATAGTTGGTATTC
Organism: uncultured Chryseobacterium sp.; assembly: GCA_964649165.1. GTDB lineage: Bacteria > Bacteroidota > Bacteroidia > Flavobacteriales_F > PHOS-HE28 > PHOS-HE28. The sequence goes on from CAZYPC010000003.1 coordinate 87,336, forward strand.
GTGTTAGCTGCGGAGCCGTAACCGGTGGTGCCTTGGTTCGGTGAACAGACCATGGCTCCGTTCTGGCATGCTACATCAGCGTAAGTAACATTCACCCGGTATCCACAATTGGTCAAATTCTCAAGGTATAGGTTCCGCGCGTTCAGGTTGGTAGCGGCACCGAGTGCTAAAACGAAGAGAAGTCCATAGCAGCAAGCACTAATGAAATGGCTGATCGATCTTTTGCTCGGGGCGAAGGGCATTGGGCGTTTGGCGTTTGGCGTTCATGGTCGTGGTTTTTGGGAAAGATACGATCAGCATCCCGAGGGAAGCGCTGCTCTGTTGATAATTTGTGCGTGGAGAATTTTCCCCACGCGATATCTCTTGCCCTCATGTCAGATAGCAGGGGGCCTATACCACAACTTCACGCCGGCCCGGAAGCATGCATCAGTCACCGCTCCGACACAAGTGGAAGCCTTGAACCGGTCAACCGTTCGTACACGCTCACGACCAGTCCCGTCATCAGCATGCCGTAGAAAATGTCCTCCACGGGGATCGTACCGATGCGTACACACAGGTTCTCTGAGTCGTTATACCACACGACCGGTCGTTCCAGCCCGGTGCCTGTGAGAATGCCGTTAACGACCAGGAAAGGCAGGAGCAGCACGGTGTAGGCGAAGTAGAAGCGTCCCAGCCAGGGTGCCCGCTGCACGAAGGCAGCGAACGCGATCCACAACGCGCACAACGTCCACGCGGTGAAGGTGTACGCCCGGGACCAGTTCAGGATCGCTACGACGAGCAGGCCGATGATGAGCACCATACTGATGCCCTTCGCGTATCCGCCCAAGCGATCCTTCACCCCGAGCACATGGAAGCAGTGGTACGAGAACACACAGGCGTACGGGATGCAGATGAAGAACAGCCATTCTTCCACGGGCAGTTGCAGCACGCGCGTACTCCAGACATGCTCGTTGTTGAAGCCCCACACACCGGCGCGCGTGAACACGGCATCCCACGGGATAAAGAGCCCCATCATCAGCAAGATGCCGGGGAACAAGGCCCACCAGTTCCGGTAGAAACGCAGGCGCGGATGGAAGCTCGCCAGGAACGGTACGATCACGCTGCACAGGTCCACCCAGGCATACGTGCTCATGTCCTCAGGCGGGGTTCTGACGCAATTGCCTCTTCGCTTCGCGGAAGTACTTCATCGGCACCCACAACATGCCGAAGCACTCGCCATCCTCTTTCACCAGCCGCTTGTGGTGGACCTTGTGCGCACGGCGCAAGCCGAGGAAGTAGGCCGAGTTCGCGTTCCGCAGCCACTTGATGCGCTGGTGGATGAAGACCTCATGCACGAAGAAGTACGCGATGCCATAAACGAGGATGCCCAGTCCGATCCATAGCCACGGTGTATGCAGGCCGGCCTGAGCACCGATGAAGAACAACGCCATGCTCGGTATGGCGAAGATCAGGAAGAAGGTGTCGTTGCGCTCGAGGAAGCCGTAGTGGTCCTTTTTGTGATGGTCGCTGTGGAGGTGCCAAAGGAAGCCGTGCATCACGTATTTGTGTGTGGCCCAGGCAACGAACTCCATGACGATGAAGGTCGCAGCCACGATGCCGATGATGCCCCATACGCTCATCGCCGACTAAGCTAACCGTATGTTCCGTGAGCGCCCGGGAGCGAAGATCCGTTCGAGCGTGCGGAACCGGAAATCGAAGATCGCTTTCAGCCGGCCCTTCACCAGTGGTCCATGAAGGAGGTCACCCAAGAGACCCAAAGGCAGTTCGTACTCGACCTTGTCCTTCATCAGCGTTCCTCCGTCCTTCTCGATGAAGGTGTGCTCGTGCCACCAGTGCCGGTAGGGTCCTTCGATCTGCACATCAACGAAGCGACGGGGCCGCTCGGCGATGGCGATGCAGGTCACCCACTTCAAAGGGATCCTGAAGAGCGGGCGTACCGTGTAGGAGATGCGCTGCCCCGCGAACATCGGTGTGTCCTCGAACGGCTCACGGATGCGGAAGCCCATGTCGCCCGGTGTGATCTTGGCCAGGTTGCGGGGCGAACTGAAAAAGTCCCACGCCTGCTCGATGGGGATGGGCAGCCACTGTTCCCGTTCGAGCGTGCGCTTCATCAGCCGATCACTTCAAGATTCGGGTACCGTTGCCTCCAGAATTCCAGCGCCTTCGTGCTGGCCAGGGTGATGATCGTGCGCGCGTCCAAGCGCACCTTGATCGCTTTCAGTCCTTCTTTCACCGGTTGGGTGAGTATCAACTTCTTCCTGCGTGCCATGGTCGTTCAATTGAAGAGTTCGTGTTGTTGTTCAGAACGCTTGCGGTCGCCCTCCAACGCCGTCTTGTACGCCTCGATGGCCCGCTTGCGTGCTGTATCATGAACGACAATGGGGGCAGCATAGTCCTTGCCACCGTACTCTGGCAGCCATCGTTTCACATACGTTAACTCCGGATCGAACTTCTCCTGCTGAATTGTCGGGTTGAACACGCGGAAGTAGGGGGCCGCGTCACAACCGCTGCCGCTGGCCCACTGCCAGTTGCCATTGTTGCTGCTGAGCTCGAAGT
>CAZYPC010000004.1:0-15103 GCA_964649165.1 uncultured Chryseobacterium sp.
TTGCGCCGGACAGCCGTGGTGCGCGTGGTCCGCACCCGTTTGCGTGGAGCATTCGCCTTGTTGGCTTTCAAGAAAGCTTGCAAGCTCTCCGCTTCCTTGGCGGTGAGTTCGCGGCCCACCACTTCGAGGTCCACGTTCAGGGGCTCTTTGATGGGGGCTTTCATGCGCGGTCGGTGAAGTAGCGGTCAACCAGTGCTTGGGCTTGCTTGGTGCCAATGGCCATGGCATCACCATAGAGGATGGTGGCACCGAGGGTATGGGCGTAGTGTGCTTTCAAGGCTGTCTTGGACACGAAAGATACGGCACCGGCATAGCCCAGGTCGATGGCGCGCTGGCAGGCGAACGCGAACAGGTTGGGGGCCACGCCTTGGTACACCTTCTCCCTGCCTTGGTTGAATCGCGCGTTCTCCACCAGATGTACGAAGACATGGTCGCCCTTGTCCTCCACGCTGATCAGACCTTGTATGATGCTCGCGTCGGCGACGGTGGTGAGCGCATGCACTTCACGTCCGCGTTCTGCGAATTCGAGTTTCCAATTGAAGCGCCAGTCCTTCTTCTTCAGTCGGCGATCATTGGCGGCCAGCCGCATCACCGCTGTATCGAACACCTCGCCGGTGCGCACGTTCTCGATAGAGTTCGTGAGCTTGTCGATCTCGGCATCGATTGGCATGGAGCCAATGTAGCCATCGCCCTCACCCCGGGTCGTAGCCCGGGGAGCAACCCTCCACGACAAAGCCTTCGACCGCGGCCTCATCACCTTCGATACCGAGCTACGACTTGTCTGCGCCCCATCGCTCCGCGACCATTTCGTCCAGGCGACCGTGGCTCAGCACTTCAAGGCATGCGAAGGCCAGCCACTGACCATTCCCGCCGAAGCGGCCGGCCCCAAGCCCGAATACCTGGCGTGGCACCGGGAGGAGGTGTTCGGGAAGTAGCGGTTCTCAGCGCAGCCAGTTCCGCAGCCGCTCTTTGATCTCTGAGAGCGTTCCGGGGGAAACCTCGCCGATGGAACCTTGGACCACCCTGTCCGGCAGTGTGGTGAGTTGCGCTACGCGCACCACGCTTTCCATGCGCAGGCCGGTCCGGTTGAAGTGGGGATGCCGCGCGTCGATGACAATGTCCAGATCCTTCACCGCGCGCTGCATTTGTGAACTCACCGCGCAAACCAGTCAGTCGTTGAACGGAGGCACCGAACCAAGGATGATTGCTGGCCGCATCTTGCGTTGACCATCGCCCTGAACGAAGGTCCAGCGCACCACATCGCCGGGTTTCATTTCCCGTAGTTCGGGTTCGGCTCCTTCAACACCAAGCCGCTGATGTCGGGCTCGTCTTCGCCGTATGCCGCTGCTCCAAAGACGCTCGCCGCCGCTATCAGGTCCTCATCGTGCTCATCCTTGGTCTGCGCGGGCCGCGAGCGGAGCAACTCCAGTAAGCGCTTAACCTTGGTAAGCACGCTCGCGTCATTCGTATTCACGAGTTGTTGCACCAACTCGAGCTTCAAGGCCTGGAGATCCATGGTTCTCAAAAGTACGGCCTCATCACCTTCGATACCGAGCTACACCTCGTCTGCTCCAAAGCGCTCCGCGACCATTTCGCTCACGCAACCGTGGCCCAGCACTTCCAGGCCTACGAAGGCCAGCCACTGACCATTCCCGCTGAAGCGGCAGGCCCCAAACCCGAATACCTGGCGTGGCATCGGGAGGAGGTGTTCGGGAAGTAGCGTGAGCGCAGCGCTCACATCGCGATGCTCGACGCGATGTTGGGGCTTTCGGGATTGATATCAACAGTGCGCGTCTTGGGGATCACGATCAGATCCATGTCCTCCATGGGAATGGCGCCGAGCAGAACGCGGTCACCGAGTACGAGCGCACCCGCGAACCCTGTGCGGTTCTTGAACTTGATCTCGATCGGCCCGACGTAGGAGGCTAAACGCTTGGAGCCATCGGCCAGCGTTACCTCCTTCTCTTCGATCGCCTCCAGCTTCAGTTGGATCCGCACATGTTCAGGGATGCACAAATGCACGGCACCGGTGTCGACCAACGCATCGACCTCCACGCCAGCCAATTCAGCTATGCGTGGGTTTTTCAGCAACAAGTGGCCGTTCACCAGTCCCATGCCCGCAATTTACAACGGCAACGGCATCGCCCTCACCCCGGGTCAAGCCCGGGGAGCACCCTCCACGACAAAGCCTTCGACCGCAGCCTCATCACCTTTGATACCGAGCTACGACTTGTCTGCGCCCCTTCGCGAGCCTGCCCCGGAGTTTCATCCGGGGCGACCATTTCGCTCACGCGACCGTGGCCCAGCACTTCCAAGCCTACGAAGGCAAGCCACTGGCCATCCCCGCCGAGGCGGCAGCCGCGCGGAGCCGGCGGACCCCAAGCCCGCATACCTGGCTTGGCTTCGGGTAGAAGTGTTCGGGAAGTAGGGCCCGCCTCTATCTTGTCCGAACGCGGTTGACGGAAAGTGCGTCAGCCAAGAGGCCATGAAGAAGGACCGGATCAAAGAGTTGTTCGCGCGCTTTGAGGCGGCGAGCGGCACGATCAAAGGGGTGGAGTGTTGGAGCGCGCGCGAGTTGCAAACGGTCCTTGGCTATACGGAGTGGCGCAACTTCATCACCGTGGTCGACAAGGCCCAGGAAGCGTGCGATGCAGCTGGGGAAGCGGTCTCCGACCATTTTGTTGGGATCAACAAAATGGTCACCCTCGGTTCAGGCAGTGAGCGCACCATCGAGGACATCGCCCTCACACGTTACGCCTGCTACCTGATCGCCCAGAACGGCGATCCGGCCAAGCCCGCCATCGCCTTCGCCCAAACCTACTTCGCGGTGCAGACGCGCAAGCAGGAGGTGATCGAACAACGGCTGCTCGACGTGGCGCGTGTTACCGCCCGCGACAAGTTGATGCGGTCGGAGAAGAAGCTCAGCGGCATCATCTACGAGCGCGGCGTGGACCATGCGGGCTTCGCTGTGATCCGTTCCAAGGGCGATCAGGCCCTCTTCGGTGGCGCCAGCACCAACGACATGAAACGCAAGCTGGGCGCTCCCGACAGTCGTCCATTGGCGGATTTCCTGTCCACGCTCGCCATCAAGGCCAAGGACTTCGCAACGGAGATGACCAGTCACAACGTGCAGGAGAAGGATCTGCGTGGCACGAAGTCCATCGGTGATGAGCACGTGGCGAGCAACAAAGCGGTGCGCAACAGTATGCTCCAACGGGGCATCAAGCCCGAGGAGCTTCCTCCGGGCGAGGATGTAAAGAAGGTGGAGCGCAGGTTGAAGAGCGAGGAGAAGCAGTTGAAGAAGGGATCGAAGCGGATCGGCAGGAAGTGATGGCGACCACTTCGCTCACACCACCGTGGCCCAGCACTTCCAAGCCTACGAGGGCCAGCCACTGACCATTCCGGCGGAGGTCGCCGGCCCGAAGTCCGAATACCTGGCGTGGCATCGGGCGGAGGTGTTCGGGAAGTGGAAAATCCCCGAAGGCCACACTTTGGATCTTTGAACCTCGACTTCAATAATACAAGGTCACTCTGCCGGTCTCCGGCGGACAACACCTGGCATTGTAGCAGATCGAACGGCAGCGTCAACCATAGGTCGTTCGGCTGCCTACCTTCAAGTCTACAATTCCATCCGCATGACCCTTCACCCCTACCCTTCCAAGTCCTTGCTACTGGCCTACCAGCCGCGTGCGCGGGTACAGCGTGTGGGAGAGCTTCGTGTTCATTCTCAACGGCATGGTCTTCCTCATCATCGGGTTGCAACTACCCGAGATCGTGGAGGGGCTCAAGGCGAACGGTGTTCCGCTGAGCACCGCGATCGGCTACGGGCTGCTGGTGACCGGAGTGCTCATCACCGCCCGCATCATCAGCTCGTACGCGGCGTTGATCACCACCATGATCTTCCGCCCGAAAGTGGCTCCACGGGGAAACACGCGCAGGCAAACGTGGTTGCTCCCGTTGCTGTTGGGCTGGACGGGCATGCGCGGCGTGGTGTCGCTCGCGGCCGCCCTGGCCATACCGGTCACCTTGAGCGATGGCTCCAACTTCCCGCATCGGAGCCTCATCCTCTTCATCACCTTCGTCGTGATCCTGCTCACGCTGGTCGTGCAAGGGCTCACCTTGCCGGTGCTCATCCGTCGCAGCCGGTTGTTCGACATCGTAGCGCACGAGGACCCGGAGGAGGAGATGCTGCGCCGCATACGTGGGCGGCTGCGCGATCACACCCTCGGCTTCCTGAGACAGAACGTGGATGGCGAACGGCCAGAGCACGCAGGACTACGCCACTTGGTGACGCACTGGGAGAACAAGGCGAGCACAAGCTCGGTCGATGCCTACAACGAGCATACGAGACAGGTCATGCTGGAGATGCTGGAGAGCCAGCGACAACACCTGGTGGAGATCAACCGCGACCCGGCCGTCGATGAGGAAATGGTACGCCAGGAACTGTACCTGATCGACCTGGAGGAAGAGCGGCTTCGGATGAAGCTGTAAGGGACACCGCGCCTGGTCGTTAGTACCTCACCAAGCGCGACATCGCGGACCGTCCATCCGCATCGGTCGCTCGTACGAGATACGTTCCAGGGACCTCCGGAACCGGGATCGTACGCGTGGCAGCACCGGAACGCATCACCTGTCTACCCGTCGCATCCAGCAATTCCAATCGCTGCCATGGTCCTGAGCCCTCCACGCGAACGGTCCGTCCATCGCATGGGTTGGGATAGAGGACAAGCATCGGGGCATCGGTCGTCGATGGCACATGGGTTGGGCCGGCACAGATCGAAAGCGCGCGATGGATCCTTAGCCATGGAGTTTGACCTGTCAGATCGAACGAGAGGAGGATCCAGCCGAGTTGTTCCCCGCGCTTGAAGGCGACGTACTGGCTGTCGATCGCCATGGGGCCGAAGGCCGTGAACGAGCCGATGTCGCCCAACGTGGTGATATCGTCCGGTTGCCAGTCGAAGCCCCCGTTGCAGTCGATCGTCTGTCCGAATGTGTAGTAGCGGGGCCGGCTTTGGTTCGGCACGCCGTCAGCGCAGAGTTCCAGGTCGTCATCCACCATGCGGAGCAGCGCCACATTGGGCGCATCAACGGCAGGCTGCCCATGTATGAGCGTGACCGTCATGTCGAAGAAGTCGTCGCAGTCGATCTCCAGCGCGGAGGAGTCCGCGGTGAACGGGGTCGGGAGCTCGATGTGTATGTCGAGATCCAAGGCGGTGCCTCCATCGGGGACTTCGCCAGCCAGTAATTGCGCGTGGAGAGGCAGTGCGACGAGTCCGGAGCAGAAGATCAGCGATCGTGGGCGCATGGCGTTGTGGATCTGAGTGGGGCCGACAAGCTGGAAGACGACGTCCAAGAGCAGGACGCTGCATGGACGCTGACGAAAGTTGCGCAACTTGCTGCATGACCTGGAAAAAAGGACGGGGGAAGCTCGGCCCCATGGCCCCGTTGATGGGCAATTGGCAGGCTGCCGCAGACTCACCGATGGGCCCGGTGAAGTGTACGCGGACCTTCACCGAGGCGCTCGGTGGCAAGTACGTCATGCTCGACTGCGAATGGCGCTTCGGCAGAAGGGTCTACACGGAGCACGCGCTCTTTGGCCTTCATGAGGGCAAGCTGTCCTTCTGGTCGTTCACGTCGGACGGCAAGCACAGCGGCGGAGTGCTCACCGCGGCAGCCGACATCCACAAGGACGCTGTTTGCTTCGAGGCGGACATGGATGCCGGGCGTGCGCGACAGATCTACTGGCCGAACGATGCGGGCGGTTTCAACTGGGCCGTGGAATCGAAGAACAAAAAGGGCTGGAAGCGTTTCGTGCTCCACACCTACCAGAAGGCCCGCTGACCAACGCGATCCGCATTCGTTCGGCTCGAGCGTCCCCGCGGCCGATCAGCGCTTCACGACCACTACGGTACTCTGTCCCTGGTTCGTACGAAGGCAGAGCTGGAAACGGCCGGCAGCGACATCCTTGATATCGATCGTGAACGGCCTTTCACCGGCCATCAGCTCACCCTTGTGAACAGTCCGTAGTATGCGCCCATCATCCGCGCACAGGGTGAGCTCGGCCTGTGAGCGCGCATGCACATGCACGATGGCGCGTATCTCGTCCGAAGCTGGATTGGGCCCGACATCTATCCATTCGAGACGCGCCGGAGCGATCGGGGCAGTTGCCAGTGGGGTACCACCATACTTGTACACACCGTTCCCGCACATGAACGCCTGCGTTGAACTGATCCGGTGGAACCGGTCATAGCCGGCATCGAGCGCGATGTTGTGCCAGGTACTCCCTCCGTCCAGCGTTTCCAGTAGCACCTGGTTGCCGCCCACCCAGCCATGCAGCGTATCGAGGAAGCCCATCACCTGCATGTACGGAACAGCGGGGGTAACAGCCTGTGTCGCCCAAGTACCACCGGCATCGCCTGAGCGCACGATGCGCGTTCCTGTACCGACCACGCACTCCACGGATCCGTAGATGTGTACGCTGTCCGGTGTCTGCAGCTTCCAGATGTAGTCGTCGTGATGGCTAGTGAGGTGGCGTACGCTCCAGGTATCTCCTCCATCCACGGTAGCGAGGATGACGCCGCCCAGCGACGGAGGCTGTGCCTTGCCCGAAGCGAAGCCCGTGTCGGGGTTCAGGAAAAGGACGTCGATGAGGGCGCTGGCCATGCTGGACAGGTTCGTCTTGTCCCAGTTCATGCCGCCATCCGTGCTACGGATCACATAAGCCGGGCCGAACCAGACACCGCAGCCGTAGATCACATCCGGTGAAGCGGCACAAAGCCCACAGATGCTCGATGGCGCAGGGATGGAATCGGTGATGTCTTCCCACGTATCCCCACCGTCCAGCGTCCGCAGGAACGTGTTGTTCACACTCCCGCTGAATCCGATCTGCGTAGTGGCGAATTCGATGCTGCGCAGATGGTCCGGTCCGGTGTACACGGTCTGCCAGGTCTCGCCGCCATCATAGGTCCGAAGGATGTAACCATCAGCTCCACCGGCCACCCAACCGGTATCGGCACCGATGAAGCAGATGTCGTCCTTCCGGGCACCGCTGTTCGGCGCGCTGGTTATGGTCCACTGGGCTCCGCAGGGGACCCCACTGAGCAGTGCTGCACCAACCAACAGGTGAAGGATCGGTCGGGTCGTCATGCCATGCGCCTGGAACGGGAACGAAGCTAGAGGCCATCCGGTGATCCGGAGTATCCTCCTGCTGGCCGGCAGGGATCCTGAACGACCTCGTTGTTCATCCAAGGGTGGCAACGACAACAAGGCTCTCCGGTCTGTAGCGCTGACCGTCGTACTCGATCTCCGGTTCTTTCAGCAAGGTGGTACGGGCCGGGACGAATCCGTTGGCACGAAGCACCGCCTCCCAATCGGCCTGCTCATACATGGTGAAGCCGAACGCCGTAAAAGGCAATTTCTCCATCGCCGAGCGCGCGCGCAACACGGATGTAAAGGTCCCGCCTGGCTTCAACACGCGACGGATCTCACGCAGGTGCGCGGCTGGTTGCTCCCAGAAGTAGATGACGTTGATGCAGAACACACGATCGAACGTGGCGTCAGCGAACGGCATCCGGTCGCTCGCGCCGTGGACGAGAGACAGCGCTCCCGAGGAAACGAGGTCAGCGTTGCGCACAGCGGCTTGCTTCACCATATCCTGACTGAAGTCCAAGCCATGGAGCTTCGACCCTTTCGCCTGTCGGGACAGGTCACCGAAGAAGAGCCCGTTACCGAAGCCGATCTCCAGCACGTTCAGGCCATCGCGCAGCTCAAGTTCCTTCCAGGTTCCTTCGTAGAGCGTCCGGTTCGCCGCGTTCATGCGTTCCCCGACTTTGCGCGCCATCATTCCATGGGGTTTTCGCAACTGTGCGGCCATCTGTTGCGGGGTGGGGCCTTTCAAGAGCAGCCGCAGGAACTGGAAGATGTTCATGACGCAAAGGTGCATGGCAGCGCGCATCAGCGGTCCAGATGTGCGATCGTGAACGGTTGTGCATCTTCGGTGTACCGAATGCCGATGCGCCTCGAGGTAGCTCTTTTCCCGCTCATGCTCGTTCACGTGGTTTCCGGGCAGCGGCTGGATCCGGACCAGAACCCGAATTGGACGCGCTACACCTTCGTGGAGGACAGCAGCACCTTGGTGCCGATGAAGGGCGACTACCAGGTGTACTACATCCAGAGCGGGATGTGGTGGAACATGCTTCCCCTACACTTTCCCGTCGTCCCCTCGCCCGAAGAAGAAGTACGTCTCCTGTCGGTGTTCGGTGAAGGCTTCCCTGCACTCCTGGCCACGCCAGCCCGTGGCAGGGACTATCCCGACGTGAAAGTGGTGGCGGTGCGTGATGTAGATACCATGGTCGTCGAACTCTCCGTGTACTACGAGCACAGGGGAAGTGAGGTGCATGACCGCTGCGCGCATCTGGACTGCAGGCGGCGCCCACCAGTGGTACTTCCATTCCGCAAGGGCAGGTACCTGGCCAATGGTCGTCCCTTTGCCAAGGACCGCATCTTGACCGGTGATGCGGAGAACAAAGACGACGAACGAACGGCCACGCTCACCGAACAGTTCGATGTGCTCTGGGCAAGGGCCATGAAAGAGGACCGCGTTATTCCGCAACTGAACACCGACACTTGCCGGTATGAAGTGGCCGTTGCGGGCGACCTGGACGTGCCGGATACGTGCGGCGTGCGCAACACAGACCTCTGGCTCATGCGCTCGTACTACTGCGGAACGCACCTGGCCAGGTTCCCGGGCTGGGGAACGGAAACAGCCTACACCATCACCGGCGGGCCTGGCTCTGGTGTTGATACATCCGGAAAGGGGGCGCAACTCCACTTTTCCCGACAGGAAGAGGAGAAGCAATGGCTGGACCTCACCGGTTGGCCACCCGGCGACTACACCGTGTCCCTGGTCGCCTGCGGCAACGGAGGGAGCTTCATCCTGAAGCTACGCTAGGCGTCGATCGTTGAAGAAGTTCTTGTTGAGGTCCGATGTCGACTTCGGCGCCTTGATTCCTTTGCCGCATGCCTCGCAAGTCGCCGCAGGACGCGCTCGCGCTCTTCGACACGCTGGTCTACACCTGCCACTACCGGCTTGTGATCGACCCGGCGAGCCATGTCGGTGCACGGGTGATGGAGTGGCGGCAGGCCCTGCGAGAGCGGATCGGGAAATTCAGCGAAGCGTACCAGATGCCCGGCATCACTTTGCTCGCGAGCGAACTGCCCCCGGAATATGAAGGCCCGCTATCGGATGCGATCGCGCGCGGTTCGGCCGGCTTCCCGCCGTTCACGCTGAGCGTCGGTGGCCTGGTGCACAGCGAGGACAGGAAGTCCATCTACATGGAGATCTCGGAGAAAGGCACCATCGCAGCTCTTCGGCAACGGGTCGTGGACCATGTGCGGGCGAACCGGCGCATCAAGAAACTCGGTGTGGACGTTCCCGAACGCACCGTGCTGCCCATCGCCAGCGGCTTGAAGGCGGACCAGTTCAACTCCGCATGGGCCCTGCTGGCGAACCAGGGCTTCACGACGCAGCAACGCGTGAGCGACATCGTGCTGATGAAGCGCGAGCTCGACGAGACGAGCATCGACCAGCATGTGCGCACCTTTGCACTGGAGATGCACGCCTGAAGCCATGCGCTTCCTGCCGAACGAACACGCCGACGTCACCGCCGCGCTCAAGGAACACAGCATCGACCCGGCCACTGTGCTTTTCGTGAAGCGCCGCGGGCGTTTGCACGTGGAGGTTCCTGGACGTACGGACGGCTTCGCGTTCTTCCGTGAGAAGAGCACCAAGCTCGATGGGGATGGTCGCTGGGTGGAGCGTGTGGACTATTTCATCGGCATGGGGAAGAAGGAACCGTGCGACTGGTCGACCGTGCTGAAGGCACTGCGCGAGTGGCTGGCCGCTCACTGACCAACCCCGACGCCTCTATCTTGTCATCGTGCCGGTGACGCTTTTCGCGCCAGTGACGACCGGAGCCGTATCGTTCAACCATGAAGCATGTCCTTACCTCATGATGAAAGCACTTCCGTACTTCGCGAAGTGAATTCCGGAACTCCCACAGCCGAAGCCCACGTCGAGACCGAAATGGCCGCGCTTGCCGCGCGCTTCGTGAACAGCACGAACCGCCACGTTTTCCTGACGGGCAAAGCAGGCACTGGAAAAACGACCTTCCTGCACAAGCTGGCAGCGAGCACGCACAAGCGGTACGTGATCCTTGCCCCCACGGGCATCGCTGCGCTGAATGCCAAGGGCGTCACCATCCACTCGCAGTTCCTTCTTCCCTTCGGGGCCTTCCTGCCAGAAAAACAGCGCCCGCTCGACATTCCCGAGGGGGCCTTCCACGACCAGGACACGCTCACGCGTCGCCATCCGCTGAACGCCATCCGCCGGCATGTGCTGCGCGAGGTGGACCTGCTGATCATCGACGAGGTGAGCATGCTGCGTGCGGACCTGCTCGATGCCATAGACTTCCGCATGCGGGCCGTGCGCCAGAACCGCTACCAAAGCTTCGGTGGGGCACAGGTGTTGCTCATCGGCGACCTCTACCAGCTACCGCCGGTAGTGAAGGATGACGAATGGCGTGTGATGCAACGCTACTATGCGAGTATGCACTTCTTCGAAAGCCATGTCATCAAACAGCACGGCTATGCGCACATCGAACTCGACAGGATCTTCCGCCAGCAGGACGGCAATTTCATCCACATCCTGAACAACCTGCGGAACAACACGGTGACGCAGGAGGATGTGACCGAACTGAACAGGCACTACCGGCCGGAGATCAGTGCGCAGGACAGCGACGGCGTGATCACCCTCACCACGCACAACTACAAGGCCGATGAGTTGAACCAACGCGCGCTCGCGCAGCTGCCCGGGAAGTCACACACCTATGATGCGGTGATCGAGAGCGACTTCCCGCAAAGCATGTACCCGGTGCTGGAACGCATCGAGCTGAAGGTGGGTGCGCAGGTCATGTTCGTGAAGAACGACCTCGAGAAGGCGTACTTCAACGGCAAGCTGGCACGTGTGGAGGCGATCGGGCACGGCGGCATCACCGTGCGCATGTACGAGGGCGCCGGCGAGAAACTCGCAGCGGGCACCTACCTGCTGAAGCGGGAGACTTGGGAGAACAAGCGCTACATAGTGGATGGATCGACCCACGAACAGAAGGAGGAACTTCTGGGCACCTTCGAGCAATACCCTATCAAGCTGGCTTGGGCGATCACCGTGCACAAGAGCCAGGGCCTCACCTTCACGAAGGCGATCATCGACGTGGGCCATGCCTTCGCGCCAGGGCAGGTCTACGTGGCGCTATCGCGATTGCGGTCCCTCGATGGGCTGATCCTTCGGACGCGCATCGACCCTTCCGTGGTGAGCAGCGACAGGGAGGTGGTCGCCTTTACCCAACGGGGGCTCGACCAGGTGCCTTTGCCACAACAACTGCAAGCCAGCCAACGCGAGTACCTGCAACTGTTGCTTGCCGGCACGTTCGACTTCAGCGACATGCTGCGGAAAGTCGAGTACACGCAGAAGGACCATCCGGAGACCGCGCAGTTCGAGGACGAGTCGATGAAGACCGCACTGCAGGTGTTCCGCGAAAAGCTGCGCACCGAAGAGGAGAACACGCAGAAGTTCCGCGGCCAGTTGATGCGCTTGCTGATGGAAGGAAGGCGTGATGAGCTGCTGGTCCGCATAGAGAAGGGCGGAGCGTACTATGGGGATCTGCTTCAGGCGCAGATGAAAGCGCTCTTCCAGCACATGGCCCAGGCCGAGATGCTCAGCCGCACGAAGGAGTACACGAACGCGTTGAAGGAGATCGATGGCATGCTGATGAAGAAGATGGCCACCATCGCCAAGGTGGGCTACCTCACCACCTGCATCCTGAACGGCGAAGAAGTGAAGCGTCAGAAGGACATCGAGAACGACCTGTCCGGCAAACGCGCGGCAATGGTGAGTGAGGCGCGTGCCTGGGCGGAGGAACACCGACCGAAAGCCAGCGGAAGGTCAGGCCGGACACGCAAGCGCAGGAATGCGGGCGAAGAAGGTGAGGGAGGTAGTGGAGGTGAAGGAGGCAAGCGAACGAAGGGCGCGACCTATGAGACTACCTACGCTCTCGTGAAAGAAGGCTTCAGCCTGGAGCAGATCGCCGCCGAGCGCAGCATGGCGAAGAGCACCATCGAAGGACATTTCGCACGTGGCATCGCCGAGGGCGTGCTGGACATCGACGGTCTCATGCCCGTCGAGGAGCGCGACCTCATAGCTGACTGGATGCGCGAGAACCTGAAGGAGGGGCTGAACGGAGCCCAAAAGCACTTTGACGGGCGTTTCGGCTACGGCCAGTTACGCATGGTACAGGCCTGGGTGAAACAGGAAGTATGACCGCCGGTCCGCTATTCAAGGGCCTTCAGCGCGGCCTCCATGACCGGGTCCCGTCCATGGATGACGTTTTCGATCGTCGGTGAGGCAGCGATGGTCGGCATCACGCCGTGTCCATCATTCGGTCGGTCCACCAGTTGCCAGAACCTCGTGGAGATGTAGCAGTCCAGACCGGTGTTGGGCAGACGGAAGTGCTTCGGGCTGCCGGACAGGACCGTCCGGTTCCCGCCCGCTTCCTCGCCGATGAAGATCGCCCGCCCGTGGCGTTCCAGACAGGAGAGCACCATGCCCGTGGCGGAGAACGATCCTCCATCCATGAGCACGATGAGCTTGCCCGTGTACGGATGCGCGGCAGGGCGGCATCTACCGGATGCCGGGCCTTTCCACACCAGGTGGAAGGGCGCATTCAGCAGGTGCGCGAGCAGCAGTTTCGCCAACGCCGGTTCCCCTCCCTGGTTACCGCGCAGATCCAGTATCAATCGTTCGATACCCAGCTCACGCAATCGGGCGAACGCGTTGCGCAGTCCTTCCTTCCCGATCCGCTCCCGCTCCGAACGGTCTTGTGGGCGCTCGAAGGACGCAATGGTCATTACGGCATGATGGCCACCGGGAGCAATTGAAAGCAAAGGTTTCTCCTCGTCATGCGCACCTGGATGGTTCCGCCGGATGTTCGCACGGATGCTGTCCTTCGGCAATGCGGGTACCGTCACTCGAAGCGGCCCATCCGCGCCAGCCACATCCACGGCAAAAGAAGACGGCTCACCGAAAGAGAGGCGGTAGTACTCCTTGAACCAGTTGTCCAGTATCCATTCCGGGAAGGTCCGGTTGTTCCCGTCGCGGACCTGTCGCCACATCAATGTGTCCATGATGGCCGCGACAGGCACGCTGTTTATCGCCAGCACTTCCGCCCCCGCACTGAGGCGATCATCCATGGTTCCGTTCCTTTGGATGTAGAGGTGTCCTCCCACGATGACCGGCTCGAAAGGCAGGTACCACGCCGAGCCGCCACGCGAGGCCGTGAGCGGACCAGGCAGGAACATGGTATGGCCATCACCCAGCAACGGATAAAGCGCAGCAGCAGCGCTCACCAGTTGCAGATCGGTCCGTGGTTCAGTCAGGTACGACCGGATACTGTCAAAGCATCGATCAATGCGCTCATGCGATGCATACATGTCCAGGTCCGGATGGCATCGGTGCAGTTTCTTCTCAAGGAAGTCGAGATCCTCCTGGAGCGCGGTAGGAGCATACGCGATCGCCATCGCGCCGCTTTGTGCGAAGCCTTGCGACAGCCAGCCGATGGCGAAGACCAGGACCAGCCAGCATCCATCCTGCCTTACATGGTATAGCGCGCGCAACATATGGACAAGGTAAACGCACCGCATCTCAATCCTCTGCGGCACTGCCATCCCCGCACATGCGCACCACTTTCGGCGTGAACGAGCCGATGATCTCCACCAGGTCGCGCTGGCTGTTCATCACCGTGGCGATGTCCTTGTAGGCCATGGGCGCTTCGTCCAACCCGCCGCCGATGAGGTCGATGCCATGTTTCTCCAAGTGCTTCTTCACGGTCGTCGGGTCGATAGTCTCCTTGGCTTTCGTGCGACTCATGGTACGCCCAGCGCCGTGACTGGCCGAGCCGATACTCTCGGCCACGCCCATGCCACGCACGATGTAGCCGGGCGCGGTCATGCTGCCGGGGATCACACCAAGCACACCCTTGCCAGCAGGTGTCGCGCCCTTGCGGTGGACGATCAGCTCACGCCCGCCGTGCGTCTCCTTCCAGGCGAAGTTGTGGTGGTTCTCCACGATGGCGGCGGGCTTCTCACCCAGCGCCTTTGCGATGCGTTTGTGGATCTGGTGGTGGCACGCGCTCGCGAAATCACCGGCCAGGTTCATGGCGAGCCAGTACTCCTGCCCTTCCGCGCTATCGAGCGAAAGCCACGCGAGGTTCTGCGCCTCATCAGGCAGCTTGCACAGTTCCTTCGCCACACGCGTGTAGTGCTGCGCGATGCCCGCCCCCATGCCACGTGATCCGCTGTGCGAAAGCAGCGCGAGGTAGTGCCCCACCGGCAGCTTGAACTCGTTGGCCGCATCGGTGATCTCCACCACACCGAATTCCACGAAGTGGTTGCCGCTCCCGCTGGAACCGATCTGCGTCCACGCGCGGTCCTTCAAGTGCTTCACCACGGGAATGGTATTGAACTCGTTGCGCTCCAACACGGGATCGTCCATGCGTTTCTCATGCACGGCACGGCCGAATCGCGTGTGCTCGACCAGCAGGCGCTTGTATTCCGCGCGGTTCTGCTCCATCACCTCCGGCGCGATGTTGAAGATGCTCAGGCACATGCGGCAGCCGATATCCACACCCACACCGTACGGGATCACCGCGTTCTCCACCGCGAGCACTCCACCGATAGGGAGGCCATAGCCCTGGTGCGCATCCGGCATGAGGGCACCGGCCACCGTCACGGGCAACTTCATCGCCACCTCCATCTGGTGGATGGCGCCTTGTTCAATGTGCTCGCTTCCATACGCGCGGTAGTCCTTGCGCGGCACGAGTTCATGCTGCGCCTCGCTCTTGCGATCGCGGTTCAGCAGCGCGTCCGAGATTGGCGCGTAGAGCTCATGCTCCGCGTACGCCTTCGGGTCCGCAAGGATCTTGCGCAGCTGTTCATGCACTTCTTCGGTGCTCCACTTGCGGTGGTGTTTCAGCACCACGTTGATGGCGAT